>VGSW01000045.1 GCA_016874915.1 Deltaproteobacteria bacterium
TTGACGAAAATCCCCTCCCGGGGCATGACGCAGTCCCCCACCTGCTGGCGGATGGCGCAGCCCTTATTATGGCAGGCCTTGCCGATCTGGGTGACTTCCAAAAGGGCCTCTTTACCTATTCTGAGGACCGTGCCCACCGGCAGGGCCATGACTTCTATTCCCTGGGTGGTGATATTCTCGGCAAAATCCCCCGGGCTCACCGCCGCGCCCAGGGCGATCATTTTGTCGATGGACTCCTGGGCCAGAAGGCTCACCTGGCGGCCGCTTCCCGCGTGGGCGTCCCCCTCCAGGCCATGGTCCGCCACCAGGCGGCCTTGGGGGATGTTGTGCTTGGTGACCCCTTTGCGGTCGCTGATGGAAACGGCCAGGACGCGGCCTTGGAAAGATTTGAGAGTCATAATGAGTCTGTGATAATGTAGCCGCAGGCTTTAGCCTGCGGCGGCACAGGCTGGAAAGCCTGTGCTACCAAATATTTCACTGACATCCAAACGCAGCTTGGGGGTTGACGCTTATCTGTCTTGGTTAATCTCAAACCTATGCCTGCAACTTGTGCAATCATAGGTATGGGTGTGCGCTGAAACAGTGCCGTCTCTTCTTACATAGCCTCTTGATTTCATTTGTCTTCTAGGGACGTTTACTAAATCCGATTTGCAAATAGGGCAGTATTTTATGTCTGGTTGTGGGCCAGGTAGGTTAGCCATTTGGGACCCCCTGTTCTGTCCTTGCAATTAGCTTCTCATCTGGTTCCCAAGCGCAGCTTGGGAACCAGATGAAAAATATAAGGGATTGGGGGAGGGAGTTTGAGGGAGGGGGTAAGGGCCGACGGCCCTTACCCCCTCCCTCAAATAATTCATTCCCTCCCTACTCCTTCTCCCTCGCGGCCTTGGCTTCGGCGATGACTTTTTCCGCCAGGTGGGGGGGCATTTCCTCGTAGTGGGAAAATTCCATGTCAAAGGTGCCCCGGCCGCCGGTCTTGGAGATGAGGTCGGGGGCGTAGAGCAGGACTTCGCTCATGGGCACCTGGGCGGTGATGACCTGGTTCTTGCCCTGGGCTTCGACTCCCAGGACCCGGCCCCGGCGGCCGTTCAAGTCGCCGATGATGTCGCCCATGTTTTCTTCGGGGACGGTGATATTCATCTTCATGATGGGTTCCAGCAGCACCGGGTTGCTTTGGAGCATGCCTTTTTTGAAACCCATGGACCCGGCGATTTTGAAAGCCATGTCCGAAGAGTCCACGTCGTGGAAGGAGCCGTCGTAGAGGGTGACCCGGAAGTCCACCACCGGGAAGCCGGCCAGAATGCCTTCGGTCATGGCCTCCACGATGCCCTTTTCCACCGAGGGGATGTACTGTTTGGGGATGGCGCCGCCCACGATCTTGTCTGCGAACTCGAAGCCCGTGCTTCGGGGCAGGGGTTCCAACTCCAGCCAGGTGTCGCCGTATTGGCCCCGGCCGCCGGACTGGCGCTTATATTTGCCCTGGACCTTGACGCTGCCTTTGATGGTCTCCTTGTAGGGCACCTTGGGGGGTTTGAGGTTGACTTCCACCCCGAACTTGCGCTTGAGCTTTTCCGCGGTGGCCTCGATGTGCACCGCGCCCACGCCGGACAGCAGAATCTCTTTGGTTTCGGCGTTGCGGGTGAGCCTCAGAGAGGGGTCCTCCTCCTGGAGCTTGCCGATGGAGGAGAAGACCTTGTCTTCGTCGCCCCGGCTCTTGGGTTCCACCGCAAAAGTGACCATGGTTTTGGACGGGGTGAGGGGCGGCAGCACCACCGGTTTGGCCTCGGTGGCCAGGGTGTCGCCGGTGACCGTTTCCTTGAGTTTGGCCACCGCGGCGAAGGCCCCGGGGCCGATGGCGCTCACGGCTTTCTGGCTTTTGCCCTCCAGCAGGAAGAGTTGGCCGTAGCGCTCCGGCACCCCCTTGTTGATGTTGAATACGGTGCTGTCGGAGTTCATGGTGCCGGAGTAAACCCGGAAGATGGAGAGGCGCCCGGCGTAAGGGTCGGCCACGGTCTTGAAGACCTGGGCCGCCAGAATGCCGTCGGGGTCGGCTTCCAGTTCCGCGTCGCCGCCGCCGGGGGTCTGGGCCTTGACCGGGCCCCGGTCTTCCGGCGCCGGGAGATAGTTATTGACGGCATCCAGCAGCAAAACCGGTCCCACGTTGGTGGCCGCGGCGCCGCAGAGCACCGGGATGATGCTGCCTTTTATTGTGCCCAGGCGCAGGCCCCGATAAATCTCTTCCGGGGTCAGGTCGCCCGTTTCCAGGAATTTTTCAATAAGCTCATCGTCGCTTTCCGCGGCGAAGTTAAGAAGATCGTTGCGGAATTCCGCCACCGCGTCGTTCATGGCTTCGGGGATGGGACCGGGCTCCAGTTTGCCGCCGCCGGCGGGGGCAAGGTAGGCCCGGAGACTCACCAGGTCCACTACCCCCCGGAAGGCCGTCTCCTGGCCGATGGGGATCTGCACCGGCACGGGCTGGGCTTCCAGGATGTCTTTGACGCTCTTCAAGGCCTGGGCGAAGTCGGCCCGCTCCCGGTCCATTTTATTGATAAAGATGAGGCGGGGGAGGCCGTAATGGTTGGCGGTCTGCCACACCTTTTCGGTGCCCACTTTGACGCCGTCCACCGCGTCCACCACCACCACCGCAGAATCCGCCACGTGCAGGGCGGCCCGGGTGTCGGAGAGGAAGTTGTCGTCCCCGGGGGTGTCGGCCAGGTAGGTGGTGTGTTTCTTCCAGGTATAATGATGGAACGCGGAGGAAATGGTGATTTTGCGTTTGATTTCCTCGGCTTCGTAATCGAGGACCGAGCTGCCGTCGTCCACCTTTCCCAGGCGGGAGGTGGCCCCGGCCGCGAAGAGCAGGGCTTCGGCCAGCGAGGTTTTGCCGCAGCCGCCGTGGCCGATGAGGGCGAAATTGCGGATATTGGCGGTTTTCCCAGACATCAAGTTCTCCCTTCCCGCGAGGTTGCCTTGGCCGGCCCGGATGTTAAGCGCCTGAGGCCGGAGCACCTTTCTACATATCAATTTTTCCGGGAAATCTCAACCGGTTTTAAAAGCGGTCAGCAGTCAGCAGTCAGCTATTAAAGTTTTTTTGATTATTGCCTTAGCTCCGAAAAAGGAAATCAAGGATAAACCCAAACCGAGTAGCCCTTTTTCGGAAGGAAATACCAAAAAGGAAACGCAACCAATCTTCCCAGGCGCCCCGAACTGGCCTCATTGCCAGGACCATCGGCGCCAGATATAGAAAAGTCAAACTTATGCTTGCAACTGAGTTGATTTATGATTATTTTGGGGTCATGAGTGACCGGTGCAATTTCCCCCAGTTGCTGGCCGGGCACGGAGTGCGGCCCACCCCGGTGCGCCTGGCGGTCCTGGAAATTCTGGGCGAAGCGGAGCAGGCCTTGCGGACTGGGGAAATCCTAAAACGGCTCCGAACTCGGCGCCGGGTCAATAAGGTTACAATTTACCGCATCTTGGAAGATTTCACCGCCCGGGGCATTTTGAGAAAGGTTTCTCTGGACGATCGGGCCGCCCATTTTGAGTTGGCCTGCGAGCACCACCCGCCCCACCCCCACTTTCAATGCCTCACCTGCCGGGAAGTCCAGTGCCTGGACCCCGTGCCCTTGAGTCGCATGTGGGCGGAAATCCAGGGACCGTTGGGAAACCGGGCCGACCGCATCGACATCCGGGTGGCTGGCCAGTGCCATAAGTGCCGGGAGGGACAGTGAGCAGTGAGCGGTGAGCAGAAAAATAAACGCAATTAAGTTGCATTAGCAACCGGTCTTCGGTCCCCGGTCAAGGTAAACTATGGGTTGGATACATATGAAACGAAAGCTTGCGTTACTTATCTTGGTAAGTTTGGCCGGGCCTATTCTGACCGCGCCTGCGGCCATGGCCGACACCCCTAAGATCACCGTGGCCGCCAGCATCCTCCCCCTCGCCGATTTTACCCGGCGGGTGGGGGGCGACCGGGTGGAGGTGGAAACCCTCATCCCTCCCGGGGCCAGCCCCCATGCTTTTGAGCCGCCGCCCTCGGTTATGGCCCGGGCGGCCCGGGCGAGGGTGCTGGTGTACATCGGGGCCGGGTTGGAACCCTGGGCCGACCGGGTACGCCGCTCCCATACCGACGCGGTGGCCGTGGTGGAAGCGGCCCGGGGCATAACCATGCTCCAGGACGGGGATCACCCCCACCATGAGGGGGAGGGAAAGGAGGTCCACCAAGGCCATGGCCCCAAAGCCAAAGAAGCCCACCACCATGCCTCCGGCAACCCCCACATCTGGCTGGACCCGGTCCTGGCCCAGGAAATCTGCGGGAAAATCGCCGCGGCCTTAATCGAGGTAGATCCGACCCATAAAGAACTGTACACCGCCAACCTGCAAAAATTCCTGGCTGAGTTGGAAGACCTGCACCAGGAAATCACCCGGCGGACCGCGGCCTGGACCATTAAGGAATATGTTTGCTTCCACCCGGCCTACGCCTACTTTGCCCAAAGATACGGCCTCCGGGAAGTGGGAGTGATTGAAATGGCCCCGGGCCGGGGACCGACTCCCAAGCATCTCCGGAAACTCATCCGGGACATCCGGCATTTCGGCATCCGGGTGGTCTTTTCCGAGCCCCAGTTCAGTCCCCGGGTGGCGGAAGTCATCGCCCAGGAAGCGGGGGTCAAGGTGCTGATGCTGGACCCGGTAGGGGGCCGGCCGCCTTATGGGTCCGACTACATTAAGTTAATGAAATATAATCTGGACACCATGGAAAAGGCGATGAAATAATTGGGTTAAAAGGTTAAAAGGGGAAAAGGTTAAAAGGGACAAGACAAAGACTATATATTTCGCCATTTCCTTTTATCCACATTAACCTCTTAACCTTTTAACCTCTTAACCCAGAATTTCCCATGAGATAAATATGCCCGAAATTGCCGTAGCCACCAAAAACCTCTGGGTTTCCTACAACGGCCTAACCGTTCTCGAGGACATCAGCCTGGAGATCGAAGCCGGGCGTTTCGTGGGCATCCTGGGGCCCAACGGCGGCGGCAAGAGCACCCTCCTCAAGGTGATCCTCGGCCTGGCGCCGCCCAGCCGGGGGCAGGTGCGGGTCTTTGGCGAATCCCCCCAGAAACTGCGCCACCGGGGCGAGGTTATGGGCTACCTCCCCCAAAAGCCCCTCATCAACCCCCGCTTTCCCGTCTCCGTCCTGGACGTGGTCCTCATGGGAAGATACGGGCGCATCGGTCTGGGACGCCGGCCCCGGCCGGAAGACGTGGATCTGGCCCGGCGCCACCTGGAGATGGTAGGCATCCCCCACCTGGCGGCCCGCCCCATCGGGGAAATCTCCGGCGGCGAGCAGCAGCGGGTCTTCATCGCCCGGGCCTTGTGCGTTGAGCCCCGGATCCTCATCCTGGACGAACCCCTCATTTCTCTGGATGCCTGCGCCCAGGATGATCTATACGAAATGATTTACGGCCTCAAAGAAAAACTGCGCCTCACGGTGCTCATGGTTTCCCACGATATCGGCGGGGTGGCCCGGCACGTGAACGACATCGTCTGTCTCAACCGCCGGGTGCATGTGCACCAGCCGCCGCCCATCGGGAGAATTCCTCTGGAGAGCACCTTCGGTTGCAGCGTGGAATATCTCTTTCACGGCGAGATCCCCCACCGGGTGGTGAAAATCCACGATGACTGATTTCTTTACCCTGGGATTCCTCCAGCGGGCCTTGGCCGCGGGATTGCTGGTGAGCTTGCTGTGCGGGGTCCTCTCGGTCTTTGTCATCCTGCGGCGCATGGCCTTCATCGGGGTGGGCATCTCCCACTCCGCGTTCGGCGGGGTGGCCCTGGGATTTCTGCTGGGGGTGGACCCCCTGTGGACCGGCATCCTCTTTTCCGTAGGAGTGGCCCTGCTCATTGAATGGACCCAGACCCACGGCCGGGTGGAAGAAGACACCGCCATCGGCATCTTTTTTGCCGCGTCCATGGCCCTGGGGCTGGTCTTTCTGCACCTGTCCCGGGCCTACAACGTGGACGTCTTTGGGTTTCTCTTCGGCAACCTCCTGGCCATCGGCCCCCGGCAGGTGACGGAAATCCTCCTGGTGACCGGCGGCGTTCTGATCCTGATCTGGATTTTTTTCAAGGAACTGGTCTTTTTAAGTTTCGATGAAGAAATGGCCTGGGTGAGCGGAGTGCCGGTGCGGTTGCTGCGCTACCTCTTCCTGGTGATGATGGCTCTGGTGATTATTGTGTCCATTTACCTGGTGGGGATCATTCTGGTGTCGGCCCTATTGGTCATCCCCGGGGCCATCGCCCAAAACCTGAGCCGCCAGATCCGGGCCATGATAGGAGTCTCCGCCGGCGCCGCGGTGGGCTCCATGGTGGGGGGCCTGGGGGTTTCCTACAGCATGGACTACCCGCCGGGGGCCACCATCGTGCTGCTCCTGTCCCTGGTTTACCTGGCCACCAGCTTGTATCAATCCCGCCGGCGGTCATCCCCGGCCCGGTGATTCTCCCAACATGCCGTTTAAAAAATCGAGGCAGGGGCTCCCGGCTGCCGTCTGATTAATACCGTTTTCGGTTTTCGGTTAAAAGAAATTGCATTATCAATAAGTTAGCCATAGAATTTGTTGCATCTGAAACTGAACTTGGTATAACTTGTCTCGAAAAGTTCAAGGTTCAAAGTTTAGAAAGCAGCCTGAACCAGCGCCTCATGGGCCATTGCCAAGTGACTTTCCCACAGGCTGGAAGCCTGTGCCACTCATGTTATAGTCTCTTTTTCCCCCGCCCCCAAATAATAAGGGGCGGCTATGGCGGCCGCCCCTTTTAATTTTGATTCTTTTTTAAATTACGGCACGATGTTTACCAATGCAGTATCCTTACCACCGCCGCCCCCTACCATTGTAGAGGTCACTTCCACGGTGGCCGGAGGAGGCCCCACGATGGGAAAAGCCACTCCCACCGGGTTAACCGCCCCCAATCCCGTGGCCGTCAAAGTGGCGCCGGGGTCGCTGGAAGTCGCAGCAATGGTCAATGTCCCGCCGGCCAGGCTGTAATCCGCTTGAGTAATGGTCACCACATCCACCGGGTTCTGATTAACCGATTTGGCCGTAAAGGGGAGCCCCCCAGCTGGAGTCGGAGCCAGAGCGCTGATAGTCAAGGGCCGGGGCAAGGGTGCGACATACGGGACTTGCGCCGCGAATTTCCCCGCCGCGTTGGCCGTCCCCGTGAACAGAACGGTGGCGCCGTTGGAAACAGTCACCGTGGCATCGGGGTCGGTAACGGCAAAGACATCCACCTCCGGAACCGCAGCGTTATAGGTAAGCCGATCCACGGTCAAAGAAGAAGAGATGGCCCCGGGGCTTTTGGCGGAGATGGTGAATAGATCGGTCTCCACGAAATTGTTTCCCCGGCCGTCCAGGTTCGAACCCGGGGGACCTTCCAGCCGGAACTTGTTGAAAGGAGGCACCAGGGGGCTGCCAGTCACCGTGGACGTCGTCACCCCGTCGCCCAGCCACATAGTCGGGTCCACCCCAGGCGCCACTGCCGTGGCCTTCAGGAACGGTCCGATGGGGCCGGTCAGGGCCGCGGTGAAATTATTGGGTATGGCCCCGATATCATTGACATACCTGACCCCCTTCTGCTGCCTTTGTAAAGCCGCGGTTTGGACCACGGTGAATGTTCCGTAAGGGTGTTTCACGGTATAGGTTCCCGGAATAAAGGGGCCGGTGGATTGGAGGCGGACCCGTTGGAAGACCACCGGAGAGGTGGGGTCGGCCCCCAGGCCCGCTCCGAAGGAGGCTTCCAGTCCCAGGGTTAGAACAGCTTTTACCCTGGATTTGATGGCGGCTGCGGCGTACCAGTAGAAACATTCGCTCCCGAATCCGAGAGCCGCACTAAAGGCGTTGCCGGGAATAGGCGCGTCGAAAATCATCGTGGGCGGAACCAGCGCCGCGAAGAAGCCCGCCGGCGGAATGGGCATCTCCACCATGGTCCCATTAGTGTCTTTATACCATTGGGGAAATCCGATAAAAGTGGGAAACCCGGCGATGGGCCTTAAAGGCCCTACTTCCGCCAGTCCGGCGAATGCGGCCTGGGAAACCAGGCCGGCCGATAAAACCACGGCCAGGATAAGACTTATATTTTTTCTCAGCTTCATCGTTGTTCTCCTTTGCTTAACCAGGAAAGGGAGTAGTTGGCTTCCAAAGCCACGCTTTCCCTTATTATTAAGGCACCAGGTTCACCAGCGCGGTGTCTTTGCCGCCGCCGGTGGAAGTCACGTCCACCCGGGCCGGAGGAGGCCAGGCCACCGCAAAAGGAGCTCCCAGCGGCCCGAATCCGGTGGCCGTAAGCACCGCCCCGGGGTCGCTGGATTGGGCCGTGACCGTAAGAGTCCCCAAACCTACATTGTAATCCGCCTGGGTAATGACCACCACATCCACCGGATTTTGAGTGGTCGTTTTCGGAGAATGGGGCGGCGCCGAAGCCGTGACGGTCAGGGGCTTGGGCAGGGCCGCATAGGCAATATGAGCAAAAAATTTCCCCGTGGCATCGGCCAGGCCCGTGAACAGAGTGGTGGGAGGAACGGTGTTGCCGTTGATGACATCCACCGTGGCGTTGGGGTCGGTGGAGACAAAGACATCCAAAGAAGAAGCGGCGGCATTATAAGTGGCCCGGTCCACGGTCAAGGCCGTGGGAATCACCCCGGGAATCTTGCCGGACACGGTGAATATATCCGTTTCCACGAAGTTATTGCCCAGACCGTCCAGGTTAACCCCCGGGGGGGCTTCCAACCGCACCTTGTTGTAACCGATGGGGCTTCCCGTCACTGTGGAGCTGGTCACCCCGTCGCCCAGCCATTGCGTCGGGTCCACCCCGGGAGCCATGGCGGTGGCCCTCAGGAAAGTAACGGGAGCCCCCGCCGTCTGCACCGCGGCGAAATCCAACGGGGTGGCCCCCACATCCCGGGTGTAAACCAGTCCCCGTTTCTTAAACAGGTCGGCGGTGGCGGCGACGATGGTTTCAACCCCGAAAGGGGTGTATAACAGGTAAGTCCCCGGTATCAGGACCTTTAGGGCCACCACGCGGGTCCGAAAAAATACCACTGCGGTAGTGGGGTCCCCTGGGGTAAGGTAAGTCGCTTCCAGTCCGAAAATAAAGGTGCAGTTCCCAAACCTGGTTCTAGTCCGGGCGGTGGCGTACCAGTAAAAAGCCTCGGTGCCGAAACCGATGGCCTGGCTGAAGGCGTCGCCTGCAATGGGGGTGTCGAAAATCATGGTGGGAGGAACCGGCGCCGGGTTTACGGGGTCGCCCACCGGCGGCTGAGGCAACTCTACGATGGCGCCATTAGTGTCTTTATAGTATTGGGGATATCCAGGAAAAGCCGGAAATCCCGGTACGGGGTTGGGAGGCCCCACCAAAGCGATGCCGGCCAAGGCGCCATGGGAAAAAGCGCCGGATAGCAATACCGTTGCCAGAATTAAAAACATTTTCCGTCGCATAACAAATTTCTCCCTATATTCTTTCAGGTTAGTAAATATTTTTGGACCAGACTTGCTATCCAGGGGCTCTTTTGCCGGCCCTTCCCATTTGCCCGCAGTATTTTCTATGGGTACCCTACACATTAGAATGTAATAAAGAAATCCGTCAAAATGCCTAATCGGTCATCCGTAAAAGTGCCTAATTCAGGTATAGGTAATAATGCCTAGATACATTTTGGTGGCCTGAATTAAACATCTCGGCGCCCTTTTCAAAAATGCTTGCTTTTTCAAGGAAATTAGGATAAAAAAAAATGCTAGTCTGAACTACCGGGCTTGGCCTGGTGATAAAGGAGTATGTCCTAAGGGTAACCGGTTTAAATTAAAGACAAACTGGGTAAAGGAGGCGGTTCTGGATTTCTATCCCAGGACGCCTAAACCTTCGCAACATCATTAACGCTAAAATCAGCTTGCCTCAGATTCCCTCCTTTACCGAGGACCTTTTCCGGCCCCAAGATTGTATTAAGTATATGGCCGCCCAAATTCCGTTTAATTCCATGATCCTGCCCCACCTGGCGCAACTGACGCCCTATCAGGCGGGCAAACCCCTGGAAGAACTGGCCCGGGAACTGGGAGTAACGGACGCCATCAAGCTGGCCTCCAACGAAAATCCCTTAGGTCCTTCCCCCCGGGCCCTGGCCGCCATTCAGGAGAACCTGGCCACTCTCCACCGCTATCCCGACAGTCACGTCTATTACCTGAAAGAAGATTTAAGCCGGCATCTGGGGATTTCCCCGGAGCAATTGCTCATGGGCAACGGCTCCGACGAAGTCCTGGACCTGCTCATCCGGACCTTGGTCCCCCCCGGAGGCGAAGTGCTCAGCACCACCCACACCTTTCTCATGTACGGCCTCCTCACCCAGGCCGTGGGAGGCGTCTTCCGGGAAGCGCCCCTTAAGGAGATGAGGGTGGACCTTCCCGCCCTGGCCCAGGCGGTGACTCCCCAGACCCGGCTCATTCTGCTCAACAACCCCAATAATCCCACCGGCACCGTTTTTTACCGGCAGGAGTGGGAAGAGTTCCTGGCGGCTTTGCCCCCCACGGTCACCGTGGTCCTAGATGAGGCCTACATCGAGTTCGCTGACGACCCCCAGGTCCCATCGGGGCTGGATTATTTGCGGGAAGACCGCCCCCTGGTGGGCCTGCGCACTTTCTCCAAGGCTTACGGCCTGGCCGGTCTGCGCATCGGCTACGGCTATGGACCCAGCGAGTTGTGGGAATACGTCAACCGCCTGCGCCTGCCCTTCAACGTCAACCGTCTGGCCCAGGTGGCGGCCCGGGCCGCCCTGACGGATGGGGACTTCTTAAAGCGCACCCGAGAACTGGTGTTCTCGGGCCGGGACTTTATCTGCCGGGAACTTCGAGACCGGGGGATTTCTTTTGTTCCCACCCAGGCCAATTTCATCCTCATCCACGTGGACCGGCCAGGGCGGGAGGTCTATGACGCCATGCTCAGACACGGGGTCATCATCCGGGCCATGGATGCCTATGGATTCCCCGACTATATCCGGGTCAACGTAGGTCTGCCCGAAGAAAATCGCCGTTTCCTGGACACATTACAAATGGTGCTGGAGCGGCGCGGCTGAGTGGAGAAACGGGGCGTTATCACCATCGATGGCCCGGCGGGGGCCGGCAAAAGCACGGTGGGCCGCCTCCTGGCCCGAAACCTGGGTTATCTCTACATTGACAGCGGCTCTTTTTATCGGGCCGTGGCCTGGCAGGCTCGCCGCTCCGGGATGGACCTGAAGGACCTAAAGGCGCTGAGCGCGTTTCTTCAGGGCTTTCAACCCCGGGTGACCTCCGACGGCCAGGGCTTTCATCTGGTCATTAACGACCGGGAGATAAAAGAGGAGTTGCGCCAGCCCTGGGTGAGCCGGGCCGCCTCGGAAGTGGCGGCGCTGCCGGAAGTGCGCCGCTGGGTGAAGGAGCGCCTGCGGCAATTGGCCCAAAATGGCGGCGTGGTCACCGAAGGCCGGGATCAGGGCACCGTGGTCTTTCCCGACGCGCTTTGTAAATTCTATCTCACTGCCGATCTGGCCACCCGGGCCCGGCGGCGTCTCCAGGACTATCAAAAAGACGGCGACCCGCCGCCCCTGGAGGAGGTCATGAAGGAGCTGGCGGCCCGGGACCGCCAGGATGAAACCAGGAACGAAGCGCCTTTGCGGGTTCCTGAGGACGCGGAGGTGATTGACACCACCTCGTTGAGCATCGATGAAGTCGTAACAGAATGTCTGGCCCGGGTCCGGGAATTGCTGGACTGAAGGCCGGCGCGGCACATATATCAAGATCAAGTAAATCGTTAAGGGAGAACCTTTCAAATGGACGGTATGGAAAAAACAGAACTGGCCACCCACCACACCTTGCCGGAGGAGCCGGAGAGCCTGCCCAGGGAAGAAGCTGCCGTGGAAGAAACCGCGGTGGAGGAAACCGCCGCGGCAGAAACCTTGGCGGAAGAAACCACCGTGGCAGAAACTGCTGCGGCTCCCGGGGAGATGGCTCTCGAAACCCCTTCGGAAGAATCCGACATGCAGGAAATGACGGAGCTTTATGAAGAGAGCCTCAGAAGGGTTCAGGAAGGAGAAGTGGTCAAAGGACGCATCGTGTCCATCACCAAAGACTTTGTCATGGTGGACATCGGCTACAAGTCCGAAGGCCAGATTCCCATCCACGAATTCACCACCCCGGAAGGCGAGATCACCGCCAAAGTAGGGGATACGGTGGAAGCCCTGCTGGAGGGCCGGGAGGACGAAGAAGGCGCCCTGATGCTCTCCAAAAATAAAGCCTCCAAAATCAAGGTGTGGGAAGAGGTCAGTTACGCTTATCACCACGATGGAGTGGTGACCGGCACCGTGGTGGCCAAGGTCAAGGGGGGCCTGTCGGTGGATCTGGGGGGCATTGTCGCCTTCCTCCCCGGCTCCCAGGTGGACCTGGGCCCGGTGCGCCATACCGACCATCTCATCGGGCAGAAATTTACCTTCCAAGTGCTGAAGTTCAACCGCAAGCGCCGCAACGTGGTGCTGTCCCGCCGGGCCATCCTGGAAAAGGCCAAGACTGAGGCCAAAGCCACCCTGTTGGCCACCCTGGAGGACGGCAAGGTCCTGGAAGGCGTGGTCAAGAATATCACCGACTACGGCATCTTCGTGGACCTGGGCGGCCTGGACGGCTTGCTGCACATCACGGATCTGTCCTATGGCCGGGTGCGCCACCCCGGGGATATCTTCAAGGTGGGCGACACCATCGCGGTTAAGGTCCTCAGCTTCGACCGGGAAAAGGAGCGCATCTCCCTGGGCCTGAAACAGCTTTATGCCGACCCCTGGACCACCGTGGCGGAAAAATACCCCCTGGGCGCCCGGGTCAGCGGCCGGGTGGTGAGCCTCACCGACTACGGCTCCTTTGTGGAGCTGGAGCCCGGGGTGGAGGGGCTCATTCACATCTCCGAGATGTCCTGGACCCGCAAGATCCGCCATCCCTCCCAGGTGCTGTCCGTGGGCGACATGGTGGAGTGCGCCGTCCTGGAAATCGACTCCCAGCGCAAACGGGTCTCCCTGAGCCTCAAGCAGGTGGAGCCCAACCCCTGGGAAGTCATCGGCGAAAAATATCCGGTGGGTTCCATCATTGAAGGCAAGATCAAGAACATCACCGAATTCGGCATCTTCATCGGCATCGACGAAGGCATTGACGGCCTGGTCCACATTTCCGACATCTCCTGGACCAAGCGCTTCAAACATCCCTCGGAGATTTTCAAGAAAGGCCAGACCGTGCAGGCCAAGGTCCTGTACGTGGACAAGGAAAACGAGCGCTTCTCCCTGAGCATCAAGGATCTCACCCCCAACCCCTGGGAAACCATTGACCAGCGTTTTCCGGTGAACTCCACCGTCTCGGGCTCCATCACCAACATCACCGACTTCGGCATGTTCGTGGAGGTGGGAGAAGGCATCGAGGGCCTGGTGCACATCTCCGAGCTGGGGCGGGACAAACAGAAGATTTCCACCCTGAAGGTGGGGGATACGGTGCGAGCCAAAGTGATTCACAGCTCGCCCCAGGAGCGCCGCATCGGCTTGAGCATCCGCCGCCTGGAGGCTGAAGAAGAGCAGTCCCATTACCGGGATTACATGCGCAGCCAGGAGGCCACCACCAGCCTGGGCGAACTTATCCGGGAATCCCTGGAGGAGAAGCAGAAGAATAACCAGTAGTCAGGTTTCAGGGGGCAGATGTTAGCGGGTTACCGGGTTGGCGGGTTAGACTAACTGCTAAACCGCCAAACTGCTTCCTCCTGATATCTGAAACCTGACACCTGAAACCCAGAACCTATGAAGAAGCATCCCCTATTATCCGCCTTTTTGATCACCATCCTGGTAGTGTCCTTTTTTGTGGGCCTGACCATCCTGGCCTTCGCCCTTGCCTCCAGCGGACGGTTGGCCAAAGAAAAAGTGGGAGTATTGGAGATAAAGGGTTTAATCGCCGAGTCCCAGTCCTTCCTTAAACAATTGGAAAAATATCAGAAAGATTCCCGTGTCAAGGCCATCGTGGTGCGGGTGAATTCCCCCGGAGGCGCGGTGGGCCCATCCCAGGAAATGATGCGGGAGATGGAAAAGGTCCGCAAAGACAAGAAGATCGTGGCCTCCATGGGCACCCTGGCGGCTTCGGGGGGCTACTACGTCTGCCTGGGCGCCGACCTGATCATGGCCTCCCCCGGCACCGCCACCGGCAGCATCGGGGTCATTGTCAAGTTCTCCAACGTGGAGCAGCTCACCAAGAAGCTGGGCCTGGACTTCTTCACCCTGAAAGCCGGGCGCTATAAGGACGTGGGCAGCCCTTTCCGGCGCATGACTCCGGAAGAGCGGGCCTATATGCAGCGCTTAATTGACAACATTTATGAGCAGTTCATCCAGGACATTTCCCGGACCCGTAAGCTTACGGTGGCCAAGGTGCGGTCCCTGGCCCAGGGACAGATTTACACCGGCGCCCAGGCCATGGATCTGGGTCTGGTGGACGAATTGGGGAATTTGTCTGACGCCATCGAACGGGCCGGCCGGATGGCGGGCATCACCGGCAAAGTGGAAGCGGTGTACCCGGAGAAAGAGAAGTCTTTGCTGCGCCTGCTGTTGGGCTCCGACCAGGAAGAAAGTCTGGCTCGCTTAATGTCCCTCCCCTACCCCGAACCTGCCTTCCTGCCGCCGTGGTTTCAATAATTAATTAGTTAGTTAAATAAGTAGCTTGAAAGCAATTTCTTTGTCAAAAAACAAGAAACTAAAGATTAGTAGCACAGAGGACACAGAGAAACCGCTAGAATACTCTGTGAATCTCTGGGATCTCTGTGTCTCTGTGTTTTTGATGACACCGTGACCATGGAGCGGCTGCACAAGTTCTTATCCCGAATGGGGGTCTCTTCAAGGCGGCAGGCGGAACAATGGATCCTGGCCGGCCGGGTGAGTGTCAACGGCCAGGTGGTCACGGAGATGGGGGTCAAGGTGGACCCGGAGCGGAGCGTAGTCAAGGTGGATGGCCGCCGGGTCCAGGCGGCGCCCCTCATCACCGTGATGCTGCACAAGCCGTACGGCTACGTGTCCACCACGAAAGACCCCCAAGAGCGCCGGGTGGTCACGGAGTTGGTGGGGGAAAAATACGGGCGGCTCTATCCCGTAGGCCGCTTGGATTATGATGCCACGGGGCTGCTGCTGTTGACCAATGACGGGGAACTGGCCCAGCGGCTGACCCACCCCCGCTATCAGACGCCCCGCACCTACCGGGTGACGGTGGCCGGGGAGGTGGCCAGAGAGACGCTAAACCGCCTGGCCGCGGGAGTGGAGTTGGAAGGGCGGAAGGTAGCCGCAGAGGTGTTTTTGAGGAAAAAGGAGCCGGATAAATCCGTCCTGGAACTTACCGTGTGGGAAGGCCGCTACCATCTGGTCAAGCGGCTGATGGAGCAGGTGGGTCACCCGGTCTTAAAGCTGAAGCGCATCGCCTTCGGCCCGTTGCGGTTGGGAAGGCTCCCCCGGGGAAGTCACCGGGTTCTTACCGGCCAGGAACTGAGAGATCTAAAGGAGGCAGTGGGTCTGAAGTGAACGAGAATCCTAAAGAATGGCCCTTCGGCCCGCCCCCTCCGCTTCAACCGGGTGGTTGGCGGCCCTGGGAGCACCTCCAGGCGCCGAAGCCCCCCGGTCCCCGGCGTGTCCGGCTCCAGCTGCTGCTTTTTCTGGCTACGGTGGCCACCACCGTCATCGCCGGGGCTTTGCAGCAGGGGGTGAATCCCTTTACCGACCCTGGGGAGCTATACCGGGGCATTCCTTTCTCCTTCACGCTCCTTCTTATCCTGGGGACCCACGAGATGGGCCACTACCTGATGTCCCGGCGGCACCACCTGAACGTGTCACTGCCGTATTTTATCCCCGCGCCGCCCTTTCCGTTTATTATCGGCACTCTGGGAGCTTTTATCCGCATCCGCTCTCCCATCACCGACAAGCGGGCCCTTCTGGACGTGGGTTGTTCAGGGCCCCTCACCGGATTGTCGGTGGCCATCCCGGTGATCCTGGTGGGTTTGAAACTCTCGGAAGTCCGGGTGGTCCAGGGGGCGGCGGAGGGCCTGGTCCTGGGGGAACCCCTGCTCTTTCAGGGCCTGAGCTGGCTGGTTTACGGGTTCCTGCCCGACGACCACCACATCATGCTTCACCCCGTGGCCTTTGCCGGCTGGATCGGCCTGTTGGTCACCGCCCTGAACCTGATCCCGGTGGGCCAGTTGGATGGCGGCCATGTGGCCTATGCCTTGTTTCCGGAGAGCCACCGCCAGATTTCCTGGACCGCCCTTACTTTTTTAGTGCTCTGCGGCATCCTTTTATGGGAAGGCTGGCTGGTATGGGCGGTATTGCTGTATTTCCTGGGGCTCCGGCACCCGCCTCCCTCCAATGACTGGGTGCCCTTGGACGCACCCCGGAAAATATTGGGCTTTTTCACCGTATTGGTGTTTGCTTTGACTTTTACTCCAGTGCCATTTAAGTTGGGATAGGTTAACCGGAGACCGGAGACCGGGGACGGGAGACGGGAGACAGAAAACCGAAAACTGAAAACTGTTTTTATGAGTTACTGGCACGCGGACTTATATAACTTCTGCCCCCGGTGTGGCGGCCCGCTGGAAAAAAGGCTGATCAAAGCCGGAGAGCCCGAGCGTCTGGTTTGCAAGGTCTGCGAATTTATCTTTTACATCGACCCCAAGCTGGCGGCCATCGCCCTGGTCCCTCTGGATGGCGGCCTGGTAATGGTGCGCCGCAGCATCGAACCGGGCTACGGCCTCTGGGTGGTGCCCGGAGGCTTTGTGGACGCCGGGGAGCCGGTGGAAGAGACGGTGGTGCGGGAAACTTGGGAAGAAACCTTCCTGAGGGTTAAGGTGGTGCGGCTGCTCAACCTGTATTCCTACCAGAACCACCGCACCGTGGTCGCGGCCTACCTGACCCAATACCTGGCCGGGGAACTGAGTCCCGGGGATGAAACCCTGGAAGCCCAGGTCTTCGGCCTGAAAGAGATTCCCTGGGAGAAAATCGCGTTTCAGTCCACCCGGGACGCGATTAAAGATTACCTTAAAATCGCGAATACCTAGATGTCTCTCGCAAAGACGCCAAGACGCTAAGAAGGAATGATATGGACCCCAGAAGGCGGCAACTCCTAAACCTGCTCAAGGAAAAGTCTTTCAAGTACAGCCCGGATAAGCCCTTCAAGCTGGTCTCGGGGCGGGAAAGCCCCTATTACGTGGACTGCCGCCCGGTGACCCACAATGCCCAGGGGCTGGCCCTCCTCGGGGAAATTTTCTTCGAGCTGGTCAAGGACCTGGAAGTGGACGCCATCGGCGGCCTGACCATGGGCGCGGACCCCATCACCCACGCCGCGGCTCTCATCAGCTACCAGAAGGGCCAGCCCATCAACGCCTTTTCGGTGCGCCAGCAACCCAAGGAGCACGGCACCGGAGGCCTGCTGGTGGGAGACGTCCGGCCCGGCCACCGGGTAGTTATCGTGGAAGATGTCATCACCACTGGGCAATCCACCCTAAAGGCCATCGCCGCGGCCCGGGACTTCGGCCTGGAGGTGGTCAAGGTGCTAATCCTGGTGGACCGGGAGGAGGGAGGCAAAGAGGCAGTGGCCCAGGCGGCGCCGGATGTGGAGGCGGTTTTTACCGTCTCCGACTTGAAAAGCTGAAAGGCATACTCAGCTCTATTTTAATGTCAATCCCCTTTTCCCCCCAATAAATCCGCATTATAACTGCTGGAAATTAGGTATTTTTGCCTATTGTTCCTTCCCGCTTATACGGTTTTCGGTTTTCGGTAAAGATAATTACGGGTTATCAATAGGTTACAGATTAAGTTTGTTGCACTTGAAAGAGAAAATGGTATTAATCCATTAAAAAAAAGTCATTCACATCTGTCATTCTGAGCCGCCCCCGGCGGCGAAGAATCTCGTTTTTGAGACCCTTCGGCTCAGGGTGACAAAGTGGCTCTGTTGACTAAAAGAAAAAGCTAAAGCTTTTCGCCTAAAGGCGAAGGTTTTAAACCTGGAGCATGGAAAAATAAAAATATTTTGCCGAGGGGAAATCAAATAAAGAGATAGCTGAACTGCTTTCTACCACCGAGTCCACGTGCGCAGCAACAAATGAGGAGTACGTTCCCATCAAATGATGTTCGTCTTAGTAAAAACCTTCACCCAACCTTACACTCATAGTCAAATCAACTTTTTTCCACACGGATCGTGCACGCCTATAGTCAAATCAACTATTTCCGTGCAAATCACCTTTTCAAAATTAGGTATAAGTGCCTATTCAAAATTAGGCACAAGTGCCGATTTTAATCCGCCCACCTGCGTGCGTAAATAGTATCAGGGTATTTTTGGGGGAACCATCCCCTGCAAGCAAAGAAGACCAGCCTTATAGGAGAATCGGGTATGGCCGATAAGACCTTGTTCTTCCAGGAAAAATGAAAACAGGCTGAAATGCCATTGGTTTTGAACGAGGGTGAAATTGCATCTAACATCTGAATTGTGGAGATGAACGCGGCGGAGATTCTTTTCGAAACCGCCGCGGCCAAAGACTCGTAGCAGGAAGTCAAGAAAGGAGAATGGTATGCGACTTTTATCATCATGGGGTTTTGGGGCGGGCCGGAGACCCACCAATCGGGCCCGAGTCATGGTGTTAACCCTTTGCATCACCTTTACCTTTTCGGGAACCTTTCCAATCTCCGGCCCTCGGGTGGCAGAGGCCGCCTTGCCGCCGCCGCTGAGTACACTACCGATTCTGGAGGCAAACCCCTTTGTCCCCGGGGCCAAAAAGGTAAAGGATCCCGTGAATATTGGCGACTTTGTGGTGCCCACGGCAAACGGCAAAAAAGCCGCCATCGTCTTGGGCAAAGCCTTGTTTTGGGACCAGCAGATCGGCAGCGACGGCCAGTCATGCGCGTCCTGCCACTTCCATGCCGGCGCGGACAGCCGTTCCAGGAACCAGGTCACCCCGGGGTTGCTGGCAGGGGATACCATATTCCACGTGAAACTCCCCAACCAGCAATTGTTGCGCAACGATTTTCCCTTCCACCAACGGGTGGCTCCCCGGGACCGACAGAGGTCGGCGGTGCTCCGGGACACCAATGATGTCGTGTCCTCCATGGGAGTTTTTCTGACCAAATTCTTGAATGTGCTCTTCGGGCTCGGTGCGGCCCGGGATGATGTAGGGACGGAGGACACAGCCCCACCCATCTTTCCTGACCAGGTATTCAACGATCAACGAGTTCTGGACCAGCCCTTCGTCAATCCCGGCAACGCCCAGGACACCCGCCGGGTGGAGCCCCGTAACACGCCCACCGCCATCAACGCCGCCCTGCTCTTCTCCAACTTCTGGGACGGCCGGGCCCGCAACATCTTCAACGGGGTGAATCCCTTCGGGGAATTGGACGTTGACGCGGCGGTCTTCGCCTCCGGCAAGCGGGTAAACGTGACCAACGGCGTTTTGGAAAATTTTGGCGGCACTAATCTGAATTCCACCCCGGTGCGCATCCCGGACGCCAGCCTGGCTTCCCAGGCGGTGGGGCCCCCCCTGAGCGACTTCGAGATGTCCTTCCAGGGACGCACTTTTGCGCAACTGGGGGCCAAGATGGTCCGGCCGGGTGCGGGGCCAGGCGGCCAGGCCCGCCAGGTCCTGGCCTTCCAGGTGATTGACCCTAATGACAGTGTGCTGGGAACCGCGGCCTTAGCCGGCGCCGGCCTGGATGCCAAGCCCGCTTCCGCCGTGATCCCCGGCGCCCCCGGCCTGGTGAAGGCCAGCGATGGCGCCACACCTGTCACCTATAACGACCTGATCGAGGCGGCCTTCCAGCCCTGGTGGTGGAATTCCACCGCGGTCATCACTTTTCAAATCGAAGACTATTATTTTCATTTTCCCGAGCAGACGGATCCCCGGGGGTATTACTGGCAAAATGGTGAATTCATCATTGACCAGACCGGGGCCACTCCCCTTACCACCAATTTCAGCATCGAACCTCAGACCGTCACCCAGCGGGAAGCCAACTTCTCCCTGTTCTTCGGGCTGGCGGTGCAGCTCTACGAGGCCACTTTGATCGCTGACGACACCCCCGTCGACCGGTTTCTGGCCAACGGTACTCCCTTGCCCAGCTTCGCGGCCCAAGCCGCCGGCTTTGGAGGGGGAGGCGACCCCAGGGACGGAATGACCACCTTCTTTGGGGCGGGGAAATGTTTTGAATGCCACCGAGGGCCTGAATTCGCCGGCCACACCATCACCGCAATCCGGGCCCCGGCTAATGCACCGGAGAGAAATATTGGAGTGACGGTATTCGGGCAACTGGCCACCACCTTTCCCTGGCTGCCGGCCAACGCCATTGAGTTCATGGGCATGGCCCGGGGGGGCCGGGCTCTGTATGACGGCGGCTTTTACAATATCAGCTTCCGGCCCACCGAGGAAGATATCTGCCGGGCCGCGAATTCCCCATTTGCCAATCCATTAACTCCCGGACAACCTCTCCCCCTCTCCTTCTCCAGGCTGGCCCAGTTGAAAGTCCAGGGACTGCTGCCCACGGTAGATGTGGCAAATAATAAGTTCGGAGTGGCGGAGTTTGTCCCGGACTTGCCGTTTTTGCCTCGGGTTAGGCCCTTTTTTGCCAACTTCCGGTTAGCTACCCGAGGCTCCCACAAGACCCCGGGGCTTCGGAATCAGGAGCTGCTAGCGCCCTACATGCACAGCGGCGGGGCCTCCACCCTGCGGCAGGTGGTGGAGTTCTACACCCGGGGAGGCAACTTCCCGGCTACCAACATTGCCGATCTCGATCCGTTTATCCGGGAAATCGGCAGATTACGCAACCGCCCAGACCGCCAGAACAACCTGGTGGCTTTCATGCTCTGTTTAACGGATTATCGCGTCAAATTTGAGAAGGAGCCCTTCGACCATCCCCAGTTGCTGGTGCCCCCGGGGGACGGCACCAAAGCCTTAGACGGCACCATCACGGGCGATGTCTTTGTGGAACTGGCCCCGGCGGTGGGGAGAGGGGGCCGTCCGGCTGCGGGCTTGCCGCCTCTTTATGAGGTGGGCTTCCTGGATGAGCCCGGCAACCGCCTGAGCCCCTTTGATCCGGGCAACACCACCACCAGCAACTTTCCCTAAACTGCGGCGCTAACCTTTACCTTTCACTCCCTCCGGATTCCGCGAAGAATCCGGAGGGATTTTTTCATCCTCCGGCTATCGCGGCTGAGTTCGAGTCAGGATTTATACCAATTCGCCATCAAATGTATATTTTTCTGTAGGGGCGAATCTTGTATTCGCCTTGAAATGGTGGGTGAACACAAGGTTCGCCCCTACCTTTAAATGCCTTTTGATTGCGAATTGGTATTAAAGCGCCGGGAATACCAGCCATATCCCAGGTAAATGACTAATCCTAGCAAAAGCCATACTCCCAGACGGCGGCGCACCGTCTGCCAGGGGGAGGCGGGGGCAGGGAGCGGCTTCAGAATTCCAGCTCCTCCGCGGTAATTTGAAGTTGGGTTCCACCCCGCGCCGATTGCCTGACCATCCCCGTCACGGTTATGGGACCGGCAATGGCCGCGGCCATGACCCTTTCCACCATCTGTTGGTCCGGCAGTTTTCCCAAGAGCACCTCCACCATCCCTTCCGGGGCTTTGAGCATCAACGACTTGTGGTGGACCAGCACCGGCCCCACCGGTCCTTTGACCGCGATCCGGAATCCCAAATAGCGGTCTTTTTCTTTGATAAGCTGGCTGACGCTTAAAGGTTCGGACGAAAGGGGCGGTCCGGCAGGCCCGGGCGGGGCCGGAGCGGCAGTCCCCGCGGCCGGCGGGGATTCGGTCCCCAGTTGGGCCAGAATCAATTTTTGGGCAGCTTCCAGTTTATTAACCTGGTCTTTAAGAGCGGCCACTTCTTTTTTGAGGGCCTCCAGGTCCTGGCGCAGGCGGTCATCACTCCGAGATTCGGCGGGGCAGCCGGACAGCATCATTAAGAGCGGGATTAACAGGAGAATAACCGGCAATTCCCCGATCCGAATCCTTGGCATCAGGCTTGGCGTCATAATTACTCCCTATTTTATTATTAAGGTCTTATGCAGAAATATCTTAATTTTTATAGGGTTCTTCCGGGAAGGGCTATAATCTTTCCCCGGAATTTTCAGGGAAATA
>VGSW01000046.1 GCA_016874915.1 Deltaproteobacteria bacterium
GTAATCGACGTAACCCGCGAGGGGTCAAGCGCAAGATGAGCACATTCCCCGTGCGTCGCCGCGGCTCTAAACCAATGCCCAAACTCGACCTCCATTTGGCTATTAATATATTAAATGAACAGTATTATGGCTAACCCCCAATAGCGAGCTTTATCTAAACCGTGGCGATTCTTACCTTCGGAAACAGTTCTGTCCGGTTAACTGATTAAAAAAAGCCCGAAATCTCCCGGAAATCTGTTAAAATGTGTTAGCCACAACCCATTAAACAGAAAGGAGATTTCGGACTATGGCCCATTGTAACACAATCTTTCATCAAATGCTCAAACTGATTCCGAGACATCATTTTGACAAGTTGGAAGCCGAGCACGGGACCGGCCGCAAGGCCCGATCTTTTACCCGATGGAGCCAGTTGGTGCACCTGCTTTCCATGCAACTTACGGCCCGAGCGAGTCTGCGGGATGGCATTGCCAGTCTGAAAGCCCGCCTCAAAAGCCTCTACCATCTGGGAGTCAAGCCGGTAGCCCGCTCCACTTTTTCTGACGCCAACAACGGGCGGCCCGCCAGTTTTTTCGCCGCCGTCTTCGCCCGCATGTATCAGCGCTGCCGGGCCCATGCTCCTCGTCACAAGTTCAAGTTCAAAAATAAGCTCTATAGCCTGGATGCCACCGTGGTGAGTCTCTGCCTCACCCTGTTCCCCTGGGCCTCGTTTCGGCGTACCAAGGCGGGGGTCAAACTCCATACCCTCCTGGACCACGACGGCTACCTGCCAGCCTTTGTGGCTATCACTCCGGCTAAGGAACACGAGGTGAAAAAGGCCCGGGCCCTTAACCTCCCCAAGGAGTCCATCGTCGTGGAAGACCTGGGCTATACCGATTATGCCTGGTATGGCCAGCTCCCCACCCAGAAAATCTTCTTTGTCACCCGGCAGAAGAGCAATGCCCGCTACCGGGTGCTGGAGCGGCGTCCCGTCAACGCCGCCCTGGGACTGGTGTCCGATGAGACCATCCAACTTACCGGCGCTAAAGCCCGGGAGTGCCCCAAGCCCTTGCGCCGCATCGTTTACCAGGACCCCAAAACCGGCAAAAGTTGCGTGTTCCTCACCAACCACTTCCGGCTGGCGGCCAAGACCATCGCCGACATCTACAAGGAGCGCTGGCAGATCGAGATCTTCTTCCGCTGGATCAAGCAGAACCTGAAGATCAAGGCCTTCATCGGCAACTCCGAGAACGCCGTGATGAGCCAAATCTATGCGGCCCTCATCGTCTATCTATTGCTTTGTTACACCAAGTTCCTCTGTAACTTGAGCGTTACTTTACAAAACTTTATGCGTATCTTGCAGCTCAATCTGTTTCGTACCTGCTCCTTGCCGGAACTCTTTGAACCGCCCGGCCCGGTGCCTGATAATATGAATGTTAATAACCAGTTAACCCTAGCCTGGGCCTAGCCGGACAGAAATGGCTCATTTTATATTTGGGGGAGTGAAGACCTTCATTTTTTCTGTAATCTTATCACAAAAAGACAATCTTGAGTGGCAAAGGAATGCACAGGCGAGACGCCTGTGCCACTGCACTCTGGCCCTCTGCTTAGCATTCTTTTAACCCTCTCCCAACCTCTGCCTCTCCACCTGCGCAATGGCCTGGAGTTTCCTGACCTCTCTTAACTCGTCCTCAGTATAAAGTAGACGTGGCGGCGGGGCCTGGCCGGTCTGAGCGGCCTGGCGGGTGAGCGCGGCCATTTCGTAGAACTCCTCCGGGGTGAGGTCCCGGCCGCCCAGGCCGCCGATGAAGCTCGTCAGTATCGGCGCGTCTTTACGGCCGTAGAGGGCCGAGGCCAGTTCCGCAAAGAGGACGCCGCCTTTGCCCAGGGAAATATTCTGGTCGATGACTGCCGCCCCCTTTTTGCCGGCGAGAATCTTCCTGAGGAGCGCCTCCGGAAAGGGCCGCAGCAGCCGGGGGCGCACCAGGCCGATCTTCCAGCCCGCGTCCCTGAGCCGGTCCACGGCCTCCCGGGCCTTGGTGGCAAAGGAACCCAGCATCACGAACGCGAACTCCGCGTCGTCTGTACAATATGCCTCCACCGCGTCGTGGCGCCGCCCGAAGGTTTGGGCGAATTCTGCGGCCAACTCGTCATAGACCATGAGGCCGTTTAAGGCCGCCAGGTGCATCTCATAGCGGAAATAGGAATAGGGCGCGCCGCCTAGCACCGCCACCGCCTGGCTCACCGGGGCGCTGGCCCGGAACTTGATGTTCCCGGGCTCAAAAGGCCCGATAAACCGTCGCACCGCTTCGGCGTCGGGAATAATCACCGGCTCCCGGGTAAAAGAAAGATAAAAGCCGTCCAGGTTGACGATCACCGGCAGGCGCACCTGCTGGTCCTCGGCCAGGCGGAAGGCTAGGAGTACGCTGTCCAGGACCTCCTGGCAGGTGGCGCAGTGGATCTGCAGGAAGCCCGAGTCCCGGGCGGCCAGGATGTCGTTGTGGTCGGGCTCCAGCGTCAGGGGGGCCGAGAGCCCCCGGGAGACATTCACCAGCACGAAGGGCGCCCGCCAGCCCGCCACGGTGTAGAGCATCTCCATGGCGTACAGCAAACCCTGGCTGGAAGTGGCGGTGAAGACCC
Source organism: Deltaproteobacteria bacterium (assembly GCA_016874915.1). GTDB lineage: Bacteria > Desulfobacterota > Desulfobaccia > Desulfobaccales > 0-14-0-80-60-11 > VGSO01. The sequence continues at coordinate 2,617 of VGSW01000046.1, forward strand.
GTATGCCCGTCGCGGCCGCGGCCCCCGCGGCGGTAAGCATGGAGTGCTCGGACTCCAGGGTCACCAGGCGGCCGTCCATCTCGCCCGCGTCGATCCAGGCGGCGATGGTCTCGATGATCTCCGTCTGGGGCGTGATGGGGAAGGCCGGCACATAATCCACCGCGGCCAGCCGCGCCCCCCAGGCCGCCGCGCCGTTGCCGGTCAAGAGCACCCGGGTCATGGTTCGGTCTCCTGAGTTGGTTTTGAGGGGAGGGGGTAAGGGCCTGCGGCCCTTAGCCCCCTCCCCCAGATATCTTTCCGGCCTCTTCCTCCTCCGGCAACGCCCGGATGGCGTGGGAGGGGCAGGAAGTCATACAGATGAGGCAGCCCTTGCAATGCTCATAGTCGATCTGTGGGAAGCCCTCCGCGGTAACGCTGATGGTGCTGTCCGGGCACAAAGTGCTGCAGATCCAGGCGCACCGATGACAGTGGGAATAGTCGATCACGGGCCGCACGGTGCGCCACAGGCCCGTGGGCACTTTTTCACTGGTGGCGGGGGTGAAAATGTCCGGCGCGGAGAGGCCGGCATCGTCAAAAGACAAATCGATCCAGTGAGGCTTCTCGTAGGCGTCCGCCGGGGCCTCCGGAGCCTCCCCCACTCGCCCCGCGTGCTCCGCCAGGAGATCAAAGGCTCCCAACGCCACTTCCTGATTCCGGGCCACGACAGCTTCTCCCAAGTGGGCCAATTCCTCACGGATGGCCCGGGCCAGGACATCCCGGGGAATCACGCCCACGAGACGAGCCGCGGCCCCGGCGCCGACCGCCCCGATAAACCGGAGTTGGTGAGGGTCTTCCAGTCCCGCGGCGAGAGGCCAGGCCAGCACCAGGCCGGGGAAATTGAGGCGTTCCTGCCAAACTTCGGCGGTTTTCATGCTGTTGAGGAGAAGAACCGTGTGTTCGGTGATTCCTGCCAGCACTTCTGCTGCGGGGATCAACACCAGGGTCTCATCGGCGGCGATGACCAGGTCCGGCCGCCGGATGACGCCCCGTTCATTGATAGGGCGCCGGTCGGCGCGGACATAGGCGAAAATGGGCGCGCCCCGGCGTTCCGCGCCATAGCGGGGGGCATCCTGAACCTCGAATCCCGCGAGAAAAAAAGCCGTGCCCAAAATGCGGCTGGCGGTCTTCATGCCCTGACCGCCGCGGCCGTGAAACCGAATCCGATACATGGCGCCCCCCCGGATTTTCGTAAAGTATTAAAAAATCGACCAGCGTTTATAGGCCATGGCTTTTTTCACCCGCTGCACCGCAAGATTCACTGCCGCATCCCGGGGCAGGATCTTTTTAGTCCTTGATTCTTCCAAAATCAACCGGGTATTGTGTCGCACTTTTTCGGCAATGACTTCAAAGACTGTACTCTGGGTTGCTCCGCGATATTCCATAGCCGCGCAGATTACTCCGCCGGCGTTGGCAATAAAATCCGGCACACACAGGACGCCTTTGTCATGCAAGCACTTTTCCGCGCCATAGGTAAAAGGGATATTGGCGCCCTGAACCACGAGCTTGGCTTTGAGGCGATGCACATTTTCCTCAGTCACTACATCCGGGCGGGCCGCGGGAATAAAGATGTCGCAGTCGCAGTCGATGATGTCCTCCCGCGCGCATTTCTCGCCTCGAGAACAATTAACCACGCTTCGGCCTGCTTCCTTCATTTTGATGAGTTCCTTCACATCCAGGCCATCGGGGTGGTAAACCGCTCCCTGGGAGTCCGCCGCGCCTACCACTACGGCTTTTTTGGCGTCGAGGAAACGGGCGGCATGCTTGCCCACCGCGCCGAAGCCCTGAATCGCCACCCGCGCCTTTTCCAGCTTGAAGTCACAAAAATATCCACAATATTGTAATGCGACCTCAGTGGCATGGCAGAGGCCCCATCCCGTGGCCCCGATTTCATCCAGGGGTATGCCCCCGACCTCAGCCGGCAGACCCACCACCCGGCCGATTTCGTCTTTGACCCAAGCCATGCACTCCTCATCCATGCCCATGTCCGGTGCAAAGATATATTCCTGTTCGTTACGCAAGAAGCAGGCAAGAGCCCGTATCAGGCGCTCCTTGTCGGGCTTGGGCATTTTCGGGTCGCCATAGAGAACCACCTTCCCGCCCCCGTGCGGCAAGCCGGCGGCTGCATTCTTCAGGGTCATGGCTCTGGCCAGTCGGAAGCACTCCTCCGTGCTCACATCAGGGGCCATGCGCACGCCACCGAGGGCTGGCCCTGCGGCCACATTGTCCACCACCAGCACCGCCTTCAACCCCACAGACGGTTCATAAAGGTGGATGATTTTTGCTGGCCCCAGTTCATCGGCAAATTGAAAAGTATCAGTCATAAACAGCCCCTTGACTCATTATTGCTAATGGTTTGCTTACTCCCCTTTCAGAATGATGGTCACCCGAGTTCCTTTTTGAGGCTCGCTCTTGATCTTGATTTCTCCCTGATGCGCTTCGATAATTTTCTGGGAAATGGCCAGCCCCAGCCCGCTGCCCTTGGGCTTGGAAGAAAAGAAGGGTTGGAAGATCTTTTCCTTGATTTCTGGTGGGATTCCCATCCCGGTATCGGATATTTGCACGAATACTCGACCGTCCTCCTGACCGGTGGCAACGGTCAGGGTTCCCCCCGGACTCATGGCCTCAATGCCGTTTTTGGCGATATTCAAAATTACCTGACGCAGATGCCCGGGGTCAAAGGCAATCTTCGGCAGGTGCGGGGCCAGCTCCAAAACCAGGGCGATGTTGCTTTCCCGCAGGGTCGGCTCCAAACGCTGGCAGGTCTCCTTGATTAAGGCGTTGAGATCTCCCGGGCGTTTCTGCGGTTCGGAAAATTTGGCATAGCTCCCCACCTCAACGAGGAAATCTTCCAGGCGTTTGACTTCATCCACGATGATTTGGAGCTTCTCCCGATTCTTGGCCGAGTCCGCGGCCGGTTCTTTTAACACCTGGCGGGCGAATCCCCCGATGACCATCAGGGGGTTTTTGATTTCATGGCCGATGTGGGCGGCCATCTTGCCCAGGACGGCCAGACGCTCACTGCGCAGGAGCTCCTCCTCCAGGCGTTTCCGCTCCCCCAGGTCTTTAAAATGGCCGATCATGCCGATCTCCCGGTCGTTTTCGAACAGCAGCCGGGCGGAAAGCCAGACGGGAACCAGGGCGCCGTCCTTGTGGCGCATCCAGGTTTCATAGTTTTCCAGAGTGCCTGCGCCTCCGTAAGCCGGATCATGGATTTTATGATCAATGTCCTCGGCCAGGCCGGTGGCATAGAGGTCCCTGATGTTCATCCTGCCGAGGACTTCTTCGGGTTCATAGCCCAGGATTTTTGCCGCGGTTTCATTAAAGGTGCGAATGGTGCCTGCCACATCGCTGGCCACGACGCCATCCATGCAGCTATGAATCAACAGCTTTTGAAAGTAGATGCCGCGCTCCACTTCGGCGGCCAATTCCTCTTCGGCTCGCTGGCGCTTGATTTGCCACCACATGCCGTTCATCAACAGGGTCAGTTGCCGGACATCCGATTCATCGTAATCTTCTTCCTTGTTTCCCACGCCGGCCACCGCCACTATGCGGTCGCCGTCGAAGACGGGAATATTCATGTGCCGGCTCACTTCCACATGGCCCTCGGGGTAGCCTTTCTTATAAGGGTTGAGGGCGGCATAGTCATTGGTGATGATGGGCCGCCGCTGGCGCACGGCTTCACCCCAGAGCCCGGTGGTCTCCAAAGGATAGATGAGGGGTTTGTCAATGATGGCGCATTGCGCCATGGCGGTCCTGGACCAGGAGTGCATGGTGAGCACCGTCTCATCCTCGTTCACGAAAGCCAGGTAGCCGATCTGGCTCTTGGTCAACCGGACCCCCTCCTCCAGGGCGAAGTCCACGATCTCTTTCAGCGATGCCTTGGTCATTTGGCTGAGCTGCCACACCGCCTCGAGGCGGGACTCGTCCAGGCGCAGCGCCTCCTCCATGTTGGCAGTGCGCACCGCCAGCCCCAGTTGCCCGGCCAGCGATTGAAAGAACTCTTCGTGTTCCTTGCTGAAATAGCCTATCTGGCTGCTGGCCGCGGTCAAGACCCCGAGGGTCAGGGTTTCCGTGGTGATGGGCGCCAACACCAGGGAGCCGGAAGCTTCTTCCGCCACCAACCCCTGGAGCCGGTCCCTGACGGCGGCGGCATCCGGCACGGAAATCACCTGGGAGCTTGACAGACATTGGCCCAGGAGGGATTCGGGAGCAGGCTTGATCACCACTTCCCGGACCTCGGGCGGCAGCCCCCGGAAGCCTCTCAGGTGCAGCAAGCCGGCTTCGTCCAGGAGCCGCACGGCGCACCTTTCCACGCCCAATTGTTCCACCAGCACTCCCAGCACCCCGTCCAGGAGATCCGGAATATAGAGGGAAGAGGCCAGGCGGTGGGCCGCTTCGTAAAGCACCGAGAGCTCCGCCACGCGCCTCTTCAGTCGCTGTTCGCTTTCCTCCAGGGAGCTGGAAATCCGGCCGAACAGGTCGAAGACGTCTTCCATACGCGTGCCCATGGCGGAGAGATAGCCTTCCATAAGCACCCGGGCCGCCGCCGGGCCGATGGAGCCGGCGATGGTGCGTTCAATGAAGCTCGCCAGCCGCAGCTTTTCCCGGTCTCCCCACTCCGATTCGGGGAGCCCGACCTCCCGCAGAAAGGTCTTGTGCGCCTCGGCGGCCTTGCGGGGACCGATGAGCTTCTCCATGAAGCGGGTCAACTGGTCCAGGCTCGGCAGATAGATATAGCGTTTTTCTAAAGGCAGCTCCCTTTCCCGCTCGAACACGTCCACAAACCGCCGGGCCTGCTCCTCCTCCACCGGGGTGGGGGCTGTTAAGAGCGAAACGCCCACAAAACTGACGGCGTTGAACAGCACCGACCAGAAGAAGGCGTGGGAGAGCTTGTCCAGGCCGGTCAGGCCCAGAAACGCGGTGGGCTTGAGAAGCGCCAGCCCCAGGGGGCCCGCCGACAAGATGCTGGAGGGAAACCAGCCTGCTTCCACCAGATAGGGCAGAGCCAGCGTATAGGCCCAGAGGAAAAACCCGGACAGCAGGCCCGCGATGGCCCCCCAGCGGGTGGCTTCCCGCCAATACAAGGCCCCCAGCATGGCCGGCGCCAGTTGCATCACCCCACAGAAGGCGATGAGCCCGATGTCCACCAGCATGACCGTGGGCCAAATCAGGTGATAGCCGAAATATCCCAGAACGATCAGAAAGAGGATGCAGCCGCGCTTGATGAGGAGGAGATGCGGGGTGATCCGATCTTCCATTTTCAGCCGGATGGCCAGAGGCATCAGCAGGCTGTTGAGGAGCATGGTGCTCACCGCAATGGAGGCCACCGCCACCATGGCGGTGGAGGCCGACAGCCCGCCCAAAAAGACCAGCAGGGCGAGATAGGGATGCCCGGTTTGCAGAGGGATTTGCAACACGAAAGTGTCGGCCTGCTCCGGCGGCAACCCCAACAACAGCCCGCCCAGAGCGATGGGCAGGACAAACAGGTTCATCAGCAGCAGATACAGGGGGAAGAGCCATACCGCGGTCAGTATATGCCGTTCATCGGTATTCTCCACCACAGCCATATGAAACATACGGGGAAGAAAGTGGATGGCCCCCATGGCCAGGAGGGTGAGCACCAGGAACAGGGGGTAACTGTTGTGGGGTCCGGTGTTTATCAGGAGAAGCTGCTGAAAGGCGGGATCCTGCCGGATGCGCGTAAAGATCTCCCCCCAGCCGGGGAACAACACGAAGGTCACCAGGAGGCCCAGGCTCAGAAAAGCCAGCAGTTCGATGAGGGACTCAAACACCACCACCGCCACCAACCCTTCATGGCGTTCCGTGGGGTCCAGGTGACGCGCTCCGAACAGAATGCCGAACATGGCCAGAAGCAGGGCCACGTAAAAGGCGGTATCCTGATAGATGGGGATGGCGAAGGGCGGGGTGACTTCTTTATAAACCAGGATATTGAAGGTATCGGAGATGGACTTGAGCTGCAAGCCGATGTAGGGGGTGATCGCCAGCAGCACCCCCACGGTGGCCAGAGCCCCCAGAAAGGCCCCTTTGCCATAGCGCAGCGTCAGAAAATCGGACATGGTGGTCAGGTTGTTTTCCTTGCAAATGCGCAGCAGCTTGCGCAATCCGAACCACCAGGAAAAGGCGATGATGGTGGGGCCCAGGTAAATGGTGAGAAAGGTCACCCCGGAGGTGGCGGCCTTGCCGACGCTGCCGTAAAATGTCCAGGCGGTGCAGTAGGCCGCCAGGGAAAGGGCGTAAATATAGGGATTGGCGATGATGCTCTTGCCCCGGGCCCGTTGCCGGTCCCCGTAATACGCGATGGCAAAGAGCAGGAAGAGATAGCTAAAAGCTGCGGCTGCTACCAGACCCGGGCTGAGCATGGTTACTCTCGGTAAGTTAATAGCCTGCTAAGGACATAAAGCCCCACAATGGCCAATATCCAGACCGCATGGAGATACAGAATCAGCACGGGAATCCCTGCCAGCAAAGTGTCGCGGTTGAAAATTTGCAACAAAGGGAAATTCAGCAGGAGAAAAATAAGGATACCCAGCAAAGCCCATAACTTTCGTCTCTTTTCTAAGGCAGGCATATTTTCCCCTCGGTTTCAAAAACGAGCACCTTTAATTTTTTAGATAATCATTTTAAAAACTGGAAACAAGGAGCCATGATGCGGGCACGACGGTTTAACTTGTTGGGGGAGGAGGGCAGGGAGCGTTGCTCCCTGGCCCTCCCCCCAAAATATCTTTTCATCCTTTACGGGTGAGCCAACGGCTCATGAGCACCTGCTCAGAATAGGGTGGTTTCAAGAAAAGCACCATCTGCGATTATAGCTTGATCTTAGACCCTATTGACATTATTTTGATATTTGATGGCAATTGAGGAAATAATCGGCCAACATTGGCCTGCCGGCCGAAAACCAAAACCGGGACCCTAAACTGAAAACAGAAAACCGAAAACCGAAAACAGAAAACAAGCCTTCCAAAGAGCGCCTGGACCACCTCCTGGTCAATCGCTCCCTGGCCGCCACCCGTTCCCAGGCCCAGGGCCTCATCCTGGCCGGGCGGGTGCTGGTGGCCGGCGCGGTGGTGGACAAGGCCGGGGCACTGGTGCCGGTAGACGCGGAAATCGTCCTCAAGGCCCCGCCCACCCGCTTCGTCAGCCGGGGCGGAGAGAAGCTGGCCGCAGCATTGGACCACTTCCAGGTAAATGTTCAAGACAAGGTCGCCATCGACGTGGGCGCGTCCACCGGCGGTTTCACCCACTGCCTCCTCACTTACGGCGCCCGCCGGGTCTACGCGGTGGACGTGGGCTTCGGCCAGCTTGACCCGTCCCTGAGAAACGACCCCCGGGTCACGGTCCTGGAGCGCCGCAACATCCGCTACCTGGAACGGGAAGAGGTCCCGGAACCCGCGGATCTTATCACCCTGGACCTGTCCTTCATCTCCCTCACCCTGGTGCTCCCCAAAATCCTGGAGTTCCTCAAACCCGGGGGCGAAATCCTGGCCCTGGTGAAGCCCCAATTCGAGGTGGGCAAAGGCCAGGTGGGCAAAGGGGGGGTGGTGCGGGACCCCAAACTCCAACAGGAGGCGGTGGCCAAAGTGGCCCGAACCGCAGAGAAGCTAGGCCTGAAGGTCAGCCCCGCGTTCCCCTCCCCTCTCAAAGGCCCCAAGGGAAATCAAGAGTATTTTCTGTATGTTACAATATCCAAAGCCCCCCCGCCGCCCCTTGAGGCTATTGACAAAACCCGCCGCTCCCATTAATATTATTTATAGGGAAAAGTCTAAAGAAAAAGACTAGATGACCGGTTGGGTCTGGTTTTTATCTTCACCGCATGACCATGAAAATGTGGAACAGCCGCCCCGGTTGTTCACCATGAATGGCCCAGGCCGCTGGCTGTGGTCGGCGTTATAGGTTCAGCAAGTTGCCCACAGGCTGGAAGCCTGTGCTACTAACGGCATTGCTTTTTTTTCCTTTCAGCAAATGGCAATAAAATTTCCCATACAGGTTGGATCTAAGCAACAAGCAAAAACAGATAACGAAAAACTGAAAACGGAAACGGAGTAAAAATATGGAAAACCGCATCAAAACCGTACTGCTGCTGGCCGGGCTGACGGTCTTTCTCGTGTTCATGGGGAAACTCATCGGCGGCCGCGCCGGCATGTACCTGGCCTTTATCCTGGCCCTGGGGATGAACTTCTTCAGCTACTGGTTCTCCGACAAGCTGGTGCTGCGCATGTACGGCGCCCAGGAAGTCAGCCCCGCCGAGGCTCCCCAGCTTCACCAGATGGTGGATGACCTGGCCCGGGAAGCCGGCATCCCCAAGCCCAAGGTGTATATCATCCAGGATGACTCCCCCAACGCCTTCGCCACCGGCCGCAACCCCGAGCACGCCGCGGTGGCCGCCACCACCGGCATCATGCGCCTGCTCACCCCCACGGAGTTAAAAGGCGTGCTGGCCCATGAAATCGGCCACGTGAAGAACCGGGACATCCTCATCTCCACCATCGCCGCCACCATGGCCGGGGCCATCATGATCCTGGCGGACATGGCCCGCTGGACCGCCATTTTCGGGGGCTCCCGGGACGACGACGAAGGCGGCTTAGGGATTGTGGGCGTCATCGTCATGTCCATCGTGGCGCCCATCGCCGCCATGCTTGTCCAGATGGCCATTTCCCGCTCCCGGGAGTACCTGGCGGATGAAGCCGGGGCGCATCTGTGCCACAACCCCGAACCCCTGGCCCGGTCCCTGGAGAAGCTGGAATACGGGGTCCAGGCCGCGCCCATGAACGCGTCCCCGGCCACGGCCCACATGTTCATCGTCAACCCCCTGACGGGGAGCACCCTGATGAACCTGTTCAGCACCCACCCCCCCATCGCCGAGCGGGTGGCCCGGCTTAGGGCTATGAGAAGTTATTAATAATGTGGGGAAATTTTCGGAGAACCGCCCATGTTAATCCGCTTGGTCTCTTCCCTGTTCCTGGCGTCATTGGTTCTCATCGGTTCTTACTCTCTTGCCCAAGACGACTTCCTCTCCCAAGGCCTGGCCGCCCAGAAAGCCGGCAAGCACCAGGAGGCCGCGGACTTGCTGGGGAAATACCTGGAAAAGGAACCCAAATCCATCGAAGCCCGGCGGGTCCGGGCACAAGCCCTCACCGCCCTGGAGAAAGGGGACGCGGCCCTGGAGGAAGTTAACCGGGGCCTGTCCTATCACCCCAAAGACACCAGCCTGCTGTTGGCTAAGGGCGGCGTCCTGGCCGGGATGGGACGCCGTGAGGAGGCCATCAAGGTTTACTCCCAGGTCCTTCAGAAGGACCCCGAAAACGTCGAGGCATTAAAAGAGCGGGGCGAGCAGCAGTCCCATGAAGGCCGCCTGGAGGAAGCCCTGAAAGACCTGGACCAGGCCGCCAGGTTGGCCCCCAAGGACCCCTGGGTCTTCAACAAGCGGGGCATGGTCTACTTCGTCCAGGGGAACCTGGATAAAGCCGTGGCCGACTTCACCGAAGCCATCCGGGTCAAACCCGACGGCGTCCACGCCTACTTTTTCCGGGGCAGCATTTACCAACACCATCTGAACCAACCGCAAAAGGCCGCGGCCGACTACCGCATCGCCTGCAAAGAAGGCCACCCCCTGGCCTGCCGGGAACTGGAGAAGATGGGCCTTGGTCAGTGATCAATGATCAGTAATCAGTGGCCAGTGGCCAGTGGCCAGTAGCCAGTGGTCAGTGGTCAGTTATAATCCTTTGTCAAAGTAATAGCCGATAACCATTGGTGAAAAAAGCTGAAAGCTGACTGCTGACTGCTGAAAGCTGACTGCTGAAAGCTTTTACTGATTACTGGTCACTATCTATTTACTGCTCACCTCCTCCAACTTCACCGCCAACTCCTGGGGGTCGCTGATGCCCGGAAAGCAGGTCATAGCCTGGCAGACGTAAGCCACCGCCTCCCCTTCCTCCAGGGTGTAGTGCCGGGCCGCAGGGACCAGCTTTTCCAGGGCGGCGCAGTCCGCCGGGTTTTTTACCACCAGGCGTCGCTCCGGCAGGAAATACCGGTTGGCCGCGGCTACCAGAGCCTTAAGGGCCCCGCCGCCGGGGTCCCCTACCAGGGTCAAATCCAGAGGAGGAGTAAGATAAAGGGTCTGCACCAGCCAAATATGGCTGAATCCCCAGGGGTTTTCCTGGGCCTGGTTTTGCAGGCGTTTGATGATGGTCAAAGCCCGCTCCAGGTAGCAGGCCTCTTCGGTGAGGCGGTAAAGCCGGAGTGAGAGCCGGGCCGCCAGGGAATTCCCCGACGGAATGGTGTGGTCAAAGACGCTCTTGGACCGCACCAGGGGAGTCTCCTGAGATTTGGCCACGTAAAAGTAAAGACCATCCTCCGGATCCAGAAAGTGTTCGTCCATGAGGTCCATGAGGCGCCGGGCCATGGCGATCCAGTGGGGGTCGAAGTCCGCCTCGTATAAATCCAGCAGCGCGTCTGCCAGGGCCGCGTAGTCTTCCGAAAACCCGGGGACCGCCACCTGGCCGTCGCTCCAGATGCGGTAGAGAATGTCTTCCCGGAGCATCTCCTCCAGGATGAAGCGGGCCGTGCCGGAAGCGATAGCGTAATAATTATCGTTCCCCAGAACCTGAAACCCCTGGGTCAGGGCGGAAATCATCAACCCGTTCCAGGAGACGATGACCTTTTCGTCCCGATGGGGCTTCACCCGCCGGGCCCGCACCTGGCGCAGGGCTTGAAAGATCTTCGCCAATTTCTCCTGCAATTCCTCCGGGGTGAGGGAGAAGCGGGCCACCAGTTCCTCCCGGGTGTGGGCCCAGGTGAGAATATTGTTGCCTTCGAAATTTCCTTCGGGCGTTACCCCCAGGGCAGCCGCGGCCAGAGCCAGGTTCTCCTCCCCCACCGTCTCGGCAAACTCGGCATAGCTCCAGACGTAGTACTTGCCTTCCACGCCTTCGCTGTCCGCATCCCAGGCGGCGTAGAAACCACCCTGGAGGTCGTGCATGTCCCGGAGTGCGAAGTCCAGGGTTTCTTGGGCGATGCGCCGGAAGAAAGGCTGGCCCGTGAGCTGGTAAACCGCCAGATAAAGGGGAGCCAGGAGGGCATTGTCATATAGCATCTTTTCAAAATGGGGCACCAGCCAGGCCTCGTCCACCGCGTACCGGGCGAAGCCGCCGCCCACCTGGTCGTAGATGCCGCCCCGGGCCATCTTCTCCAGGGAGAAGGTGAGCATCTCCAGAACCTTGGGCTCCCGGCTGAGGCGGTAATAATGGAGCAAAAAAGACAGTTCCAGGGACCGGGGGAACTTGGGAGCTTTCCCCAAGCCGCCGTGCTCCAGGTCGAATTCCAGGAGCAGCCGCTGGGCCGCCCGGTCCAATGCCTTCCGGTCCGGTTCCCCGCCCCCTCCGGGCATCTCCCCCACCAGGCGCAGGTGGTCGATGATTTTGCGGCTGAGTTCCGCAATCTGTTCCTGATTCTGACGGTAGGCCTGGCTCAAGGCCAGGACCAGCCGGGGAAAGCCCGGCAGACCGCCCCGGTCTTCCGGGGGGAAGTAAGTGCCGCCGTAAAAAGGCTTCAGGTCGGGGGTAAGAAAAACGCTCAAGGGCCAGCCGCCCCGGCCGGTGAGCGCGGTGACTGCGTTCATGTAAGTTTCGTCCAGGTCGGGCCGCTCTTCCCGGTCCAGCTTGATGTTGACGAAGTGCTCGTTCATCAGGGCCGCGATGGCCGGGTCCTCAAAGCACTCGTGGGCCATGACGTGGCACCAGTGGCAGGTGGAGTAGCCGATGCTCAAAAAAATGGGCTTATCCTCCCGGCGGGCCTTCTCCAGGGCTTCTTCCCCCCAGGGGTGCCAGTCCACCGGATTGTTGGCGTGTTGTCGCAGATAAGGGCTGGTGGCCTGGGCCAAACGGTTGGGGCGGGTTGTTTGGGACATGGAATTATCCTCATCAAAAATACCGAAAGACATCTCTTTCGGTTTGGAGTCAAAAATCCGAATGGGATTTTAACATTCAGATAGATTCGCTAAACCTAGAATAAGAACGCCACTGGGGCTTTCAAGGACAGGCTGGAGAAATGGTCAGGCGGTATTTTATTGCTTTGAAAATGCGGCCCCAGGCTTCAGCCGGCGCCTGGGCCTTCCCGCTCGGTAGCCCTGGCGATTGATGGGGCTTACGGCTAGATTTCGTTTAGGTTGACAAATTCCTCTCGGTGGGCCAGTTGCGCCAGCTCCCCCATTAGCTGGTTCAGTTCCGCGGCATCCCGGAACTTGATCTCTAACCGGAAATCCGCGCCTTCAAAGGCCGGGGGCGGCTCCAGGCGCACCCTTGGGTGATTCCGGAGACCCAGCCGGGCCAGGGCCGCCTGAAAGGCCCCTTGGGCCGCGGCCAACCGCGGGGAAAGCCGCAGGTGCAGCAGTCGCCGCAGGTTCCGGCTCCTTTCAGGGGGAGGCCCTAAAGATGGAGAAAGGTGTTGCTCAAGTTCCGGACCGGAGAGTATTTCCCGAATAGGAGTACCTTCCCGACGGGCCAGGAGTTCCACGGCTTCCAGCAGCTCTTCCTGCTGGCTCTGGGTCCAGGGCAGTAGCTCCAGGAAGGGCAAAGCCGCGGCCCGGTCCGCCTCCTCCCACCGGGCCAGGTGCGCTCCGGGGGTGAGGGCCAGCCGGCCCTGGGCCGCCAGATTTTTAAAAGGCTCTTCCAACCCGGCCAGCTTGAGGAGTTTGTCCAGGTAGGCCGGCGCCGGCGGCAGCCCCAGGATGGGGAGAAACCGGGCCGCCACTTCCTGCCGGTCCCAGTAAACCAGGAGGCGGCTCGCCAGGACCGCCTGCTCCGCCAGGTTAAACCCCCGGGTATAGGCGTTGTCATAAAGGTAAATGAGAAGGCCGTGAGAATCCGGGGTGTCCGGTGGCAGAGTCCAGGCCGGGATTTTCTCCCATCCCAATTGGGCCGCGGCCCGCAGGCGCTTCAACCCGGCTATCACCTGCCAGCCCCCCGCGGCCCGAAGCCGCAGCCAGGGCGGGGCCAGCAGCCCTACTTCCCGGAGGGAGGGCAACAGAGGGGAAAAGTCATGAGAAGGCAGAACATGAAAGGGATGGTCATCCAGGTCGATGGACGCCAGGGGGACTTCCTGGAAATGGGGGAAAAAAGCCATTAGAGTGTCCTTTGCGTCGTTGGGTTGGGGAGATTAATCAGTTTTCGGTTTTCGGTTTTCGGTCAAAAGAATAAGAATTATCAAATGTTACAATTAAGTTTGTAGCATTGCAAAGGAAACTTGGAAATCTCTCCCACCTGGATGCATAGGCGCAAAAAAAGCAGGAAGGCGTCGCCCTCCTGCCCGTTCTTCTTTTAAAAGTCCTGGCCGGTTCAGCCCGGCCAGCCGTTAATGCTCGGATCCGAAGTTGGGATCAGAGCCGGAGCCGGACTTGGAGTCGGGATAGTAATAGTAGGAATTAACCGGAGGCTTCCGGTAACTGTATTGGGGAGCCGGCAAGTTCTGGCTGTAATTTCCCTGTCCACCGTAAGATCCTTGTCCTTGCGGGGGAGCGCCGTAACCATAACGGGGCGGCGCGCCATAACCCGGCGGAGGTCCATATCCCGGCTGGTAATAGCCCTGGGGTTGAGAAGGATACCGGCTCTGGCGCACCGCCTCGCCGGCCACCCCGCCCAGGACGCCGCCCAGGACGCCGCCGATGGCCGCGCCCCGCCAGGGGTTGCGGGAGTCAATCGCGGCCCCCGAGAGAGCCCCCACCCCGCCCCCCAGGGCTGCGCCGGTGTAAGTGTAAGGACTGCCGGCGGCGCAGCCGAATACCAATAAGGCCGCGAAAAAAAGAATTACTGGCTGGAGCCGGGTATTCACCATTTTTTTCTCCCCGAAAAAATTATTTCCTTCCAACCTTCTTGATTCATTAGACGGGAAGGCTGAAAAAAGTGTTAATATGGGGTCACTATAGAGATTATTATTTATCTTCGAGAGTAGCTCTCAGCTTTCGGCTTTCAACAGTCAGCCTTTTAAAAAAAACAAAGACCGCGCATATTCAGAGGTCTCAATTTTCTGGGGAAAACATATGGCATCCGCAGAACTTTCTGATACGGAACGGGTTCACTGCACCCAGGTGCGGGTGCGGTTCGGTGACACCGACCCTTACGGCATCGTCTATTTCGTCAGCTACTTCCGCTACTGCCACCGGGCCATTGAGGAATATTTGCGGGCGGTGGGACTCAAGCCCGAAGAAACCTTTCGCAACGTTCAAGAAGGGTTTGGGTTGCCAATCGTGGAGGCCTGGTGCCGCTTCCGGCGCCCTAGCCGCTACGGGGAGATTCTGAGAATAGCTACCCGCATCCAGGAAATTCGCGCCCGAGCAGTGATTTTCCGGTTTGAATTTTACCCCGAGGTGGGAGAGGAGTTGATGGCGGAAGGCACAGCCCACCTGGTGGCCATCGGCTCGGATTGGAAGGCCCGGGATTTGCCGGAAAGGGTGAGCCAAGCTTTGCGGGGGGGGCCGGAGTAGCTTTCAGTTTTCAGTTTCGAGTTTTGGGTTTTGAGTTTCCGGTTTTCGGTCGCAAGCCATTCCCGTGAGCGCTTCTGAATGGTAATCGGCAACCATCTGTTGCTAACGGCGCAGGGATTTGCAGGGGGGACCCTTTAAATACCAGGGGCGGACCCATGGGCCCGCCCCGGAACCAATATCCCCTGGATTAGATTTGCCTCAGCTTCTACCGGGCCTCCACCACCAGGCCCCTCCCGCCAGGCCGGAAAGAAACATCCACCAGGTGGCGGGCAGGGGAACGGCGGGATGCGGTGGTTCGGAATACTGCACCTGAATGTTGTCTATCTTGACATCCCCGGCATAATACCCCAATCCTCCGCTCACCAGGACCGAGAAGGACAGGGGATGGTCTGGGTCTATGGGGATGGATTGGCTGAAACTGTAACTGCCCGGCGCAGTCCTTTCCCAACTAAAATCCTTGCCGGTAACCTTGATGAGGTGCTCATTCAACAGGCCGTCAGCGCCTATGGCGCCATTGAAGGTCACGTTCGCCGTGACGGCCTCACCGGGGACATACCATAACAGCGCTTCAGCGTTGGAATAGTACAATGCTCCGCCCCAGCTTTCGTACTGTGTATGGGCGTGGACCAGGCCATAACCCTGCACGCTGGCGCTGGTGCAGTTCAGCCAGATCACGTCGGAAGGGAAGGTGAGGGAACTGCCGTCATGCACATGGCCGCCGGTGCTATCGACGACGTCCAGATGGTAATAGTAATCCGCCTGGGCCGCCGGCAGGCAGCAGGCCAATCCCAAGAAAAGCCAGAAGAAGACAAGTATTATCCGGTTCATGAGCTCTCCCGCATCCGCAACTAGATTGGAATCAGAACAGGCTCCTGCCTCTCGGCCCTTCCCTGGTTTGAAGCATTAAGGCATAAACCCATGGCCATGTCAAGATATTGTTACATTTTTGTTACATTTTTATTTTCACCCCTTCACCACTAAAACCGGACAGGGGGCCTGGCCGATGACCCGCTCCGCGGTGCTCCCCAGGATCAGCCGGGCTAGGCCGGTGCGGCCGTGACTGCCAAGGACGAGGAGATCCACGGCGTGTTTCAGGGCGGCCTGGACAATGGCTGCGTCCGGGGCCAGTCCCTGGGGCATGAGTCCGGTGACCGCCAGGCCTGCCTGGTTGCCCGCGGCTATCATATCTTTTACCAGGTTTTCGGCTTCCGGAATTTCCCCTTCCTCCCGGGCCACGGACACCGCCACCAGGCGGCTGCCCGCGGCCTGGGCCAGGGCCACGGCTTCGGCCCAGGCCGCGGCGCTGGATGGCGATCCATCACTGGCCACTAAAATAGTATTGAACCTCAATGCCGCGTCTTTGGGAACCACCAGCACGCTCACCGGACTGTGGCCGATGACCCGGGCCGCAACGCTGCCCAGGAGCAGCCGGCTCAATCCGGTGCGGCCGTGGCGGCCCACCATAATGAGGTTCGCCCGTACTTCCCGGGCTTCATCGATGATGGCGGCATAAGTCGGAACCCGCCGCCGGGTCCGGGTTTCCACCGCGACCCCTACCTTCGCGGCCTCGGCTTCCACGTCCGCCAGGTGTTGCCGGATTTCGGCTTCCACCCGGGGCATGAGTTCCGGAGCCTGGGCTTCAAACTCCGGGGGGACATCCAGGGCCATCAGCACAAAAACGCGGCTGCCGCAGCGGCGGGCCAGTTCCAGGCCGGCCAGGA
Organism: Deltaproteobacteria bacterium; assembly: GCA_016874915.1. Classification (GTDB taxonomy): domain Bacteria; phylum Desulfobacterota; class Desulfobaccia; order Desulfobaccales; family 0-14-0-80-60-11; genus VGSO01. Next base: position 18,871 of record VGSW01000046.1, read on the forward strand.
CCGCGCCCCGGCTTTCTTCCGACCCATCGATGCACACCAACACCCTTTCCCACTTCCCCGGACAGCCAAGACCTTTTTCCGGCATAAGCTTTCCCTCGTTTTTCATATCCCTTAAATTAATATCCCTTAAATTAATATTTCTCACGCAAAGACGCAAAGACGGAAAGGCGGAAAGGCACAAAAAAATGAAACCTAAAACCTAAAACCTGAAACCTAAAACCTGAAACCTGTCTTTCACATGACCCGCTTCACCACCATGACCGCACAGGGAGCCTGGGCGATGACCCGCTCGGTGACGCTGCCCATGACCAGGGAGGTAAGCCCGGTCATCCCCAAAGCGCCCATGACGATGAGGTCGGCCCCTTTGTCCCGGGCCGCCTGGACGATGGCCTCATAGGGGGACCCCTGAAGCACCAGGGTCTCCAGCGCCACCCCGGCATAGTCCGCTTCCTTTTTGAGCCGCCCAACGATGGATTTGGCGGTTTCCATTTCGCTTTCATCCCGGGCCACGGAGAGGCCGATGAGTTCCGCCCCCACCCGGCGGGTGATGTACAGCGCTTCGTCGCAAGCCGCGTAGCTATGGGGGGACCCGTCGCTGGCCACCAGGATGCGCCGGAATTCCAGGGCCACCCCCTTGGGCACCACCAGGACGTTAAAGGGGCTATAACCGATGACCCGGGCGGTGACGTTGCCCATCATCAGGCGATAGAGCCGGGAGCGGCCCCGGCGTCCCATGATAATGATGTCCGGCTTAATCTTTTCGGCCTCTTCCACGATGGTCGCATACGCGGCTTCGCCTCGCCGCACCCGGACCTCCATGGGAATTTCCAGCTTTTCGGCTTCGGCCTTGCAGTGTTTCAGATAATCATACACCTTGGCCTCCCGCTGGGCTATTATCTCCGGAGCCGCGGCCTCCAATTCGGGGTTGAACTCCAGGATCTGGAGGATATAGATTTTACTGTCGCAGGACTGGGCCAGAGCCAGGGCGCCGGCCAATGCCCCCTGGCTGTCAGCTGAGCCGTCGGTGCACACCAGGAGTTTTTCCAGTTTGGCGGGGCAGATGGGGACGCGTTCCATATCAGTGCCCTCCTGTTTTTAAAATCCCGGATGCGGCCAGGATGAGAATAAGAACCTGGACGATAATGATCCAACCCAGGACCGTCTCTTTGCGGCGGAAGAATTTCCCCACCACGCTTAAGTATCCTAAAATGGTGACCCCCGCCAGAACGGCTATGGGCACAAAGTTGAGGAAGTCGCCGTGATGGAGCTCCCGCAGCCAGGCCCAACCCGTCTCTATCCGCGCCGCTTGGAGGTACCAATGAGCTGGCTGACTCCAGTACCGGGGTAAATCGGCCAGGGGAACATAAGGCTCTAGAATTTCTGAGACATAGATGGCAAAGGTCGCCAACAGCAGGATGAACCCCACTTTGGCGGCCCGGTCTATGACTCGGGCGTAAAACAATTGCAGGTCGTCGGCTTTTTTCATTTTTTTAATCTTATTGTTTTCTGTTTTTTAAACTTGCAAGGCCGCCAGGACTGGCGCCTTCCACCAACCGATTACTGATCACTGATTACCGATTACTGACCACTGGTTCCTAATTCCAAATCCCCAGCCCCTTCAACAGAGACCGGATTCCCGCAAACAATAACAGCCCGATGACGATATAACGAAGCCTGACGGGGGCGATGCGCACCAGGATGTTCACCCCGGCCCAACTGCCCAGCATCATGCCGATGATGGAGGGCACCACCACTATCAGCAAAACCGCGCCGCTGTTGAGATAAATCCAGGCCGCGGCGGTATCCGTGAGGCAGACGATGAGTTTGCTGGTGCCCACCGCCACCTTCAGGGGCGCGCCCATGACCAGGTTCAGCACCGTAACGTTGGCCCACCCGGCCCCGATGCCGAAAACCCCCGCAATGACGCCAATGAGCAGGAACAGCAGCAAGGCTAACGGCGTACGGCGGACCTGCCAGGCCACGGTCTCGCCGGTGGCCCGGTCCAGGTACGCCCCCCGGAGGCCCAGGAAGCCGGAGATGAAATCAGCCGCGGATACTTCCGGATATTCCGCCTTTTTGGCCTTGAGCATGATGAGGACGATCCCCAAAATAAGGAACCCTAAAGAGACCTGGATTACCTGGGCCGGGAGCCGAAGGCCCACTAAGGCCCCCAAAATGGCGCCGGCGGAGGTCATCAACGCGGTGGGCATGGACAGGCGCAGGTCTCCCATGCCGAAGCGCAGCAGTCCCGGCCCCGCGGACAAGGCGCCGGTTAAGGCCACCAGGAGCGAGGCGCAGCGCACGAAGTCCAGGTGAAAGGGGAGGAATCCGCCGATGATGGAAACAAACAGGGTGCCGCCCCCCATGCCCCCCAGGAGAGAAACCACTCCCACGAAGAAGCTGAACCCCAGGAGGATCAGGGACCAAACCCACCAGGGGGCGGGGGGCGCGGCGGTGGGCGCGGCGGCATCTGCGCCCCAGGCGGGGTGGGTGATAGAGCTACAAAAAACCGCGGAAGCCGCTAAGAGGATCAGGGCTATTGCAGCTAAGAGATGATGGCGCCTGCACCTGGTCAAACCCGCTTCCCTATCTCAATGTCTGCCTCAAGTCCTGGCGGGCGCGGAGGCCCGCCCCACCCATTAGTTGACAGTTGTCAGTTGACAGTAACCAGTGAGCAGTGAGCAGTCGCTCATGAGCCTTTGGCTCACCCGCAAATCATGGAAAAATTGCCCAGATCTCGAAGCTACTCGGGGCCATAGCTTTAACTTTGAACTTTGATGAACTAGTAAAAAGTTCAGGCAGCCATTTTCAACTCGACTGGGTTGTAATCGGCATCCGGGATCAAAAAATCGATGATCGCGGTTCCCAGTCCGCTAATTTGCTCTTTGACACGAGAACATA
>VGSW01000047.1 GCA_016874915.1 Deltaproteobacteria bacterium
TGGCCCGGAAACTGGTGGCCGCGGGGGCCGAGGTCCGGGTGGTGATGACCCGGGCGGCCCTGGAGTTTGTCGGGCCGATAACCTTCCAAACCTTAACCGGCGGGAAGGTGGGCACCGGGCTGTGGGGCGGCGGCAGCGAACCCCTGGAGCACGTTTCCTTGGGGCAGGAGGTGGACGCCATAGTCCTGGCCCCGGCCACCGCCAACCTGGTGGGCAAGATGGCCGCGGGGATTGGCGACGACCTTCTTACCACTATTTTGCTGGCGGCCACCAAGCCGGTGCTGGTCTGCCCCGCCATGAACGTGGAGATGTGGCGCAATTCGGCGGTCCAGGATAATCTGGCCCGTCTGAAGGCCCGGAGTATTACGGTGATGGAGCCGGAAGCCGGCCCCCTGGCTTGCGGCGCCGAAGGGGTGGGGAGGCTGCCGGAGACGGAGGTCATCGTCGAGGCCCTGGCGGCCCTGGTGACCGTTCAGGATTTTTCCGGGCGGCGCCTGCTGGTCACCGCCGGACCCACCCACGAAGACCTGGACCCGGTGCGGTTTATCACCAACCGCTCCAGCGGCAAGATGGGCTATGCTCTGGCCCGGGTAGGAAGGCGGCGGGGCGCTCAGGTGTGCCTGGTCAGCGGTCCATCGGCTTTGGATGCCCCCCATGGGGTGGAGCGGGTCATGGTGCGGTCCGCGGTGGAAATGCGGGACGCGCTGGCGGCCCGGTTTCCCCAGACGGACGCCCTGCTCATGGCCGCGGCGGTGAGCGACTACCGCCCGGCCAGTTCCCAGCCGCGGAAAATCAAGCGCGGCCGCCAGGAAGTGGAGTTGCGCCTGGCTCAGAATCCGGATATTTTAAAAGACATCCGCGGTCTGAAAGATAAGCAGGTAGTGGTGGGTTTCGCCGCGGAGACCCATGATCTGGAAGCCGAGGCCCGGCGGAAAATGGCGGACAAGGGTCTCGACCTCATCGTGGCCAACGATGTTACCCGGATAGATGCGGGGTTTGCGGTGGACACCAATGAGGTGACGGTGATCCACCGGGATGGGCGGCTGGTGGCCCTGCCTTTGCTCACCAAGGAGCAAGTGGCGGAAAAGATTTTGGACTTGGTGGCGGAGTTGCTGCCCTGATTTTAAAGTTCAACGGCTTGAGTCAGTAATTCTAGGGGCGCGCAGTGTGCGCCCTGATGGGGGGTGGACACGCAGGTCCGCCCCTACAAACCTTTAAGAGGAATCCGGGAGTGCCGGACAACCCCGTTAATGAGCTGCGGCAACTGGTGGCGGATCTGGGTCAGTTGCTGCGATATCAGCGCCGCCTGGGCCGTCTGGGGGTGGAAAGGGAAGACCCCGCGCCGTCCCCGCATCAGGCTCCGGTAGTCCCCCTCTTCCCCACCCTGCCGGAGATCCGGGAAGAGTTGGGAGACTGCCAGCGCTGCAAGCTGGCCCGGGGGCGCACCCATATCGTTTTTGGGCAGGGTTCGGCCCGGGCCGACCTGATGTTCATCGGCGAAGGCCCGGGGGAAGAGGAAGACCTCCAGGGGCTGCCTTTTGTGGGCCCCGCGGGGCAGCTGTTGAACAACCTGCTGAGCAAGCTAGGGCTGGCCCGGCAAGATGTTTATATCGCCAATATCGTTAAGTGCCGTCCCCCGGGTAACCGGGAACCGGAAGCCGATGAAGTCAACAGTTGCCTGCCGTTTTTAAAAAAGCAGATTGAAGCCATCCGGCCCCAGGTGATCGTGACGCTGGGGAGGGTGGCCACCCAGAATCTGCTGGACACCGCGGTTCCTCTGACCCGGATGCGGGGCCAATGGCAGCGTTATAAGAAAGTTCGGGTCATGCCCACCTTCCACCCTTCGTATCTGCTGCGCTTCCCCCAGGAACGGCGCAAGACCTGGGAAGACATGCAGCAGGTAATGGAACTATTGACCCGGTATGAAGAAAATTAGGCTTTATCTGGTAATTTGTCTGGTCCTGGCGGCAGCTGTATGGGCAAATACCGAGGCCGCTGCCCGGCGCATATTCGTGCTCCCCGCTATTGGGTCCATCAATCCCGGTCTGGCGGAATTCGTGGTGGCCGGCATACGCCAGGCGGAAAAAGCCCAGGCCGAAGCCCTGGTCATCCAACTGGATACCCCGGGGGGGCTGGACTCCTCCATGCGCCAGATCTGTAAGGCCATCATCAATGCCAAAGTGCCGGTGATCGTCTATGTCTCCCCCCGGGGCGCCCGGGCCGCGTCCGCCGGGGTGCTCATCACCGTGGCCGCCCACGTGGCCGCCATGGCGCCGGGCACCAACATCGGCGCGGCCCACCCGGTGTCGGTGGGCATGGGCAAGTTGGACAAGGTCATGGGAGAAAAGATAGTCAACGACATGGCCGCCTATGGCCGGGCTTTGGCGGAAGAACGGGGCCGCAACGTGGACTGGGTGGAGAAAGCCGTCCGCAAGAGCGTCTCCATTTCCGCCCAGGACGCTTTGAAACAAAGAGTCGTCGAGGTGGTGGCGGAAAATGTGGAGGAGCTGCTCAAGAAGGTGGATGGCCGCCGGGTGATGGTGGCCGGCAAGCCTCAGATTCTCAAGACCACCGGAGTGGTGGTGGAGGAAATTCCCGAAAACCTCCGCACCAAAGTGCTGAAGCACATTGCCGATCCCAACATCGCGTTCATCCTGATGATGCTGGGGCTGGCCGGGCTTTACTTCGAACTGGCCCACCCCGGGGTGGTGCTGCCCGGGGCGGTGGGCGCGCTCTGCCTGCTGCTGGCCTTTTTCGCTTTCCAGACCCTGCCCGTGAGCTTCATCGGCATTCTTCTGATCCTTCTGGCCTTCGTCCTCTTTATCCTGGAAATTTATGTGACGTCATTCGGCCTTCTGACCATCGGGGGAATAGTCTCGCTGTTGTTGGGCTCCATCATGCTGTTTCGGGGAGGTGAGACGGGAGTGGATATCTCCTGGGGGGTGCTGATTCCCACAGTGTTAATTATTTCTCTATTTTTCATCTTTGTGGCCGGAATAGTCTTTCGCAGCCAAGTGCGGCGCCCCGTCACCGGCGCTGCCGGCATGGTGGGGGAGAAGGGAGTGGCCCATACCGACCTTAGCCCGGAAGGCCAGATCTTTGTTTTCGGGGAGTACTGGCACGCGGTGAGTCAGGAACCGGTGGCCAAGGGGGAGACGGTGGAGGTGGTGAAAGTGGAGAACTTGAAGCTGGTGGTCCGAAGACTCAGTAAGCAGTGAGCAGGTTGCTGATAGCTGTCAACTTCAGTTAAAAATGAATCGGCAATCAGCCTCATTTTAACTGAAAACTGAAAACTAAAAACTGTCTTCACAGGGAGGTCTCATGTTCCAATTTCTTTCCAGTTCCGTCGTGTTGATCGCCATCGTGGTGATCTTTTTCCTGATGAGCGCCATCAAGATTCTCAACGAATACGAGCGGGGAGTCATTTTCCGGCTGGGCCGGGCCCTGGATGTCGCCAAAGGGCCGGGGCTCATCATCCTTATCCCCATCATCGACAAGATGGTCAAGGTAAACCTCCAGTTGGTGACCTACGACGTCCCCTCCCAGGACATCATCACCCGGGACAATGTCACCATGAAGGTCAATGCGGTGGTCTATTTCCGGGTCTTCGATCCCCTCAAGGCGGTGATCCAGGTAAGGGACTATTACAGCGCCACCCAGCTCCTGGCCCAAACCACCCTGCGCAGCGTCTGCGGCCAGTCGGATATGGATGAACTGCTCTCCGAGCGGGATAAGGTCAACGCCCAGTTGGCCGACATCCTGGACAAGCATACCGATCCCTGGGGCATCAAGGTAACCCTGGTGGAGATCAAAGCCATTGATCTGCCCATCGAGATGCAGCGGGCCATGAGCAAGCAGGCGGAGGCGGAGCGGGAGCGCCGGGCCAAGGTCATCAACGCCGAAGGGGAATTCCAGGCCGCGGCCAAGATGGCCGAAGCCGCCGGGGTGCTGGCCCAGGAGCCCATTTCCCTGCAGTTGCGCTACCTTCAGACCCTAAGGGAGATCGCCGCGGAGAAGAACTCCACCACCCTGTTCCCCATCCCCATCGACCTCATCACGCCCTTTATCAAAATTGCAAAGAAATTAGAGATCATGGAAGAGAAGAAAGGGCAGGGGGCAGTGGCCAGGGAATAGTGAATAGGGGGCTATCCCTAGCATTTCCTTAAATTATAGAACAGCCGCCACGGCTGTTCTATAATTACAATGGATAATCTGACCATATAATTGAAACTCGAAACTTGAAACTCAAAGCTTTCAGCTAATCTCAGGAGAGGAAATAATGGCCAAAAAGGAACGCAAAGAAAAGAAGGAAAAACCCCTGGACAAGATGACCGCCACGGAAATGCGAAAATACGCCCTGGACCTGGGGGAGATAGTGGGGGTCCACGGCATGAACAAGGAAGAACTGCTGGCCGCCATTAAGAAGGTGAAGGGCATCAAGGACGAAGGCAAAGCCGCCAAGACAGTGAACGTCCGGGAACTGAAGGAAAAGGCCAAAGAGATGCGGGCCAAGAAGCAGGAGGCCATCGCCTCCGGCGCCTCCCGGAAGGAGATCGGCATATTGCGCAAGAAAGCCAACCGCCTGAAGAAACGCACTCATAAGGCGGCATAAAAAGATGAGGTAATCCGCATGAAGTATTTGGTGGTTATAAACAAAACGGACGAAGGATACAGCGTTTCTTGTCCGGGATTGCCGGGCTGCTGGTCTCAAGGAGCAACAGAGGAGGAGGCCCTGGAAAACATCCAGGATGCCATTCGGGAATATCTGGCGGCCGTGGCCGACTCTTTAAGGGGTCAGGAAATAAGAGAGGTTGAAGTCGCCGTCTGAATATGCCGAAAATTCCTGGGATCAATCACCTGCAAGCTGTGAAGGCCCTTGAAAAGGCAGGTTTTACCGTGGTTCGGCAAGGCCGCAAGCATATTGTGATGTCCGATGGGATTCGATTTCTTACGATTCCCAGGCATAATCCCGTCAATGCCTATACCATGGGCGGAATTGTGCGGGATGCCGGTTTAAGCGTGGAAGAATTCTTAAAGTTGGTTTAACAGAGGGTAAGAAGGAGGAAAAACCAATGTGTCAAATGGGTCATGGACACGGACATGGCAGCATGCAGGGCCACGGTTGCTGCGTCGGGGGCGGTATGCGCCACCACGCCTGCTGCACCCCGGTGATGCCCGGCTGCTGCTCCGGCATGGGCTTCCGGCGCTTCATCTCTCCCGCGGAGGAACTAGAACGCCTGCGGGACTACCTGGAGGAGCTGAAAAAAGAGGTGGCCGGGGTGGAGGCCCGGATTCACGATCTTAAAGGGCACAAATAGGCCTGGCCGCAAGGCGCCAGGCATTCTGCTCCCAAGAAATGAAAAAGAATTAAGCCGGGCTTAGGCCCGGCTTAATTCTTTTTATAAAAACCCCATCCGCGAGGGATGGGAGACCGGAAGGTATATTATCGTTTTCGGTTTTTGGTTTTCGGTTTTTGGTTTTCGGTTTTCGGTTAAAAGAAATTGGATTATCAATAAGTTAGCCATAGAACTTGTTGCATCTGAAACTGAACTTAGTATAACAGACCTTACATTCCCGGGAAGATTTTCACCGAATTCACCGCCAGGTTGTAAAGGAACCCAGGGAAAACGCCGATCCACAGGACCCCCACCGCGGTGGCCACCAGGACCGCGGTCATGGCGGGAGAGAAGGCCACCGGGCCCAGGTCCGCCTCTGCGGGTTTCATATACATGAGCACGGTGATGCGCAGATAGTAATAGACCGACACCAAGGAGTTCATAACGCCCAGGATGGCCAGCCAGATGAAGCCGGCCTGGACCGCGGCGGAGAAGAGATAAAACTTGCCCACGAACCCCGCGGTAGGCGGGATGCCGGCCAGAGCGAACATGAACAAGGCCATGGTGGCGGCCAGCACCGGGTGCTGGCCGGCCAGGCCGGAATAGTCGTAGATGTTGAGGTAAGCGTCCTTTTTGCGCCCCACCAGGATCACCACCCCGAAGGCCCCCAGGTTCATCAGGGTATAAGCCAGCAGGTAGTAGAGCAGGCTCACCGCGCCCAGCTGGTTGGCGGCCACCAGCCCCACCATGAGGTACCCGGCGTGGGCGATGGAGGAGTAAGCCAGCATGCGCTTGATGTTGGTCTGGGCGATGGCGGTGACGTTGCCGATGGTCATGGTGGCCACGGACAGGACCCACAGGACCATGACCCAATCCACCTTGAGCGACGGGAAGGCCAGGAAAAAGACCCGGGCGAAGGCCGCAAAGGCCGCGGCCTTGACCCCCACGGCCATGAACGCGGTCACCGAAGTGGGCGCGCCTTCATAAACGTCGGGGGTCCACATGTGGAATGGAAACGAGGCTATCTTGAACCCGAAGCCCACGATGAGGAGAGCCACGGCCAGCAGGGCCAGGGGCGTAGATACGAAAGCCTTGTCGGTGAGCCGCGCCGCCAGGTCGGGCAGGTACAGGGTCCCACCCGCGGCACCGTAGAGCATGGCCATACCGAAGAGCAGGAAGGCGCTGGAGAAGGCCCCCAGGATTAGATACTTCAGGGCCGCCTCGTTGGATTTGAAATCTTCCCTGAACAACCCCGCCAGGACGTACACCGCGATGGACATCACCTCCAGACCCAGGAAAATCATGATAAAGTGGGCGCTGGAGGCCATGAGCATCATGCCCACGGTGGCGAAGAGCACCAGGGCGTAGTATTCGCCCAGGTTCTTGCCCCAGTCCTCCAGGTACTGACGGGATAACATCACCGTGAGCGCGGTGCCCAGGATGAAGATGAAGTAGAAGAAGAAGGAGAAGTTGTCGAGATAGATCATCCGGGCGAAGTCGGTGCCGCTCTTGCCCCAGAGGCAGTAAGTCTGGAGGGTGGCAATGCCTAAGGCCACCAGGGAAAGCTGGGGAAAGTAGGCTTTCCGGCCTTTGGGGGACAGGGCGTCCAGGAGCAGGAGGAAGATGGCGGCCACCGTCAGGGTGAGCCACGGCCCGATGCTGCTCAGGGTGAAGCTGGGAATGGTGACGCTCATTTCGCCTCCCCCTTAATCACTTGATAAAGACTTACTTTCGGGGCTTTGGCCTTCTCCATCATGGCCAGGAAATTCTCCGTGGTCGCCTTGGTCTTGTCCAGAAAGGTGTTGGGATAGACCCCGATCCAGACAATGAACAGGATCAGCGGCGCAAAGATAAAAATCTCCCGGGGGGAGAGGTCCTTTAAGACCTGATTCTTTTCGTTAGTGACCTTGCCGAACATCACCCGCTGGAACATCCACAGCATGTAGCAGGCCGCGAAGATGACGCCGGTGGCGGCAATGGTGGCATACACCATGTTGGTTTTGAAAGACCCCAGGAGGATGAGAAATTCGCCGACAAAGCCGTTCAAACCCGGCAGCCCGATGGAGGACAGGGCTACGATCATGAAGATGATGGCGTACTTGGGCATGGGGGTGCTCAGGCCCCCGAAGTCCGCGATCATCCGAGTGTGCCGCCTTTCATAGATCATGCCCACGATAAAAAACAAGGCCCCGGTGCTTAGCCCGTGGTTGATCATCTGGATGATGCCGCCCTGGACCCCGGCCATGGTGTAGGTGAACAGGCCCAGCATGACGAAGCCCAGGTGGCTCACGGAAGAAAAGGCGATGAGCCGTTTCAGGTCCTTTTGCATCATGCACACCAGGGCGCCGTAAACTATGCCGATGAGGGCCAGGATGGAAAACAGGGGCACGAAATAATGGGCCGCCTCGGGAAAGAGCGGCATGTTAAAGCGCAGGAAGCCGTAAGTCCCCATCTTCAGGAGCACCGCGGCCAGGATGACGGAGCCCACGGTGGGCGCCTCGGTGTGGGCGTCGGGCAGCCAGGTGTGGAAGGGGAACATGGGCACCTTGATGGCGAAGGCCAGCCCGAAGGCCAGAAACATCCAAAACTGCATGTTAAAGGGGATGCTCAGGCCGTACATCTTCAGGAGGTCGAAGGTGTAGGTCCCCGTGGTCTTGCCGTAATGGAAGTACAGCACCAAAATGGCAACCAGCATCAGCAGGCTGCCGAACATGGTAAACAGGAAGAACTTGACGGCGGCATAGATCCGCCGGGCCGGGTTGCCCCAGACTCCGATGAGGAGATACATGGGAATGAGCATTACTTCCCAGAACACGTAGAAGAGGAAGAGGTCCAGGGCTGCAAATACCCCGATCATGCCGGCGATCAGGCCCAGGAGGCAGATCATGAACTCCTTGACCCGGTGCTGGATGTCCTCCCAGGTGGCCAGGACGCACAGGGGGGTCAGGAAGGTGGTGAGCAGGATGAGGAGCAGGGAGAACCCGTCCACCCCCACGTAATAGCTGATACCGTATTGGGGCAGCCAGTTGTAACGCTCCACGAACTGCATGGCCGCGGTCTTGCTGTCGAACCAGAACCACAAGGGCAGCGAAAAGACGAACTCCACCAGGCTGATGGCCAGGGTCGCCTCCTTGAGCATCTTGTGGTTCTTCCGGTCTATGAACAGCAAAACCACCATTCCCGCGATGGGGAAGAAGACCAGAAATGAGAGGATGGGTATGCGCATAAGCCCCTCTAAACCTTAACGTCCGATCAAATAGCCGGTGACCAGGACCACCCCGATGAGGATGGCCAGGGCGTAGTTCTGCACGAAGCCGGTTTCCAGTTTCCGCAGGACGCCGCTGAGCCAGGCCACCGTCCCGGCGGAGCCGTTCACCGCGCCGTCCACCACCTTGTCGTCCACGCCCTTCCACAGGAAGTCCGAACCCTGCTTGATAGGCTCCACGATGGTGGCGTCGTAAAGCTCATCCACATAATATTTGTTGTAAACGTAATCGTAAGTGGCGGGGAATTTCTCGGTGATTTTCTCCGGCAGCTCCGGTGTCTTGACGTAGCACTTGTACGCGGTATAGATGCCCACCGCGGCCACCGCCATGCTGAAAATCATCATGATGATCTCGAAGCTCATCGCGTGGTGCACCTCGGCGTGGAGTGGCGCAATGGAAGGCGCCAGAAACTCCTTGAACTTGTGGGCGCCCTCAATGATGGGGAAGCCGATCAAACCGCCCACCGCGGACAGCGCCGCCAGGATCATCAAGGGAACGGTCATGACCGGGGGCGACTCATGGGGATGCACATGGTGATGGTCCCAGCGGGCCTCACCGTAGAAGGTCATAAACACCGCCCGGAACATGTAAAACGCGGTGATGAAGGCCGCGGTGGTGGCGATGCCCCAGTAGAGGAGGTGGCCGTCCACCAGGGAGTAAAAAAGAATTTCATCCTTGCTGAAGAACCCGGCGAAGGGGAAGATGCCGGCGATGGCCAGGGTGGCGATGATAAAGGTCCAGTAGGTGATGGGGATATGCTTTTTCATGGCCCCCATTTTGCGCATGTCCAGCTCGCCGTCCAGGGCGTGGCTCACGGAGCCGGCCCCCAGGAAGAGGAGGGCTTTGAAGAAGGCGTGGGTCATGAGGTGGAAAATGCCGGACACGAAAGCCCCCACGCCGCAGGCCAGGAACATATAACCCAACTGGCTCACGGTGGAGTAGGCCAGGACCCGCTTGATGTCGTTTTGGGCCATGCCCATGGTGGCGGCGAAAATCGCGGTGAGGGCCCCTATCACAGCCACCACGGTGAGAGAAAAGGGGGCCAGGACGTAAAGAGCGCTGCAGCGGGCCACCATATAGACGCCGGCGGTGACCATGGTGGCCGCGTGGATCAAGGCGGACACGGGAGTGGGGCCTTCCATGGCGTCGGGGAGCCAGACGTACAGGGGAATCTGGGCCGACTTACCTATGGCGCCCACGAACAGTAATAGGGTGATGGCGGTGATGACCCCGGAGCCTACCGGGTATTTGGCCGCCAGGTCGAAAACTTCCCGGAAGTTGATGGTGTTAAAGGTCCAGAAAATCAGGAAGATGCCCAGCAGGAACCCGAAGTCGCCGATCCGGTTGACCACGAAGGCCTTTTTGCCGGCGTCGCTGGCAGACTGCTTCTCATACCAGAAGCCGATGAGCAGATAAGAGCACAACCCCACGCCTTCCCAGCCCACGAACATCAGGAGAAAGTTGTTGGCCGACACCAGAAGGAGCATGGAAAAGACGAAGAGGTTGAGGTACGAGAAGTAGCGGTAGAACCCCGGGTCGTCGTGCATGTAGCCCACGGAGTAAATATGGATGAGAAAGCTCACGCCCGTGACCACCCCCAGCATGACCAGGGACAGGGGGTCGATGAGAAACGCGGCCTGGGCCGTGAACGCGCCGGAGCTGATCCAGGTGAACACCGTCTTTTCCACCGCCTTGACGCCCGGCGGCAGATTCAAGAATTCGAAAAAGATCTTGACGGTGACCAGGAAGCTCAGGCCGATGACCGCAGACCCGATGATTCCCACCGTGTTTTTGGACAGTTTTTTCCCCACCAGGCCGTTGATGAGAAAGCCGATGAGGGGAAAAACCGGGATCAGCCAGACATAGTCCATCATCATGGGATAGGCCTCACCATTTGAGGAGGTTGAGATCGTCCACGTACACCGTGGCCCGGTTGCGGAAGATGGCCACCACCAGGGCCAGGCCCACCGCCACTTCCGCGGCGGCCACGGTCATCACGAAGAAGACGAACATCTGGCCGTCCACCGCCTTGAAGTAGTCGGCGAAGCCGATAAAGGCCAGGTTCACGGCGTTGAGCATCATCTCCACGCACATGAGGATGACCAGGACGTTGCGCCGCACCAGGACCCCGATGACCCCCAGGGCAAACAGTGCCACGCTCACTCCGAGATAATGTTCCAAGGGCACGACCATTTGGTTCACCCCCACCCGATTAAATCCAATTTTATGTAGGGGCGTGATTTATCACGCCCGTCTTGTTCGGGCGCAATAAATTGCGCCTCTACTTTAATTTCTGTTTCGCTAACACCACTGCGCCCACAATGGCCACCAGGAGCAGCACCGAGGTGACCTCAAAGGGCAGCAAATAATCGGTAAACAGCGCCCGGGCCACGGCCTCGGTATTGCCGATTCCCGCAGCGGCCTCTTTCCCCGGGGCGGGCAGCCTGGCCTGGCTGAAGCCGTAAATCAGCAGCAGGGCCACGAACACCGACAGGGTGATTCCGACGATTTTCTGGAGGACGTGGGGCGGCTTGGCCTCTTCCTCGGGCAGCCGCAGGTTCAGGAGCATGATGACAAACAGGAACAGGACCATGATGGCCCCGGCATAGACGATGATCTGAACGGCCGCGATGAATTCCGCGTGGGCCAGGAGATACATGCCGGCCACCGCGAAAAAGTTCACTATGAGGTAGAGGGCGCTCCTCATCGGGTGCCTCTGAAAGACCACTAAGACCCCGGAGCTTAGGGCTATGGCGGCCAATATCATAAAGAGGATCTGCATCCCTCGGGCCTCCTGTCTAAAATAATGAAAATGGGGCGCCGGCTCATAACCAGTCCGGCGTCCGGAGTTTGGACTCTTTCTGGGTGGCCCGGTCAATGTCCAGGATCAACAGACTCTTGTCATATTGGGCCAACTCGTACAGATTATTCAGTTTAATGGCCGCCTTGGGGCAGGCTTCCTGGCAGAGCCCGCAGAAAATGCAGCGCTGCAGGTCAATGGTGAAGGCCATGGGGTATTTCTCGTGCTCGGGGCCTTCCGCCGGAACGATGCCCTTGATGGCGTTACTGGGGCAGACCACCAGGCACAGGGTGCAGGCCACACAGCGGCGCCGGCCGTCGGGGTCCACGGTCAGCTCCGGGTGGCCCCGCCAGCGGGGGTACATCTCCCGGCGCTCTTCCGGGTACTGCTGGGTGATGGGCTTGGTGAACACCATCCTCAGGGTGGTGGCCAAACCTTTGAGAAACGGCATAATCATAAGGTTAACCCTTGCTGAAGAAGAGAATCACCGCGGCGGTGAACATGATGTTCGCCAGCCCCAGGGGTAAGAGCACCTTCCAGCCCAGTCTCATGAGCTGGTCAAAACGGAACCGGGGGAAAGTGCCCCGGACCCAGATAAAGAAGAAGACAAAGATAAAAGTCTTGATGACGAACCAGGCGATGGGCGGGAGGTACGGCCCGTGCCAGCCGCCGAAGAACAGGGTGACGGCCAGGGCCGAGGCCACGATGATATGGCAGTATTCCCCCAGCATGAACAAAGCCCATTTCATGGAGCTGTATTCCGTCTGGAACCCGGCCACCAACTCGTTTTCGCACTCGATCAGGTCAAAGGGCGTGCGGGCGCACTCCGCAAAGGAGGCAATGAGAAAAATCAGGAACCCCAGGGGTTGATAAAGGATGAACCATACATCTTTCTGGGCGTCCACGATTTTCACCAGGCTCAAACTGCCGGCGATCATGATGACCCCGATGATCGAAAGGCCCAGGGCCAGCTCGTAACTGATCATCTGGGCGGAAAGGCGGATGCCGCCCAAAAGGGAATACTTGTTATTGGAGGCCCAGCCCCCCAGCACCGCGCCGTACACCGACAGCGACGCCACCGCGAAGATATAGAGCAGCCCCACGTTGACGTCGGCGATGACCCCCTGGTTCAGGGCCGCCACCGACAGGTCCACCTTCTGGCCGTACAGGTAAATATGGTCCGGCAGGATCTGCTGGGCGAAGGGAATGGCCGCAAAGGGTAGGAACGCAGTCACCGCGGTGATGATGGGCGCCAGCACAAAGAGCACCTTGTTCACCCCGGGGGGGGTGAAGTCCTCTTTGAACAGGAGCTTGAGCAAGTCCGCCAGGGGCTGGAGCAGCCCCCAGGGGCCCACCCGGTTGGGCCCGTAGCGCAACTGGATGAAGCCCAGGACTTTGCGCTCCATAAGGACGGTGTAAGCGATTGCCGTGAGAAAGACCACCAGGATGAGGGTGATCTTGATGGCCGTCAGGATGACTAACACGGTGATGTTCATAGAATCAACCCTTCGAGATGGTCACCCGCACCAGGTTGGAGTTCAGGGTCAGGACATTGGCCGCGGGTTCGGCGAAGTGCTCCGGCAGAAATACCAACCCCGGAGGCAGGTCGAAACTCAAAGTTACGGGCGCGGTAATTTCGCCCTGGGAACTGGTGACTTTGACGGTGTCGCCTTCGGTCAGACCCAGCCCCTGGGCGTCGGTGGGGTTCATGCCCAGCTCGGCCCCGGGAGTCGCCGTCAAGGTGCCGCAGGGGTGGTGGGTGGTGAAGGAGCCGGAGTGCTGCAGCGATTTCCCCACCACCAGGGTGAAGGGCCGCCGCCCCGGCAGGGTCACGTCCAGGTCAAAGGCAGTGAACTGGCCGGAGAGGTCCTTGGCAAACTCCGCCCGCGGTTCGCTCCCCTTGGGGGCCAGCCCGGCCCACAGAGGCATGGCTTGGGCCAGGTCTTTGAAAATGATCTGAGGGCTGCCATGAGGAAGAGCAAAATCCATCCGGTGCGCAATCTGATTGATAATCAGGCAGTCGGGCTTGACCCCGTTGGCCGACAAAGCCTTGGGCAGAAATCCCAAGACGCCGTCGCTGCTGATGAAAGTGCCTTCCTGTTCCGCGTGCACCGCCACGGGCAGGACCACGTGGGCCAGCTTGGCGGTTTCGGTGAGAAACGCGTCCTGGACCACGATGAATCGCGCTTTTTTCAGGGCCTTTTCCACTTGCTTGCGGTTGGGAGCAAAGCGCAGCAGGTCGCCGCCCAAGAGGTAGAGGGCCAGGGGCGCGGCCGCGTCGCCCTTTTCCAGGAGCGCCAGGACTTCCGGCAGCGAAGCGCCGGGTTTTTCCACCGGCGCGAAGCCTGGGCCGAAGTCCGGGAGCACCCCCACTTCGCAGGCGCCCCGGGTGTTATTCTTTTCCGCCACCGGGTAAAGGGCGCTGCCCGGCGCGCCGGGTTTCCCCACCAGCAAGAACAGGTCGGCCAGGGCCGCGGCGTTGTCCACGCCCTTGTCCTGGGCCAGGAGTTCCGTGCCGAAAATGATGGCCGGGGCCTGGGATCTAGCCAGGAGGTCCGCGGCTTCTTTGATAGCCGCCTCCTCCACCCCGGTCTTTTTGGCCGCGTCTTTCAAGGTGAATTTCTTGAGGCTTTCTTTAAACTCATCCAGGCCGGCGGCGGTGATGGCGGGAGCAACTTCCGCGGCCAGGAGAGCCTTGATAATCCCGGCCACCAGCAGCCGCTCGGTCCCCGGCTGGCAGCGCAGGGACAGGTCGGCGTAACGGTCGAACTTGGTCTGGCGGTTGTTGGCGACGATGAGTTTGAAGGCGTCCCGTTCCCGGGCTTCCAGCAAGGCCCAGCCCAGGGGCGGCAGTTCCGGGGTTATGTCCGCGCCCACCGCCAAAACCACGTCGGCCTTGGGTAGATCGGCGAATTTGCCCAGGACGAAGGGGAAGCCCTTGCCTTGGGCGTCTTTGGTCAGCACTAAAGGAGAAGTATAGGCCGGGGGCCGGGACGGGTCGAGTTCCACTCCTGCAACCTGGGCCGGCCCGAAGACCGCGGCCAGGCCCTGCAAGGCCCGCATATAGGTGTAGCGCGCCGGGTTGTCCAGGTTGTCGGTCCCCAGACCCTTACGGAAGAATTTCTGGAACAGGTAGTTGGCTTCGTTGGTGGCCCGGGGCGAGCCTACGCCGTAAATGGCTCCGGGGCCAGCGGCCTCCGCGATTTCCTTGAATTTGGCGGCCACCAGGTCCAGGGCCTCGTCCCAGGTGGCTTCCTGGAGGTTGCCGTTTTCGCGGATGAGCGGGGTCTTGAGACGGTCCGGGGCTTCCACCACCGGCCAGCCGAAGCGGCCCCGGCCGCAGAGCACCACTTTGTCCCCGCCGTTGAAAACCCGCATGACTTTCCCGTCTTTGACGTGCAGCTCGTAAGTGCAGCCGCCGCCGCAGAAGGGGCAGGCCATCTCGGTTTTGGCCACTTCCCAGGCCCGGGAACGGTATTTGAACTGCTTGTTGATGAGCGCGCCCACGGGGCAGATGTCGATGCAGGAGCCGCAGAACTCGCAGTCCAGGGGAATGGCCCCGGAGGTCAGCTCGGTGAAGTAGCCTCGCAAGGTGAAATTGATGGCCATGGCCCCCACCCGGTCCCGGCAGATGCGGATGCAACGGCCGCAGGTGACGCAGCGGTCCGGGTGGCGCTCCACCAACTGGGAGATGTAGTCGTGGTTGGGGGCAAGTTTCACCGCTTCCAGGTCCACTTCGGGGACGCCGATGGCGTGGGTGAGGTCCTGGAGTTCGCACTCCCCGCCTTTGTCGCAGATGGGGCACTCCAGCGCGTGGTTGATGAGCACCAGCTTCATCAATTCCATGCGGATGGCGTCCAGCTTGGGCGAAGCGGTGACCACTTCCTGGCCTTCGGCCACGTAAGTGGCGCAGGCCGGCAGGGGCCGGGGCGGCCCCGGTTTCACTTCCACCACGCAGATGCGGCAGGCCCCGATGGGCTTCAAGGCCGGGTGGTAGCAAAGGCGGGGGACGAAGATGCCCAGGTCGTCGCACGCCTCCAGGATGGTCTGGCCCTTCTTCGCCTGCACGGCCCGGCCGTCGATGGTCAAATTAACCATGAGTCATTCCTGTTATAAAAAGCGGTTTTCTGTTTTCTGTTTTCTGTTTTCTGTTTCCGGGTTTCGGCGGCAGTGCTTTCACCGAAAACCGTAAACCGTAAACCGAAAACCGTTATCTATCTACGTCCGCCAGCACGATGTCCATGGTGCCGATGACCGCGATGAGGTCGGACAGGAGCCGGCCCCGGCAGAGCTTGTCGGTGGCCGCCAGAACCACGAAGGATGGGCCGCGTATTTTCAGCCGGAAGGCCTGGGGGCCGCCGTCGGAGACGATGTAAAACCCCAGCTCGCCCTTGGGGGCCTCGATGCACTGATAAATTTCGCCTTTAGGCGGCTTGATCCCCTCCTGGATGAGGAGGAAGTGGTTGATGAGGGCCGCGATGTCCGTGTAAACCTTTTCCTTGGGCGGGAGTGAGACCCGGGGGTCCTCCACCTTCACCGGCCCCCCGGGCAGCTTTTCTAGCACCTGGCGGACGATGCGGTTGCTCTGGAGCATCTCTTCCATGCGCACCAGGTACCGGGAGTAGGTGTCGCCTTCCTTGGTGCCCAGGGGCACGTCGAATTCGAAATCCTCGTAGCTGGAGTAGGGGTTATCCCGGCGCAAGTCCCAATCCACCCCGGAGCCCCGGGCCATGGGGCCGGACCAGCCCCAATCCAGGGCCTCTTCGGCACTCATGGTCCCCACGCCCACGGTCCGCTCTTTCCAGATTTCATTCTGGGTGAGCAGGGTGTCGTAATCTTTCCAACGCTGGGGAAAAGACTTGACAAAGTCCCACACCCCGGGGAGGAAACCTTCGGGCAAATCCGCGGCCAGGCCGCCGATACGGAAATATAAGGGAAACATCCGCGCCCCGGACACCATCTCGCACAGGTCCATGATCTTTTCCCGCTCCCTAAAGGCGTAAAAGAGCGGGGTCATGGCCCCCAGGTCGTGGCCGTGGGTGCCCAGCCAGAAAAGGTGGGAGGCGATGCGGGTCAACTCCGCGATCATCACCCGGATATACTGGGCCCGCTTGGGAACCTCCACGCCCAGGAGCTTCTCCACCGCCAGGCAGAAGCCGAAGTTGTTCACTTCCCCGGCCAGGTAGTCCAGGCGGTTCATCAGGGGCATGCACTTGTGATAGGTGCGGTATTCGCACATCTTCTCGATGCCCCGGTGGAGGTAGCCGATGTCCGGGTCGGCCATAACGATGAGTTCGCCGTCCAGCTCCAACAGGACCCGGAGCACCCCGTGGGTGCTGGGGTGCTGGGGCCCCAGGTTCAGGAGCATGGTCTCGGTGCGCGGCATGGGTTGAACGATGTCCATATTGGTTCTCAACAGTTGGCGGTTTAGCGGTTTGGCGGTTTGGCGGTTTGGCAGTTTGGCAGTTTGGCAGTTGGCTGACCCGCTAACCCGCTAACCCGCTAAACCGCATTTTTTCCTATTCCCTATTCCCTGACCCCTAATCACATCCCTTTCAACGGGTAATCCTTCCGCAGCGGATGCCCCACCCAGTTGGCGGGCATCAAGATGCGCCGCAGGTCCGGGTGGCCCTTGAAACGGATGCCCAGGAGATCGTAGGCTTCCCGTTCGTGCCAGTTGGCGGTGGACCACACGGAAACCACTGAATCAATGGCCGGGGCTACGTCGTCTTCCAAAAGGGTTTTCAGCGCCACCCGGTTCTTATTCTTATGGGAATACAAATGATAGACCACCCCGAAGCGGGGGCTTTGGGGCAGGTAATCCATCCCGGCGATGGCCGACAGGTATCTGAAAGAAGTCTCGGGGCCATCCCGCAGCGCCCGGCAAATATCCACGATGCGGCCGGGCTTGACGGTGATTTGGGTTTCCCCTCGAAACTCTTTTACTTCCACTACCTCGCCGGGGAAATTCCGGTTCAGCAGCTCCACCGCGGCGTTCATGCGGCCTCCTCCCGGCGGAGTTGCAGCCGTTCCTGGTATTGTTTGGTGAGGAAGGGATCCTTAAGGATCTTTTCGTGCAGCTTGAGGATGCCGTAGAGCAGGCCTTCGGGCCGGGGCGGGCAGCCCGGGATGTAAACGTCCACCGGCAGATACAGGTCAATCCCTTGGACCACCGCGTAGGAATCGAAGATGCCCCCGGAGGTGGCGCAGGCGCCCATGGCGATGACCCATTTGGGCTCGGGCATCTGCTCGTAGATGCGCTCGATGGCGGGCATCATCTTCTTGCACACGGTGCCGGCCACGATCATCAGGTCCGCCTGGCGGGGGGAGGCCCGGAAGGCCTCCATGCCGAAGCGGGCGATGTCCCAGCGGTTGGCCGCGGTGCAGATCATCTCGATGGCGCAGCAGGCCAGCCCGAAGGTGGCGGGCCACAGCGAGTTTTTGCGCCCCCAATCCACCAGCTTTTCCAGGGTGGTGGTGAGGATATTGTATCCGAGTTTCTCTTCAATGCCCATGCCGGTGCTCCGTGCCGGGCGGGGTTCGCCCACCTGGCAAATTTCTTGTTATCAACCTGAAACCTGAAACCTGTCTTTTCATTCCCACTCCAAAGCCCCCTTGCCCCACACGTAAACCAGGCCCACCGTCAGGATGCCGATGAACACCAGCATCTCCCAGAAGCCGAACCACCCCAGTTGCTTGAAAATTACCGCCCAGGGGTAGATGAAAATGGCTTCAATGTCGAACACGATGAAGAACATGGCGATGACGTAAAAGCGCACCGCGTAGCGGTGGCGGGCGTCGCCGATGGGGTCCATGCCGCACTCGTAGGGCATGTCCTTGGCCGGGGTGTGGCGCTTCTTGCCCAGGAATTCGGACATGAGCACAATCAACCCTACCAGCCCGATAGAGATGAGCATGTAAATGAGGATGGGTAGGTAGTCGATGAGCATATATGGCAACCCTTAAGATGGGTGGCACCGGCATTCTTGCCGGTGCAATTGCACAGGCTGAAAGCCTGTGCCACCATTATTTATTAATGATGCGCCGCCTTGCACGCCCCCGTGGCGCACTTTCCCGCCAGGTGGGCGTCGTATTCCCTCTTGAAGCGCTCCTGGGTGGTCTTGATAAAGGAATAGGGGCTCCACCCCAGGGCGCAGTTGGCGCTGTCCGCCATGGTCTTGGAGAGCGACAGCATCCGGTCCAGGTCCTTTTGCGTCCCCTTGCCGTCCGCCACCTTGCAAATAAGCTCGTAAAGCACCCTTGTGCCCTTCCGGCAGGGGAGGCAGAAGCCGCAGGACTCGTGCTGGAAGAAGTAGAGCAGGCACTTGACCACGTCGATGACGCAGGTGGTGTCGTCCATCACCATAAAGGTGCCGGAACCCAGGCCGCCTTCCACCTGCCACAAGGCGTTGTGCTCGATGATGGTGTTGAGATGCTCCGGCAGCAGGAAGCCCACCGACGCGCCCCCGGGCTGCACGCTCTTGAGCGTGCGCCCCTCCCGGACGCCGCCGCCGTACTTGTCGATGAGTTCCTTAAGGGGCATGCCCAGGTTGGCTTCCACCACGCCGGGCTTGTTCACATGGCCCACGATCTGGAGGATCTTGGTCCCCGCGGTGTCCGGGGTGCCCTTGGCTTTATACCACTCGGAGCCGTTGAGGATAATACCCGGTACACTAGACAGGGACTCCACATTGTTGACGATGGTGGGCTTGTACCAGACCCCCACCTGGCCGGGGAAGGGGGGCTTGACCCGGGGGTTGCCCCTTTGTCCCTGAATGGACTCGATGAGCGCGGTTTCCTCGCCGCACACGTAGGAGCCGCCGCCGGTCTGGACCTGGATGTGAAAGTTAAAGCCGGCGCCCATGATGTTATCGCCCAGGAGCCCTTTGGCTACGGCGTCTTTGATGGCGTGGTTCAGGCGGTGCATACAGAGGTAGTATTCGCCCCGGACGTAGATGTAGCCGAAGTTGGCCTTCACCGCGTAGCCCGCGATGGCCATGCCCTCCAGGACCTTGTGAGGGTCGCCCTCCATGATGTAGCGGTCTTTGATGGTGCCGGGCTCGCCTTCATCGGCGTTGCACACGATATATTTAGGAAAAATAGGGGACGGCAGGGTAAAGGACCATTTGAGCCCGGTGGGGAAGCCGGCGCCGCCCCGGCCCCGGAGCCCCGAGTCTTTCACCACGTTGACCACCTCTTCCGAGGTCATGCTCAGGGCCTTTTTCAGGGCCTCGTAGCCGCCCCGGGCCTGGTATTCATCCAGGCTCAGGGGGTCGATCTGGTCCACGTTGGCGAAGAGCACCAGTTCATCGCCGCTGGCCGTATAGTCGCTCAAGGGGTTGGTAGTGCGGGGCAGCGTCCGATAATCGGGGACGTTCCCGGCCCGGTAATCGTTGACGACGGTCTTGATGCGTTCGGGGGTGAGGCGGCCGAAGAGCACTTCGTTGATCTGCATCACCGGCGAGACTTCACAGCAGCCCAGGCAGGCGGTGTGCTCCAGGGTGAAGAGGCCGTCTTCGGTGGTCTCTCCCACCTTTTTGATCCCCAACTCCCTTTTCACCACCTGCACCAGGTCCACCGCGCCCCAGATGTGGCAGGGGGGGGACTCGCACATGCGGATGATGTACTTCCCCCGGGGGCTGACGGAGAACATGGTATAGAACCCGATGACGCCGTACAGGTAGGCATAGGGAACTTGCATCTCCCTCGACACAAGTTGCAGGGCTTCCATGGGGAGCCAGTTGCCGCAGGCGCTTTGCACCTGGTGCAAGGCCGGCAACAGGCCGCCGGTCTGGACCTGGTAACGGCTGCAAATTTCCTGGATGGCGGCGGCTTGTTCGGGGCTTAAGGGGGCGCTGACGGGGCGTTTGATTTCCAGCATGGCTGATCCGTATATGGAAGACTTGTGAAAATTTTCTTTATCGCTGAATTTTTAATCCCATTATGCCCGAGTGTCAAGCACTTTTTCGGGATTTTCGGTTTTCGGTTTTCGGTTTTCGGTTAATTTGCACCAATGGTGGGTTTTTGAACATTGGATATTTTGGGTTGCTCAGGGTTCAGGTGTAAGGTGTCAGGGGATACGGAAAAAAGTGCTGGGTTAGCGGATTAGTCAAACCGCTAAACCGCCAAACCGCCAAACCGCCAACCGCTCACCTCCCCAGCGTCCGCCGGGCCAGGGCCTTGAGCCAGGCGCCGCCTTCCCGGAGAAACATCTTGCCCAGGCGCAGGTAGCGCCGCTGCACCCAGTAGGAACGGTAGATGCCAGGGGCAGGACAGGAGTGGAGGGCGATGCGGCGCCCCCGGAAGTGGCGCCGGAAGAGATAGCGGGCCCGGCGGAGATGCAGGGCGTCGCTCACCAGGCCCACGGACTTCAAGTTTAGTTTCTTGAGGAGAGGTAGAGTATGAACCGCGGAGGCCGCGGTGTTGCGGCTGGCCTCTTCCAGTAGAAGGCAAGAACGGAGCTGTTCCCGTACTCCCGCCCCCCAATTCTCCCCTACCCAGTTCAAGGCCCACTCCGCCATGGCTCGGGCCTCGGAGACCTGGTTGCCGCCGACAACTCCCCCGCTAATAATGAAAAAAGCTCCGGGGCAGCGGCTGCGCCACACCTCCAGGGCGTGCAGGAGTCGCATCTTGGCCAACCGGCCGGGCTTTCCCTGGGGGTTGAGACTGGCCCCCAGGACGATGAGGCAATCCAGGGTCATGGAGTATTCAAAGGGTGGTTAAGACCTTAGCTTTAACAAATCAAATTTCGGGTCCCCAAGTCCTCTCCGAAGAAACCGAGGGCGCCCGGGGAAATCATAACAACGGGATTTTGGGAGTAATTTTAGCACAAAGGAATGCCCGCGGGGAGGGCACATTAAAAATTCACTTGATGGAGCTTTTATAGTTAATGTACTTAAAATTCTTGACAATTAAATTTAATAAAAATAATGTGGTAATGACCCTTTAATGGTTGATAAATAATTTCGTAGACATTAATTCTCGCAGCGACCAGACATGACCTGACAAGCCGGCCGCCATGGCTGGTGTTCTGGATTGCCACCTTCTTGGGGTACTGTTG
>VGSW01000048.1 GCA_016874915.1 Deltaproteobacteria bacterium
CGCGAGGGGTCAAGCGCAAGATGAGCACATTCCCCGTGCGTCGCCGCGGCTCTAAACCAATGCCCAAACTCGACCTCCATTTGGCTATTAATATATTAAATGAACAGTATTACCCCAAACCCCCACCCCCAATCCCTTAAGGTTAATAATTACCGGCATCCTGCCGGAATATTTTGGCCTATCTATAATCTTCTCCCCAACCTGATGAAACCAATGGTGGCACAGGCGTCCCGCCTGTGCTTAAAAACGGTTTTTTCAAAAGCGGGATCGCGCCGGGGCCCGCCCCACAACCCCGTCGCGTAGCCAGCAAAAATCCGATTTCATCCTTATCCGCCCTCAAAATCATTCGGCTTTGTGGCCAACCATTTGATAATTTAACCGATAATTTGTTTATACAATATAACTTATTAATTTAGATAATAAATTTTCTTGACATTTCTTAAAATTGGTGGAGATAATTCATTTAAATTAAGTGTAGTTTATGTTGGGCTGGGGCGGCCCCTTTACGAGAAGGGGAGTCGCTGGGCGCCTGAATTGAACCCCTACAGCCGTTCATGCCCCTTTTCCCACAACCCCCTCGATTGGCCTAAAGGATTGGGACGATTTTCCGGCAGCGGCAGGATTAAGGGAAAAATCCCGCCGAAGTGCTTTTAATCGCCCCGGCATGACCGCGGGCTTTGTCTTGGGGAGATCCTGCCATGAGACGGAGAATCATCTACCTCATCTTTGCCGCCTTCCTGACCCTGCCGAACCTATACCCCGCCCAGGCCCAAACCGAGTTCACCTTTACCGCCGACCCCAGCGGGGATTGGAGCGTGCCAGGCAACTGGAGCCCCTCCGGCGGCCCCCCAACAGCACCTCCCACCGAGCCATAATCCCGGATGGGAAAACGGTCCAGATGAATATGAGCCCCTACCTTAACTGACTGCAAAATTTCGGGGAAGTGTATCTGCAGAGCAACCAGTATATGTACCTGGGGAATAGCGGCAGTACAGACCCCTATATTCTCAACTCGGGGGCCGCCGATAAATTTCAGCTCAACGCCACGGGGGGAAGCAGCGCCGGTCTTTTAGCTTATTACGCCCCCGCCACCCTGACGGGGTCCGGCAAGGTGGTGCTGGGAGGTCCCGGCAATTATCTGGGATATTATGGGGAAGGATATTTCATCAACACCGCGGGGCACACCATCGAGGGGGGAGGCGCCATTTACGCCAAGGTGGTGAATGAGGGCCAGATCACCGCCAACAACGGGGTCCTGACCATCAGCGCTCCCATTACCGGCAGCGGCAATGTGGGGGTGGCGGACAACGCCACCCTCCAGGTGAACAGCACCCTGCAAACCGGCAACTTCACCATGAGCCGGCTGGCCGCCTTGAACGTGGCCTCCGGTTATTACCTGGATCTGAAAGGCAACTATAGCTTTGCGCAGGTGGATGAATCCAAATGGACCTGGGGCAGCCTCACCATGCTCCAGATGAGCGGCGGCGGCCTCTTCCAGGCCCTGGAGGTGGGGAGTGAAGATTTGGGCGCGGTCTTGGGCGGGTTCAGCAACAACTTCGATTTGGTGAAGCTTAGTCTGGTGGGGGCCGGCACTTATGCTTATCTCAACGACGCCATCGACAACGAGAACCGCCATTCCCCCGAGGCCCTGTATGCCGACGCCCTGTGGGTGGACCCGGACGCCACCTTGAACCTGTTCGGCAAGCATCTATATGTCTTGAAAGACGGCCTCCCCTATCTGGTGACCATCGCGGATGACCGCGCCTCCTGGCTGGGCGGTGGCCATATCATTGATGAGTCCATCTCCGTCACGCCCTTGCCCTCCACCCTGTTGCTCCTGTTCTCCGGTTTGATGGGCCTGTGGGCCCTGGGCCGGAGGAGCAGGAAGACTTAGCCGATTTTCTGCCACACCCTCCGGAAATTAATCCATTGAGTGCCAACATAATCAAGGGCGACCCAACGGGGTCGCCCCAATTTTTTACTCCTGGGGGCAGAAGGAATTTTTTCCCTCTGCCCTTTTATTTTGCTGAGAGTTTATTCAATGCTGGTGTCCCGAGTGATCAGACTGACCAGAAGGACCCTGGGTTGCGGGAGTCTGACCCGCGGGAGCGTTATATCCGGGAACCCAGGTGCCCGGCGCCGTTTGGCCGTGCATACCCCCAGGCATGGTCATCATGTGACCGCTTTGTCCTTGGTACCCTGGCCCCGGATTGACTGGATATCCGGGGTTGCCGGAACCAGACCCCATGTGGCCGGAACCCATCATGGCGCTGTGGTCCCCGCCGCCGCATCCACCCATGGCCTGAACCGTGTAGGGACTTCCTAAAGCCAGGACCAGAGCCAGGCTCAGGGTTAAACCGATGGATAACCAGGTATATCTCAACATGTTTGTTTCTCCTTAGGATTGGGAGCCGGGGGTCATAGACCTCCGGCCCCTTTCAGTTTTGATAAGCCGGGGCCGGGATTCCGGCTCCCGGCTTATCCGGCAGGGAGGGAATCCCACCCTGCCGGGTTAGTAGTTAACGCCGGCGCATGGAGCCAGCCCTTCCGGCGCCCCTGGGCCCCAGGGGACCCCGCAGGCTGGGACCACTGGTGGCTGGCCCCACAAAGGGGCTGCCGCCGCCCGGGTTGGACGGCGCGATGGCTCCAGAATTCCTCCGGCCCATTCCGGCTCCGGTCCCCTGGCCGGAACGCATGGTTCCCATCATGCCCGCCGTCCTGCCGGCCTGGGGGCTCATCTGGGAACCTGTTTGGCCGCCCATCTGGGCGCCGTTCTGGGAACCCATCATGGGGCCCATCTGGCCGCTCATCTGGCCGCCCATTTGGGGACCCATCATCTGGCCGCTGGACATCTGCGTATTCATCTGCCCAGGCGTATGAGGCATGTTAGTCATATGGGTGGCGGGGTCCATGGGCATCACCACCGGTGGCGTCGGTGAAGTAGTCTGAGCCTGAACGCCGGTGAGTCCCAGGGTGAACAGGGCCACCATCGCGCCCAGGCTCAACATAGCCATGACCGATATTTTCATGGAGTGATCTCCTTTTATAAGGTCTTCGATTCTTCCACCTTTCCCGAGAAAGGCGGGGAGTGTTCTCCGGGCCGCAGTTCCGTTTCCACTGCGCGTCGCACGTCGCTCGGTCATCCTGAAGGAGCGCAGGGACCGAAGAATCTCGGGCAAACCAGTTCCTGGCTCCACTCAGCCTGACAGCTGCGGTTGCCGCGGCTCCGGATGATTAAGAATTGGGGATGGATTAAAAAGGATCAGGACTTGGGGGGATGAAAAATATCCGCGGTAAACACTGGCGGCGATGGATTGGCCAGGCCCAAGAGAAAGGGGGTAGCTTGTTGGTTATACTGGAAAATCGAAGAAGTAACCAGGAAGGTCGATAAAGGTAAAACGATGCACTGGCAGGCGGAAATCTGCCCAGCCCCTGTGCCCTGGCAGCAATCGCCACACCCGGTGGAATGACAGCAGCTGTTGTTGCAGCCACCCATCACATCAGATGCGGCCATGGCCAAAGGCAAGATTGCCGCCCATAGGATCAGGCCATAAACCGCAATGCGATGACCTGACAATTTCGACATGGTTTATTTATACCAAAGCAGTAGGATTTGTCAAGGCAAAATTCTTCCTTGACATATGGAGATAAAAACCCTTAGAATTGTGAAAAATTTCTCAAGAGGTGGGTTATGCTTTTCCCCGTATCCGGCGTGGAAGTCAACCCGCTCATCCCGCCCCTGGTCGCTCTGGTGGTCTCCACCTTCACCTCCATGGGCGGCGTGTCCGGGGCCTTTTTGCTTCTGCCCTTCCAGGTCAGCATCCTCAACTTCACCAGCCCCGCGGTGAGTCCCACTAACCTGGTGTTTAACATCGTGGCCATTCCCAGCGGCGTTTACCGGTATATCCGGGAGGGCCGCATGAACTGGCCGGTGACCTGGGTGGTGATCGTGGGCACCCTGCCCGGCTTGCTGTTCGGGGCCTTGATCCGGGTCAACTGGCTGCCGGACCCACGGAACTTCAAGCTCTTCGTGGGCTGCGTGCTGCTCTACATCGGCGGGCGGCTGCTTTACGACCAGACCCCTCAAGCCAAGCGCAAGAAGGCCCGGATCCAGGAGTTTGAGGCCCGGGTCCAGGAGCGCCTGGCCAAGGTTATGAAGGAGGCCGGCCAGAGTGCGGGGCGGGGCCTGCCTCTCCAGGCCCGGGTCAAGACCCTGGGCTGGAGCTTCCGGCAGGTGTCCTTTGAATTCCTGGGGGAAACCTTTACCTTCAATGCCCCGGCCTTGTTGTTGTTAGCCCTGGTGGTGGGGCTCATCGGCGGCACCTACGGCATCGGCGGCGGCGCCATCATCGCCCCCTTCCTGGCCGCGGTCTTTCAATTGCCCATTTACACCATCGCCGGCGCGGCCCTCATGGGCACTCTCATCACCTCGGTGGCCGGGGTGGGGATCTACTATGGCCTGGCGCCTTTCTGCCCCGGCCAGGTGGTGGCCCCGGACCTGGCCCTGGGGGCGCTCTTCGGCATCGGCGGCTTCCTGGGCATGTATTGCGGCGCCCGCTTGCAGAAATTCTTCTCCGCCATCGCCATCCGCATCGGCCTGGGCGTTATCATCGCCGGCCTGGCTTTGCGGTATATAGTGGGATTTTTCCTGGGCTAAAATCGATGAAGTAGCTTCCAGGATTGAATACGTCAGGTGGCAGTTGCACAGTCGGCCCCGCCTATGGAGGCCACTGGTGCTCTCTCCAAACCTGTTTTACAACAGTTTCCCATTGATTTATCCGGCTCATTGTGGTTTTATTTTTTTAATTAAGCGTAAAGGAGGTTGTCATGAAATATCAACTTCCATCTGTATCTAATTTATTTCGCTGTATTAAAATTTCATTGCCCATTATAACCTGTATTATTGTATTATTTATAATGAGGAATTTAAGTGTTACTCATACAAAGCCAGTGCCTTTGCCAAAATCTCCTTGGGAAAATATTTCCAAATCAAATGACATAACTGCGTATGCAGCTTATTTCAAGCGGAATCCCAAAACAGAACACATTAATGAGCTTAAAAAATTGATTAATAACTTCCTGATAAATAAAATTAATCAGGAAAAGAAAGGGAAGGAATTAATAAAAAATCCACCAACTATTCCAGTTCCAGTCGCGGATTTACCTTTCGGTTTTCGTATTGGAGATAGTATTACATTGGATAGAGGCTACCATGCTATAATGAGAATGCAATGGTATAGCGACCCCACTAATCCCTTAAGCCTCAGGATGGAAGAAAATAGGGTCAAATACCTTAGTGGAAAAGGAATTGGAATAAAAGGGAATAAGATGTATACGTTTGGTTTCTGATGTTTTAATAATTTGAAGGGGCGCGATTGATTGGGCCCGTAACAGCCGGCGCGTTAAATTACGCCCATACATACGAATCCGCTAACCCTGAGACTTACGTGAACCTGGAATTTTCCGAAAAAGGCATCGTCTTTTTTCCCGACCCCTATCTTATCGGCACTCCGGCGGATTACGGCCTGGAATATGAGGAAGTCTGGTTTGAGGCCGCGGACGGGGTGAAGCTCCACGGCTGGTGGGTGCCCAAGGCCGGGGCCCCGGTGTTTTTATGGTTCCACGGCAACGCCGGCAACATCAGCCACCGCCTGGACAACTTAAGGCTGCTGTGGCATCTGGTGGGGGTCCAGGTGTTCATTTTCGACTACCGGGAGTATGGCCGCTCCCAGGGGCGCATCACCCGGGAAGGCACTTACCTGGACGCGGCCGCGGCTTACCAATATGTGGCCGAAAACCGCGCCATTCCCACCTCGGACATCATCCTCTTCGGCCGCTCCTTGGGCACCGCCCTGGCCACGGACTTGGCGGTGAGAGCCCCCTGCGGCGCGCTTATCCTGGAGTCGCCCTTCACCAACTCGGAGGACATGGCCCGGCTGTACGCGCCTTTTTTCTTTAACTGGCGCCCCTCAGTCCCTTATGACAACCTGGGGAAGATCGGCGAAGTCAACGCGCCGGTTATGGTCATCCACGGCGAGCATGACGAAATCATCCCGGTGGACATGGGCCGCCGGGTTTATGCCGCGGCCCCGGAGCCCAAGGAGCTTTACGTCATCCCCGGGGCCCACCACAATGATACTTATATCATCGGCGGCCAGGCTTATTTTGACCGGCTGCGGGACTTTATTAACCGCAGATGAACGCCGATAAACGCGAATTAAAAACCGCACGGGTCGCCTGCCCCAAAAATAATTCACTTCCAAGATACCAAATCCACCTCCCCCGGAAAACGGGAAACGGAAAACGGGATTTTATTGCTGGCTCTTGATGTCTTTGGCGGTTTGGTGGTGTATAATATAAAAATGACAAGCAATTTACAGCGACAAGCGCTTCTGCTGTCTTATATCACCGTGGGCTACAACGTCCTGGAGGGTGTTATTTCCATCCTCGCCGGGGCCTGGGCCGGGAGCATCGCTCTGGTGGGCTTCGGCCTGGACAGCTTCGTGGAATCCCTGTCCGGCGGCGTCATGATCTGGCGCTTCACCCGTACCGACGGCCTGTCCCCCGAGGACGAGGCCAGGCGGGAGCAGCAGGCCGTCAAAATCGTGGGCTACACCTTCTTTGTGCTGGGAGCTTACGTTCTTTATGAATCTGTGAAAAAGCTCTATTTCCAGGAGATGCCTGACCCCACCCTTCTGGGCCTCATCATCGCCGGGGTTTCTCTGGCGGCCATGCCG
This sequence comes from Deltaproteobacteria bacterium, assembly GCA_016874915.1. Classification (GTDB taxonomy): domain Bacteria; phylum Desulfobacterota; class Desulfobaccia; order Desulfobaccales; family 0-14-0-80-60-11; genus VGSO01. The sequence continues at coordinate 6,738 of VGSW01000048.1, forward strand.
GCCCTCTTCTATCTGAAGTACCGCACCGGCCGCTCCCTGGGCAGCCGCAGCCTCATGGCCGACTCCAAGCAGACCCTGGCCTGCGCTTTTCTCTCCCTGGCATTGCTGGTGGGGTTGGGGCTGAATTACTGGTATGGCGTCTGGCAGGCGGACCCGGTCATCGGCCTGGTCATTGTGGTGGTTTTATTCCGGGAAGGTTACCAGGCATTGAAAGCGGGAAAATTGTGCACCTGTTGCACCTGCGGGGTATCTGAATAGGCGATCTGTCACCGGCCATCTTGCGGCAAGGCTCACCTTACTTTAAAATCCGGTAATTCTGCGAACAAAATCAGTCTTCTCCTGATTGTCGACCGCCATAATCCAGCATATAAATCAAGCCACCAATAGCTAAAAGCGGCTCCGGGCGCCGGAATCCCAGGCATGGCTCTTCCGGCAAATTACCTTCAGGGAACGCCCCGGCTTTTAAATTGGCCGACCGGGGAAGGGAGACTAATCATGGCCACATCCATCCAGCTATTTTGGAGAGATGAATACGGGGGCAGTGCGGTGGAATACAGCATTATCCTCGGGTTCATCGCCATGGTGGTGATAACCGGCATCACCGCCCTGGGGAACTCGGTGCTGAACCGCCTGTACACTCCCGTTGTATCGATGTTTCCATTATAAGTTTTACTCTTAAAGAGACAGTGGGAGATCATCTTAAGACCGCCGCCCTTATTTCCTCCGCCAACTCAGTATAAATTCTTAGGGCTTTGGTGTTTTGGCGTAATTTTTCCGGTTTAGCCCGTCAGCACCGCGCCCAGGTAACCCACGAAGCTGTCCCCGGGCATGACATCATAGCTGGTGTAATAATCCACCCGTATAGCTTTGGCCGCGCCCAGCTTTCTGGCCGCGGCCACCGCGGCCGCGGCGCCTCCGGCGCTGCAGGCGCTCTGGTCTTCGGCCCCGGCCCGGAGCATTTCCCCCGCGTCCAACTTCAGGGTGGCGTCGATAAAGCGCCTGTCATTAACTTCCTTAACCCATTTCACCGCCGCGGCGCCGAAACCTTTGGGGGCCCACCCGTAGTTGGGGCCGTAATGGGTCAGGTCGGTGGAGCCGAAGGCCAGGAGCGAAACTTTGAGCTCCTGGGCCACCGCGGCCACCGCTTCCCCCAGTTCCACCGCTTTGGCCGAATGAGGCCCCCGCAAGGCCAGGACCTTAGCCTTTGGAAAGAAATATTTCACCATGGGAAGCTGTACTTCGATGGTGTTGTCTCCGGGATATTCTTCCTTCAAGGTGAGGCGCTGCTTGAGGGGGTCGTAAAACTCCTTGGCCAGGGGGATATCTCCCAGGGGCGTCTCCCAGGCGTCATCCATGACCAGCAAGGGAGGCGAGTTGCCCCCCAAGTGGCCGCCAAACACCGCCACCACCTGGGGCTGGCTCAACCGGGAGGCCAGATAGAAGACCCGGGCCGCCAGTTTGCCGGAAAAAAACCAGCCGGCGTGGGGGACGATGCCGCCGAAAACCCTGGTCCCTTCCGGTAGAGGGTTAACCCCGGCCACGAATTTTTCGATTTCTTCCCGGCAGTTCCGCTCACTGCCGGGGTACCAGCCATAGGGCAACATCCGGGTCCGTTTAGACATTTGGTCCTCCCTATGAAGGGAAAAGTGATTTAAATCGGGCTAAAAAGGGGAAGAGAAGACTTAAAACATTTATCGTCATTTTTCCCCTCTTTTCACCTGTTAACTGGAAGGCCAGACCTTTGCAAGCCCGGATGACCCGGATGGCGCTCTCCCCCGGTTGGCCCCCATGACCATGCGAAACCGCGGCATTCCGCCAACCCTCTGAAAAATATAATCTTTTTCCCATTTTAATTCCCGGAATCCGGGGTTGTCAAGGTATCATTGGAAAATTGCCGGCTGGGTCACCTATACCCGGATAAGACCTCTGGCAAAAGTCGCCTAATTTATCTTTCTGATTTTTTTAAGCTGCTGCCTGCCGATTCTATCTAGGTATTTTTACCCAACAGTAAATAGGTATTTCTGCCGATATCATTCGCATCTGGGATTTATTAAATTTTCATCAATGAAAAAAACTGGCTGCCGCAGACACTTCGGTCTGGGCCAAGGCCAGAGAACTCGGCATTTCTTGCGCTGATTGGGACCAGGCAATTCTCGCGTCTCATGCTGCGTCCAAGGTGATGTATGAACGCCCCTTATTGCATACTGCTGGCGGAAGGCCATAGGCTGCTGCGCCAGGAAATAATAAGAATCATCGAAGAGATCCAGGGAACGAAAGTGGTGGGAGCGGTGGGGAGCGGTCCGGAACTGTTTGAGTTCCTGGAAATTTTTATCCCTGACCTGTTGATCCTGGATATTTCCCTGCCCCGGCTGCGGGCCCTGGAAGCCACCCGGGAGATCAGAGACCGCTTCCCGAACTTGGCGGTCCTGATTTTAACCTTAGACCGGGATGGAGAATATCCGGACCAGGCTTTGGCCGCCGGCGCCCAAGGCTGCCTCCTGAAGCAGGATGCCGACCTGGAACTCCCCCCGGCCATAAACGCCCTGCGTCAAGGGCGGATCTTCTTATCCGCCCGACTGGAGACCAACGGAGAGAAAAAAACTTCGCGCCTGTTCCTGCCCAGGATACCAACCGGAAACAACTTACCTTATTAATCTGAAGAGCTTAGGCATCCTATACATTAAATTTTCTACAAGAAAGCATTTTATAGGTAGTTTTACCTATTCTAAATTAGGCAATTCTGCCGATTGCATTGCCAATTGATTTATTATTTTATTAGGCCACTAAATGATCCGATTCATAGCTTAGATTGAGCGCAGCCAAAAGAAAAGAGGCGGACATGGACGGTTATGATATTCTGCTGGTGGGTGACGGGTCCAATCTGTTTTGGACTCTGACCTGGGCGCTGGGCCATAAAGGTTATCGCATCCGGTCGGCGGCGCAGCTGGAGGCGGCGCTGGAAGCCCTGGTGAAGAAGAACTTCGACTTGATCATAGCCAGGCTCACCAAGGAGGATAAGGATATTCTGGGAGTCCTGAAGCGGGCCAAGTTTTTGAACCCAGCAGCAAAAGTCATGGTGGTCAACGACCAACACCAGATTTTTCCTTGGGAAGCCTATGAAATGAACCTGGATGATTACGTCATGATGCCCATTACCCCGGCGGAGTTGCGGCGGCGGGTCTGCCGCTGCCTGGAGAAGGAGGCGCCGGAAAAGGTCGGGGGCCAAACCGCGGCGGCATCGCAGGTCAATGAACGGGTGCTACGCACCCTGAAGTGCATGTTTTGGGAGATTCGGGGCTCCATTGCCGCCACCATGGAGGGCCTGAGACGATTCGTTCAAGAGAAACACGGGGAGACCCACCAAACCGCGGCGGACCAGCTCTGGGAAGCAGCTTCCCGGCTGAATAGGATAATGAACCTCAGCGAAGATTTTTTTGTCAGAATCGGGACTCAAACCCCGAAGAAACCAGAGGAGCCGGAAATACTTGATCTGGTCCACCTGGCCGAACCGGTGGGTAATGAAGATTCCATCAAAGCCAAGGGCCGTACCCGCCAGGTTAAAAAAAGAGAGGCGGGGCGAAAAAAGGCCCCTTTTAAGGATGTGATCCAGAAGCAGGACTGCCATATGTGTTCCGAACCCCGGTACGGGATAAATTCCGTGATGACCGGGCCGGTGGGTTAATTTTGGGGCCGGGCGCGCCGGCCAGATTCCGTTAGGCTTGAAAAACCTAATCAGGCGCACCTTGGGTGCGCCTTTTTGTGTGCCCTGCCGGCTAAAGCTTTTGCGAAATTCGATTATTGCCTTTACTCCGAAAAGGAAGCCCTGGGAAGGTAAGATAGAATAAAATCTCTCTATTTCGAAATCTCAAATAATAAATAGTGGCACAGGCCTCCGGCCTGTGAGCGCCGCTTGTTCTCCCAAGCGCCTTTTCCACAGGCTGGGAGCTTGTGCCACTCATGCCATTATCTCTTTCTCATTTCAGCAAGAAACAGACGGGAATTAAAGCAGCAATCGATTGCGAAATTCCCTCAGTGATGAGGAATCTTGACTCGTAGTGACGTCGTCGTCTGAGGATGGTGTTCTGGCGCAATGGAAGCGGAGCCGGAGCCGGTTTGCGGCCTTACGCCGACGCGAAGTGGGTCGTGAGGTGGCGGCGCAAACGGCCGGCAGCGCCCAAGAGCCGTGGCGGTGGAGCCGCAGCCCGGGGCTCAGCTTCGCTACGCCTAGCTATGTCGATTACCCACAGATTGCACCGTTAAGCACAGGTCGGAATAAAAATATGATATTAACAAAATGGAAGCTATGAAGATTCTAACTGAATGGCGGACTTAAATTGAGCCATGAAATGCAAAACGGAAAACGGAAAATGAAAATAATGAATTTACATAACCTATTCATATTTCTCTTGTTGGCAATTACCACCCTCTCAGGCTGCGGCCTGCAGCAAATTCAACGGGCCCACGAACTTCAACCCCCTAAAGTTAAAGTCCAGGCGGTGGGCTTTGGGTTGCCCACCGGAGGCGGCTGGCCGGTGTCCTGCATCCTGCTTTTGGAAAATCCCAACCCCCAGACCTTGAGCATCAATGGCTACGATTATGAGTTGTGGCTGGAGGGAAGGAGAGTGGTCCAGGGGGGGAGTGACCGTCCGGTGACCTTGCCGGCCCTGGGACAGACCACGGTGGAGTTCCCCATGATGGTGAAATTTCCGGCCCTCCTGGGTTTGCTTCCCGCGGGGCTAAAAAACCCGGACCATAAGTTTCGCTATCAGCTCAGGGGCGGCGTCCGCCTGCCCATTTTCATCGGAAGCTGGCGCATCCCCTTCAACTTTAAGGGCGAGGTGGCCGCGGGGGAACTGCAAGACCGCCTCCAGGGCCTGGGGCTGAAGGGCAAACTGTTTTAAGGAGTTATTACTCAGGTCACTTAATTGTTCTCATTTCGCCATACTCAGTCCTCAGTCCTGCCTCGGATAATGGGAACAATTAATCGCTCCGAGTAATATGATAGGGAAGCGAATTGGACCCGAGCTCCCAAGTTTTATTTACTTTAAAAAGTTCTAGGCTGTACAGGCTGGAAAGCCTGTGCCATCAATACTTTTCATCATTGTAACAGCTACGGCGGCTAGCTTTAAGGGCAAGCTGAAGCCTGCGGCTTCATGCTCCAACCTCAGGCTCATTATCCCGGGCCAAAAAATCCGGTTAACCTCATAATTAAACTTCCAAATTTGTGCAAATGAATGTATATATGACCAACTAGGGTTTATATTAACGGAATTTCGAGTAGATTGACCGGCCGCAGAGCCGTAAGTGAAAGGAGGTTGCATGAAAGGGAAGAGCTTCTGCTTGTTGGTGGGTCTGGTGACCCTGGGTCTGGTCTTGGGATTTTCCCCTCTGGCCGGAGCCGCGGAAAAGACCGTAACCATCGGCTTCACCGCCTCCCAGACGGGGAAACTCAATGTGGAGGGCATGCGTCAGGTTAACGGCTTGAATCTGTGGGTGGACCAGGTAAACGCCAAGGGCGGCGTAAAGCTACCAGACGGCACCGTGGTTAAGTTTGCCGCCAAGTTTTACGACGACGAAAGCAAGAAGGAACGGGTGCAAGAGCTTTACACCAGGCTCATCAACCAGGACAAGGCCGACTTTCTCATCAGCCCGTATTCCAGCGGCCTGGCGGACGCCGCCGCGGTAATCTCGCAGCAAAACAACCGGATTCTGATCACCGCGGGCGCGGCCTCCGATTCCACTTATAAGAAAGGCTATTCCCTGGTCTTCCAGACCTACACCCCCGCGTCCCGCTATCTCACCGGCGCCATTGACATGCTGGCCAAGATGGACCCCCAGGCCAAAAAGGTGGCCATCGTCAATGAGAAGGACAAATTCTCCACCGACGTGGTGAACGCCCTTAAAGCCTATGCCACGGTCAAGGGCTACCAGGTGGTGTTATTCGAGGGCTATGAGCCCGGCGCCACGGACTTTGCGCCCTTTATCAATAAGATTCCCCCGGGGGTGGACGCGGTGATGGGCGGCGGCCATTTCTCCGACACCAGCACCTTTGCCAAACAGCTCTTTGAAAAAGGCATGAAGGCCAAAATGGTGGCGTTGCTGGTGGCCCCTCCGGAAGACAAATTCGCCGAACTGGGCGACGCCGCCCTGGGAGTGATCGGGCCTAGCCAGTGGGAGCCCCAGGCCCAGTACAGCCCCGAGACGGCCAAGGCTGAGGGCAAGGAATGGTACGGCCCCACGGTGGACGAGTTCACCAAAGCCTATCGGGCCAAGGCCAAGGTAGAGCCCACTTATCACAGCGCCGGGGGCTACGTGGCGGGTCTGCTGCTGCAGAAAGCCATCGAACAGTCCGGCTCCACCGACACCGCCAAGGTCAAAGCGGTGCTGGACGCCCTGGACATTTATACCTTTTACGGCCGGATCAAATTTGACGCCACTCCCAAGAATCACGGCCTCCAGTTGGGCCACGACATGATTTACATCCAGTGGCAGAAAGACGACAAAGGCAAACTGTTTAAACAGGTGGTATGGCCCGAAGCCAGCAAGACCGGAGCCGGGATTCCTTACCGCAAGTAAATAGTCAGTGAGCAGTAAGCAGAGGCAGTTGGCTTAAAAACTAACTGCTTGCTGCTTACAGCTCACTGCTCACTACTCAAAAGAGGTGTGTGGCGTGCTGGGACAATTGCTTTCTTCTTTAACCGACGGGCTGCTCCTGGGATTTGTCTATGGCCTGGCAGCCGTGGGGCTAACCCTTATCTGGGGGGTGATGACCGTCATCAACCTGAGCCACGGCCCGGTCATGGCCCTGGGAATGTTCGGCACTTACCTGCTGTTTCTCAAGGCCGGCTGGAACCCATACCTGGCCCTCCTGGCGGTGGCCGTTTTCGGTCTGGTTTTCGGCTTTCTCATATATGGCGTGGTAGTGCACCGGGTGATCAATGCGCCCCACCTCTCCACCCTGTTGGCCACCTTTGCGGTAAATATGATCTTGATCGGAGTGGGCACCGCGGTTTTCACCACTTCGCCCCATAACATCGACTTCTCCCTGGGGTCCCTGGAGGTGGGCCCCATCCACGTGCCTGCCACCCGCCTGGTAGCAGCCCTGGGCGCGGTCCTGTTCACCGCGGCCCTTTATCTTTTTCTGTACTTCACCCGGCCGGGCAAAGCCATCCGGGCCGTGGCCAACAACCGCAAGGCCGCGGAGCTCATGGGCATTCCGTCCGCCTGGATCCTGGCCCTGAGCTTCGGCATCGGCACCATGCTGGCCGCGGTGGCCGGGGGCCTGATTGCCACCTTTTTCCCTTTCACCATCTTGAGCGGCGGACCTTATGAGTTGAAGTCCTTTGTCATCTGCGTCCTGGGCGGCTTGGGCAATCCCCTGGGCGCGCTCATCGGCGGGTTGCTGCTGGGGGGACTGGAGGGCCTCATCCCGGCCTTCATGCCGGTGAGTTGGGTGCCGGTGGTGGAATTCGGCCTCTTTGTCCTGGTCCTGCTGTTTAAACCCAGCGGCCTGTTGGGGGCAAAATAGATGAGGGGCTGGAAAACCCCCGGTTTCTGGATCCCCTTGACCCTGCTGTTCGGGTGGGGCCTGATTATTTTAATTATGGGCCAGGACACCGCCCGGGAAACCGCGTTCACCCTGATGATGTTCGTGGCCATGGCTTCCAGCCTCAACATCCTTCTGGGCTATACCGGATACGTGAGCTTTGGCCACATCGTCTTTTTCGGCCTGGGGGGCTATTTCGGCTTTTACCTCTTGAGCCAGCACGACTGGAACATGTTTCTGGCCGCCATCGCCGGGGGTGCGTTGAGCGCGGTCATGGCGGGGCTGCTAGGGATGGCGGTGCTGCGACTGCGGGGGGCTTACTTCGCCCTGGCCACCATCGGGATCAATGAGGCGGCCCGGGCCTTTGTGAGCAATTTCGAGCCCTTCGGGGGGGCAACGGGCCTGTTTGTCAATTTCGTGGTTTACGAGCGGTACGGCGGCGCGGGGTCGGCTTTGTGGCTCACCTTCACCCTCCTCTGGGTGGTCACCCTGGTGTTGTTCCTGGTGAGCTTCCTGGTGAAGCACTCCCGGTTCGGCCTGGGGCTGATGGCCATCCGGGAGGACGAAGACGCGGCCATGGTCATGGGGGTGAAGGCCCCTCAGGCCAAGACCATCACCTTCATGATCTCCGCCTTCTTTCCCGGGGTGATCGGCACCCTGTACTTTTTCAAGAACGGCAACGTGGAGCCGGGGGACGCCTTTCAATTGCACATGTCCATTGAATCTCTGGTGATGGTCATGCTGGGCGGCCAGGGGCTGGTCCTGGGCCCCCTGGTGGGGGCCGTCACTTACCAGGGCCTGCGGGGCTATCTCCTCACCAGCCCTATTTTTAAGGACCTGCACCTGGCAGTGGCCGGGGTGTTCCTTCTCCTCATTATCCTTTTTGTGCCGGCGGGAGCAGTGGGCTGGGTGCGGGGCCGCTTCCCCCGTCTTCGGAGATTTCTGGAATGATGCTGCAAGTAAGAGGGGTCAGCAAACGTTTCGGGGGCCTTCAGGCCCTGACGGACGTTTCATTCGATCTGGCGGAAGGAGAAATCCTGGGACTCATCGGCCCCAACGGCGCGGGCAAGACCACCCTCTTTAATGCGGTTAATGGGGTTTACGCGCCGGAGGAAGGCAAGGTCATCTTCCGGGGGGAGGATATCACCGGTCTGCCTTCCTATGAAGTGGCCCGGCGAGGGATGAGCCGGGCCCACCAGGTGGTGCGACCCCTTCATGAACTCTCGGTGCTGGAAAACGTCATGGTGGGAGCCTGCTTTGGCCGGGAGGGGCTGTCATTGTCCGCCGCCGCCGTCAGAGCCAATGAAGCCCTGACCCAGGTGGGCCTCGTCGAACGCGCCCACCAACCCGCGGGTAGTCTCAACGTAGCCCAGAAGAAGCGCCTGGAGATGGCCCGAGCCCTGGCGGCCCAACCTTACCTTATCCTGCTGGACGAGGTGCTGGCGGGGCTTAATCCCTCAGAAATCACCGCCTTGCTGGACACCATCCGGGCCATCCGGGACCAGGGGATCACCATCCTGATGATCGAGCACGTCATGCAAGCGGTGATGAACGTCTCGGACCGGGTCCTGGTGCTGGACTACGGCGTTCTTATTTCTCAAGGGCTGCCCCAGGAGGTGGTTAACGACCCGCAAGTCATTGAGGCTTACCTGGGCGATCCGGAGATGACGGCCCGGTTGCTGGGGGAATAAAAAACAGTTTTCAGTTTTTAGTTTTCAGTTATCAGTTATTAATCGGGGCAGGAAAGTTTATGACCTTGCTGGAAGTCAACAACCTGGCTTCGGGATACGAAGAATTGCAGATTCTTTGGGGGGTGAATCTTCGCCTGGAAAAAGGCAAGCTCACCACCCTGGTGGGTTCCAACGGCGTGGGGAAGACCACCCTTTTGAGCACCATGATGGGGCTTCTCAAACCCCTGGATGGTTCGGTCATCTTCGGGGGCCGGGACGTGACCCATCTGACGGCCCATGCCCGGGCCAAGGCCGGGATGGTGCTGGTGCCGGAAGGGCGGCAGCTCTTCACCTCCATGACGGTTTATGAAAACCTGGAAATGGGCGCCTTCTCCCCCCGCTCCCGGGCAAAGTTCAGCCACAATCTGGAAAAAGTCTATGACCTCTTTCCCCGGCTGAAGGAGCGGACCGGCCAGAAAGCCGGCACCTTGAGCGGCGGCGAGCAGCAGATGGTGGCGGTGGCCCGGGGCCTGATGGCCGAACCGGAAATCCTCATGCTGGACGAACTATCCCTGGGCCTCTCCCCCCTGTTGGCCCTCACCCTGTTCGAAACCCTGGTCCGTCTTAAGGAAACGGGACTCACCATGCTGCTGGTGGAGCAGAACGTCACCATGGCCCTGGCGGTGAGCGATTACGCGTACGTCCTGGCCCAGGGCAAGATCTGGCTGGAAGGCGAAGCCCGCCAGATGATGAAAAACGATGAGATCCGCCAGGCTTACCTGGGAATAACCGGGCATTGAACCGGCAGAGGGAACTAATATAAGCTAATTCACCACCAAGACACCCAGGCGCCGTTTGCCGTCCTGTACTCCAGGACGGCAATTTTTATTCCGATTGTTGCCTTAACTCAATAAAGAGCCTCTGAGCTCGGTGGCCTCTTGCAGAAATGATAAAAATACAATGACACGAGTGCCACAGGCTTCCAGCCTGTGGGAAGGGTTCTTGGCAGAACAGACGGCGCCCACAGGCCAGAGGCTTGTGCCACTAATATTTTTCTGGTTGTTGGTCTCTCTCGAAATAGAAAGATTTTTCCTAAGATGCCCTACCTTGATTGCCTTTCCGGAGCAAAGGCAATAATCGATTTTTATTTTCCCGGTGTCCGCGGCAGCCGTCATTTATCCTCGCCCAGCAAAATTAAGTGATCCTTTTAAGCTGAAAGCTGAGAAATCCCCGACATCACCCCGGCCGGTATCGATCGATAAAAAAGAGATAGTTTCTCTCTCCGTTGCGGATCACTTCAAAAGAGGTGGAGCCGGTATCGCCATACTTGGTCTTATAGTCCAGGTCAAATTCAATAATAACGCTCTCCCTGTTGATAACCGGCCGGATGGAGCACTCTTTGACCGTGTTGGTTTTGTCCCGCATGAAACCTTCATAGGCCAGCAAATTGTGGAGAATCTCGCCGAAAATTATATCCCGGTTGCCGGAATAGCGGTGGGTATAATTTTTCGTCGGATTCGCCGCCGGGGATACGGGCATTTCCGCCAGCAACTGTTTCAGGTCCGGGTAATCGATAAAGGAACGTCCTGACCAGATTTTGTCCGCGTGTTTATATTTATTAAGAAAAGCCTCTTTGCCGTTGTTGCTCATGTGCGCTTACCTCCGGAACAGGTGGCTGGATCCCATCATCATTACCGGCTCCACCATAATCAAAAAGCCCGGCGTTGTCAATCCGAGGGCGGCGAAATTAACTGGCCCCGGGGCGCCTCCGGCGTGGGCCCGGCCGTCATGCAACAATTTTTCTTTTTATTTACCCTTGCAATCTGTTATATGGTAGGTATAATGTTTATAAGAGCATCGGGGCACAAAAACTCCCTTGCCGAAAATATTGAGGACGATTAATGATAGACGAACACGGTTGTGATCTTACCTATTCCGAGGAAAGACCCCCCATGGTGGCGGTGTTTCCTCATCCCCTGCACGGACGCCTGGTGGAGCGGGTTATCCTGATGGCCAGCAACTGCATTCAATTCAACGATTGCTGGTACACCTTCTCCTGGAAGGAAAACGGCACCGCCTATTATAAGCCGGTGGAATACTGCGAACCCGCCGTTTCTTGCTGCGGCCATTAAAACGCGGCATCTATAAACGATTGCATCTACGGGGCGGACATGGATGCTAGCCCCTTTTTTTTTCTTCAGGCGCACCGCTTCCGGGGCGCTCTTTCCCCCGCTGGGTTTAAACCTGGTCCGGCCCCTTCCCCCACCAATCCTTGCAGAAAAATATTTAGGGTGTATATTGTGAACGATAAGTCAAGGAAAACCCACCTGGGTATAGCCCTTGCCAGGGTTTCCGTTGGAAATGATAAGAGGTTGTCATGTTAAGCGAATCCGCGCAAGACCTGTTTTTCACCCCCGAGGAGAGCAAACTCCTGGTGGCGGTTTTCCCCCACCCCCTCCATGGCCGGCTCATCGAAAAGGTCCTGGTTATGCTCACCAGCCGCATAGAATACCTGGGGTTTAATTACCAGCTCAGCTGGCGGGACGGCAGCGTGGCCTTCTATGAGGTGGCAGGAGTAAGCCCCCGCAAACCGGTTAAGGCCCGGACCTGGGACCTGGCTTTTGATCCCCAGATTTTGTAGATTTTTCCAGATTTAATCAGTGCAGTTAGCAGTTAGTTTAATAGCGCTGCATTTGACTTTCAAAAGCTTAAGGCTGAAAGCTGACTGCCGAAAGCCCTCTAAAATCTGGGTCAATCTGTGAAATCTGTGGATACCTATCTTTTCGGCCCTTCATCCTTTTCTGCGTTCTCCAGCCCCTGCATGATGGCCTTCACAAACTTGTCGGCGTAGGCCTGAAAATCCCCCTCCACCACAAAGTTCTGCCGGATAAAGCTCTCCGTTTTATTTACTTTGGCATTCTTGACGACGATAAAAATATTGGGGTTGAGGGGGCCGGGGCCGCGGTAGCGGTAATAGAGGTTAGGGACTTGACGGGCCATGATTATCAGCCCGCTTTCATCCAGGATGGTGAGCTTTGGGTAAGTCTTGATCCCGGGGTCGGGTTTTTCGATGACCGCGCCCTTGGCGATCAGCCCGCCGCTTTCCTCCTTTAGGTTCTCCAAGGCCGCGTCAATCCGGGCCAGCAGTTTTTCTTTCTCCGGGACCGGCAATTTCTGGTACCGGTAAAAATAGCCCGGCGGCCAATGCCGGGCGGTGACTGAAGCCGGGGCAGCCCCGCCCGCAACGCGGCTCGTTAACAAGAAAATGACCGCGGCCAGGAATACCCTCGCGGTTATGGACCGGTCCCGCTTTTTTCTCAGGTGAAGCTCACTTCCTCGGCCGGCAATTCCAGTTCCGGGGGAAACGGTTTAAAGGGGAAGGGCTTCTCATTGTCGTTCAGGGTCACGAAGCGGATGAGCTGGTAGGCGTATGCCGCCAGCCGGTTGGCGAAGCCCCGCACCGGCTCGCTGGGCTCGAGGGTGACCAGGAGATAGACATATTGGAAGATCACCGTTAAATAGATCAAGCACTTCGTCATGCCCAAAATGAGGACAAAAAGCAGGGTGAAGAGCAGGCGGATGGCGATATTTTTCCGCATGGGAGCGGCAACTTCGGCTACTTCGTTCATAAACTCCTCCTTTTCAAATTTCACCACAAAGACACCAAAACACTAAGAAACACTAAAGTTACTCTCTTATGTCTGTGTGTCTTGATGGTTAAGAATTCAAGTTTCCAGAATCTGCTTTATCTGTACAAAACGCAGCAGGCTGGTCTTGGTGATCATCCCCACCATTCGGCCTTCCGTCATCACCAGGAGGCGGTCCGCGTCCTCCTGGACCATCCGGCTGAGGGCCTCGGCCAGGGAAGCGTCCGCGGCGATCACCAAGTCTTCCCGAAGCGGGGTCATCACATCCGCCACCATGGTCTTGGCCTGGTCCTCGGAAGAAACCCCCCGCACCGCGGTGACCGAGACCAGGCCCAGCACCGCATGGTCGGCCACCACCGGAAACCCCCGGTAAGTATAGTGGAGAAAGTAGTCGTGCACCAGTTGGTTCAGGGGCAGAGACGGAGGCACGGTGACCACGTCGGTAATCATGACTTCGCGGAGGGGCACGCCTTCCAGGGATTTGCGGATGATCAGCTCTTCATAGCCCCGTTCGGACATGCCCCGGAGGAACATGCCGATAAAGACCAGCCACAGTCCGCTGATGAGCATGCCGGAGAAGATCTGGAGCGCGCCCAGGATCATCAAGGCCACGGAGAAGGTTTTGCCGATGTCCGTGGCTACCTTGGTGGCCCGGGTGAGAGAGCCGGTCTTCCACCACCAGATGGCCCGCAGCACCCGGCCGCCGTCCAGGGGAAAGCCGGGGATGAGGTTGAAGACGCCCAGGGCCACGTTGATCCAGGACAGGTAGTGGAACACGGCCACCAGCAGAATGGGCAGACCGGAAAGAATTTTGGCCACCAACCCGAAGACCACGGCCAGAGCAAAGCTGCTCAACGGCCCCACCAGGGAAATCTTTAATTCCGTGCGAGGGTCTTTGGGCTCTTCGGAGAGCTTGGAGACGCCGCCGAAAATGAACAGGGTGATTTCGGGAATCTCGATGCCGCAGCGAATGGCCATGAGGGAGTGTGACAGCTCATGGATCAGCACCGAAGAGAAAAACAGCAGGGTGGCGACAAACCCGGCCAGCCAGTAGGTCTGGGTATCGTACCCGGGATAAGTCCTGGGAAAATAGCCCGCGGACAGGGCGAAGAGCACCAGGGCAAAGACGATGAACCAGGAGAAATCCAGACTGATGCGGATGCCCGCGATGCGAAACAGCCTTATGGCTCCCCGGGGGCGTTCATCGGCCATATCGGCCATCACATACTCCTTAACGTCAGTGATCAGTGAGCAGTAATCAGTGGCCAGTGGCCAGTTGTTTCAGTTGTTAAAGAAATCACTTTATTAAATCACTGGAGGCTCTTGCAAAATTCCCCTCTCGGCGGCAATTGTCATTCTGAGCGCAGCGAAGAATCTCATATTTTGGGATCCTTCACTTCGTTCAGGATGACAAACAGCCTCCCTTTTAATAAATAGGTCCCTGGGCGGAAGACCGCAAGGGGACGGTTCCCCAAAAGGGTGGTCTATTCGTTCCCCGGGCCCTCTGGCGATAACATAATATAATGGCGGGACGCCCGCAATATTATGATGACGATAAAGGCTTCAGTTTTTAGATTTCGGTTTTCGGTCAACAAAATTTCTCACCACCGGCCACCCCTCAATCCCCTACTCTATTTCCTCCCCCTGATCACTGATCACTGATCACTAACTAACTAACACTACTACGTTAAGTAATTTTAAGAATCATCCATTATGATTGAACGCCGACAACAAGGGCAAAAGCCCAGCTTCAGCATTAGCATGCGTTGGATTTCCCTCTTGGCGCGTGGGAGGGTCCACCCAG
>VGSW01000049.1 GCA_016874915.1 Deltaproteobacteria bacterium
CAACAGTACCCCAAGAAGGTGGCAATCCAGAACACCAGCCATGGCGGCCGGCTTGTCAGGTCATGTCTGGTCGCTGCGAGAATTAATGTCTACGAAATTATTTATCAACCATTAAAGGGTCATTACCGATTTTTTAAGAAGGTAAGAAAATGAAAAGATTAGGTTTTTTAGCAGCCTTTGTATTCTTCTCAGTCATCTTCCTTCCGACTTTCGGTTCACCCTCCCCAGATGGTATCTTTCGAGCCCCTCAAATTGGAAGCGAATGGGAGAAAAAAGCAAGATCTTCAATTTTTACTAATTATCAAAACATACCTTTTGAAGGCGGAAGTCTTTCAGGTTCCGCGGATGTCATCAAATGGGACCCAGAATCTTACGCGGCGTACGCTAAGACCTATGCCAGTTATTGTACTCCTAATGGCACTGTATATACAAATGAAGGGCCCTTTAAAGCGTTCCCTCTTTATGAGACTGCTTTGCCAATAGTTTCAGAAGTCAACTACAACAATGAGATAGGGAGCAGCTCAGCAAGATCTGAAACAGGTTACGACTACATTCATACCTATGCAACTGCCAGTAAGAGTCCAGGCTCTGAATATAGGAATAATGATTTTTTCTCTCTTTCTTTTGGCGAATGTGCTGGAGGCATAGTAACGGAAAAAAACGAAAACTTGATTTTTAAGTTTACTGTGTCAAATGTTGGCGATAATGCGTGTCTTATTAGCTGTTATTCTTATACGGACCCTCTTATGGACCCTCTTCTTACACTGGAAAATTTAGCGACCGGAACTTACATTAAGTCTGCCTATATATCAGTTAATGAGCAACTTGGTATAGGATTATGCACTTTAGGGGCTAAAGTTTATACTGAGGCTGACACGGACGGACCTTCAATAACTTCTGATTTTTTTCTTAAAATAGAAGTTTCGCGGGATGCATGCTATTTGTACAATTATAAATATACTTATAACAATGGTGATTATTATGAAGGCACGGTTTATGCCTCTCCCATTCATGAATACTTGAAAGGCTATACCGAGATTTTAAATGACGAGCATGGGGAGGCCGGTTTTTACGAAATCACCGGAGTGAGCGGGTCAACTCAGGATTTCAGCAAGGCCGGGCAGGTTTTCGTGGACCGGTATTATGACAAGGAGACGGACGAATTTTACACCCCCCTGAAAAAAGGGACGGGTGTGGGGACCGATTACCTGGGAAGCGAACACGACTATATTGTCAAGCAACCGACAAGCGAGCCGGAAAAATCCAATTATTATTTCGGGGTGAACCAGGATGGCAAGATCGCCGAAGCGGACTTGAATTACGCGGTGCTTTTTAGCGGCGGAGTCAACCCGCAATTAAATTATCCCGTCTATTATCATCAGACCTCGGCCATGTGGGACCTGGTGGTGGATACCCTCAACTTTGACCCGGAAAACGTCTATGTGCTTTACGCCGACGGTTCCGGCGACTGGAAAAAAGTGACAGACAAGGGCGGCACTATCCGGGAGGGCACGGCGGCCAGCCTGCAAAGCGCTCTGACCGAAGTCAAGTCCGAGATATCGAACAAAGGCTGCTTTTATTTCTGGTCGTACGATCATGGCGACAATCTTTCCTATGAGAACCATGACAAACCAGTGAAAGATGACGCCTACCTGTGCGGCTGGGGGGAGAACGACCGGATTTCCGATGAGCAATTGGCCTCCTGGGTCAGCGGCATGCCGGCCAAGGCCGAGACCTACGCCCTCGCCCAATGTTTTGCCCGGGGCATGGCCGACAATCTTTTGGCGGCCAATAACAAGACGCGGTTTGTGGCCTGGTCTTCGGATTATTATGAACTTTCCTTTTACTTTATTGGCCAGGATTGGGCGGAGGCCTGGGCTGCGGGACTTGCCGGCGGCATAAATTCCACCCACGCACTGGGGAGTTACGCCTGGAAAAATGACCTCCTCAGCCCCTTTGGCTCCAGAGATCCTTTAGGTTTAGATCTTATTTCTCGGTACGATTTCAAGTTTTATTTTCCCGGCGGGGACCATTACGAGGGCTGGGTTTACACCCGGCCGGTGGAGCATCCCGGTTACGGCGGCGGCAACTTCGACATTTCCACCGGAAAGGCCGCACCGGCAGTAACCCCTCCACAAGTAAACCCCGACAATCCCTATAAGTCTTATTACCAAGGACAAAAGCTGGGTTTTCCAGTAGAGGGAAATAAAAAGGGCTACTACGAGATAATCGGCTACCGAGTGGAAGGAAAAGATCTTGCCAGTGGTCAGGCGGATGGCGCGGTATTCGTGGACTGGTATTACGACAGTAAAACCAAAGTAACATACGGGGGCGCCAACATTGTGAATATTACCATGCCTATAGGCAGCGTCTACTTAGGAAGCGAACACAGCTATCTATTCCAGGAAGGTATCGAGGATTATTTCTTCGGCGCGAGGAATGGGGTAATTTATGAGGCCGACGTCCACGACAAATTTTCTTTCAAGCACCTTTTCAGCCAGGGGGACTATTATACCGGCACCATATACGGCAGTCCCGATATGGTATCTTCCATTGAAGGCTATGAGATAACTGGCGCCGGTTATTCTGGAGATGCTAGCAAATACGGGCAGGTATTCGTGGATAAATACTACGATAAGGAGAGCAACAAAACCTACACCCCTTTGAATTCCAAATCCGCTGCCAGCGCCTCCGGCCTAGGGAGCGAGGAGGGTTATCTCGTAAAAAACGGTGTGACCAATTACCATTTTAGTAAAACCGACTCCGCTGACTTCGAGACTTGCTACGACTTCAAGTTTACTCTCACTAATGGGGATTACTACATCGGCCAGGTCTATGCTCTGCCAGAGCAGGGGTACAGGTCGGGATACACCAAGGCTTCAGGGATAGGAACTTACGAGATCACCAAGGCGAAGGTAGGTAGCTTTCCCGGCAAATCAGGAGAGGTTTATGTCTCGAAATATTACGATGCAGAATCCAAGAAGACTTACACTCCAGTTAACTCCAAGACTTCCTTGGGCAACCAGTATCTCGGGAGTGAAGGTGGAAGCATTATTAAAAGCGGGATTGATTATTACGCTTTCAACAACAGTCGCGAGGCTGACGTAGAATTTTGCTACGACTTCAAATTTACTTATTCCCAGGGGGATTATTATTTGGGGAAGGTTTATGCTCTTCCCGATAAAGGGTATTCACTGGGTTACACTCTTCCGGCGGGGAATGGAAGTTACGCCATCACCAAAGTTTCTTTGGGGAAATCTTCCGGCATGGCCGGTCAGGTGTTTGTGTCCAAATACTACGACGCAAAAACCAAAAAGTCATTTACCCCGGTGAATTCTAAGAGTCCATTGGGGATGGACCTCATGGGAAGCGAAGAAGGATTCATCATCCAGAGCGGCGTAGAGAAATATCACTTCAGTTGCACAGATGAGGCAGAGGCGCAATAATAGTATCTTCAATTATTGCTTTATCTCCAGAGCAATAAACTAATTAACATTGCCAGTGGGTCAATGACCCTCGATAATAAATAATAAATTGCTTTTAATAGATATGCTCTTAAGATATTTTTAAAGTATAAATATGTAAAGGAGGACAGTCATGTTGGCCAGCAGGCCATTAAATATTTTTTTATGCCTGGCAATAATAGTATGTATGTTGGGTTTAGAGATTGACCTGGCCGCGGCTGCAGTGACGCCCCTAAAGATTCGCGGCTTATGTTACTCGCCTTTCCGGGACGGTCAGGCCCCTGGCGGTCTCTATCCCACCAAAAAACAAATTGAAGAGGACTTCAAGATTCTAAAAAAGTACACCTTCAACATTCTCACTTTTTCCAGCAAAGGAATACTTGGGGATATTCCTAAACTGGCTGGTAAGCAGGGTCTTAAAGTGATCCAGGGAATCTGGCTGGGGAAGGTCTCTGCCGATAACCTGCAGGAGATTGCGGCCGGGGTTAAGGCTGCCAAGGCCGGCTCGGTGTGCGCGATGATGGCGGGTTCAGAGGTGCTTTTGCGGGGCGACCTCACGAAAGCTGAATTGATCAATTTTATCAGTCAGGTAAAAAGTCAGGTAACCGTTCCGGTGGGATGCGCCGAAACCTGGAATATTTGGTTGAATAACCCCGATCTGGCCGAGGCCGTGGATTTTCTCTTGGTAAATATTTATCCCTATTGGGAGAGCATTTCCGTGGACAATGCCGCGGAATATGTAATCACACGTTACCAGGAGGTTGCCGATGCCTATCCCGATAAGGTGGTACTCATCGGCGAGTGCGGCTGGCCTACCGGAGGTGAGGTGCGGGGAGGGGCACAGCCGGGAGAGAGCCAGCAGGCGAAATTTGTTGCTGATTTTCTCCCCCAAGCCCTGGAAATGGACATCCCTTTTTTCATTTTTGAGGCTTTTGACGAGAATTGGAAGCAACAGCAAACCGGACTGGCCGTGGAGGCCCACTGGGGGATCTTTTACGCCAACCGCACCTTGAAACCGCAAATGGCGGCGCTTATCGCCAATCCCCCGCCTATGGTGGAATTACGTTCGGTAAACCGGTGCGGCTGTTGCACCAAAGGTGACACTCTTTCTGGCTATGCATATGGCGCGGATACCAAGGGACAGCGCATTGTGCTTTATTCGCACACCGATGCCTGGTATGTCCAACCTTCCCGCAGCAAGCCTTACACCGGCATCCACAGCGATGGAAAGTTTAGCAATAGACCTTACCGGGGCGAGGAATATGCCGCCCTGCTGGTGCCCAAGAACTTCGACCCTCCCAATATCTGGTACAGTGACGACCCTCCCGGGTATGATGACACCGGAGAAGTAGAAGCCCTGGCCATGACCCGAAGATGGTGCCGAAACTATTTGAAGCCTCCTCTGCCTTGCTTGTTGGGTGGCAAGTAATATCAAGTTCGCTTTCTAATGCAACAAATAGGAGCAGTGGCAAAGCTCCATTAAACGGGTTGGTGTTAAGTTTGCCAAACTTTCCGTAAGCCTGTCCATCAGGTCATCCATGAATGTGAAAAGACGGTTCCGACAAACATGTTTTTTGAGCCACTGCCAAAGCTTTTCAACCGGGTTAAGCTCAGGAGAATAAGGCGGCAGAGATTTAAAGACTAATATTTTCAGGTACTTTTAAAGATTTCGATTTATGCCAACCGGCTTGATCCCAGATCAACACGATTTTCTTGTCTGGAAAAGCAGCCGACATCTCTGCCAGGTAGAGGTTCATCATCTCCGTGTTGACCCATGGAAGAAAGAGAGAAAAAGCCTCTCCGGTTAAAGGAGAAACACCGGAGTAGATATAGAAATTCTGGTAGCTCGGGTTTACGGGAGCAGAAACCCGAACCCCTTTCCGTGCCCAACCGCGCCCTAGGGAGGGGTGCAGCCCGAAACGACTCTCATCAAAAAAGAACACCATACTATTGGGAGCAGAGAGAAAGTCTCTTACTTCCTCATGGGTTTTTTTTAAAAGATTCCTGGGCTTGTTTATCCGCCTTGGCATGGTGTGGCCGTGGCACCTTCTGCCGAAACCCCAGGTGTCGCACCAGGTCCCATGTGGCGGTTTTACCCAAGGAGACACCGAACTCCGTCTCTATTGCCAGCATCAGTTTAGGCAAGGTCCAAAAAACGGGTTCTCCTTGACTATTGCGGTTTTCTTCAAGCCAGGCGGCAACCTGTTGCTGCTGTTCCACACCTAACTTGCGGGTCTTATGGCCTTTGGGTTCATCAACCAGACCGGATATTCCTTGGGAAGCAAATCGTTTGATCCATCGCCATAACGTGGTTCGGTCAGTTTTAAAAATAGCACTGACTAGAGTGATAGGATAGCGGGCACAGCTGCCAATGGCCTTCAGTCGAACGCAAACCATGGAATTTGGAAGATCCTTTAAGGCGGCTTCTGCCTTTTCGGCCAATGTTGCATCAATCACCTTTTTCGGTCTGGCCATGGCAATCCCCCCTTTAAATGGTTTGATGGGGAGATTATGAATTATAATTTGTTGCATGTCAATGCGAATTTGGTATAATATAATATAAAAAGGCAGCTTATATTATTGCTCAATAACTTTTATCCAAATAGGAAGGGGCGGCCGATTAGCCGCCCCTTGTCGTTATCCCAAGGTTTTCCACCAGCCTTCAGCCCGGCCCATCTTTTTTGACCGAAAACCGAAAACCGAAAACAGAAAACTTTTACTTCACCTTCACATACTTGCCGCCCTTAATCTCCAGGATATAGACCCCGGCCCCTACGCCGTGGCGGATGAGGTCGTGCTTGTCATTGAAGGAAAGCTTGCCGGTGACCCCGTCAAACTCCTTCATCTCGTCCAGGAACTTTTTCACGCCCTCGCTGGTGGGGCCATATTTTTTCATCCCCTCCAAGATCATGGACATGGAATCATAGGTGAGGGCCGCGAACATGATGTTTACGGGGTCTTTATGCTTTTTGGCCAGCTCATAGTATTCTTTTTTGAATGCCTTGTTCTTGGGGGTGTCGTATCCCTCGTCGTATTCTCCGGCGATGACGTGTCCCTCCGCGGCCTGTTTGCCGGCCAGCTGGAAGTAAACCTCATCCATGTCGCCATAAACCCCCAGGATTCTTTGTTTCATC
The DNA here is from genome assembly GCA_016874915.1 of Deltaproteobacteria bacterium. Classification (GTDB taxonomy): domain Bacteria; phylum Desulfobacterota; class Desulfobaccia; order Desulfobaccales; family 0-14-0-80-60-11; genus VGSO01. The sequence goes on from VGSW01000049.1 coordinate 6,599, forward strand.
CCCAACTGCCGGGCCTGGGCCGCAGCCGGCGCGGTCTCCGGGGTGTAGCCGGGGATAAACAGGATGTCGGGCTTGGCTTCCTTAATTTTTATGAGCTGGGGTTTGAAATCCCGGGAGCCGCGCATAAAGGACTCCTGGGCCACCACCTTGATGCCCAGCTTTTCGAAGTCCTTGCCGAAGACCTCGGCGCAGCCCTTGCCGTAAGGTTCATTGGAGAAAAGGATGCCCACGGTTTTGGGCTTCCAGACCTGGGCCACATAATCGGTCAGGGCCTTGGACTGGGTGTCAATGCGGGAGCAGGCCCGATAGAGATAGGCGCCATATCCGCTGAGTTTAGGGGTGGTGGCGGTGGGGGTGATGGCCGTCACCTTGGCTTCGTCGGCGGACTTGCCCGCGGCCAGAAAATTGCCCGAGGTCATGGGCCCCACCAGGGCCACCACTTTGTCCACATTAATCAGTTTTTGGACGGCGTTAACCGCATCTTTGGGCTGGTCCTTCTCATCCTCCACGATGAGTTCCACCTTCTGACCCTTAATGCCTCCCGCGGCATTGACCTGGGCTACGGCCAGTTCCACTCCCCGGCGGGCCGGAATACCGTGTTCGGCGCCGATGGAGAGCCTGACCACCGTGCCCACTTTGATGGGCGCCTGCTGCTGGGCAAAGCCCTGGCCGATAAAAGCCAAGATCCCGATGATTGCCAAAATTCCCACTAACCTGAACCTTGTCATGCTATGCCTCCTGATGGTTTTTTTCTTATCTGAATGGGATCGAAAAATTTGAAAAGTCCACCTACCTTACTAGATTTCTTGTCAATTTTCACCAATTTCCTTCAAAGTAATCCGGGCATTGACCCCAAGATGATCTTGTAAATGCCGCCGGGCCTGGCGGCAGAGGCACTCCAGGGCCTTGATTTCATCGGAAAAAAACGCCTCTTCCACGGTGATCTCGATGTCCAGAACTTCCAGGCCCTCTTCCGTGGTCACCTGCCAGGTGTAGCGGGGCGGGTGGCCCTGGAGGGCTTCTTTGAGCAGCAGGCCCACCTGGTCGGGATGGACTTTGATGCCCCCCACGGAAAAGATGGCGTCCACCCGCCCCTGGATGCCTGCCAGGCGGGTGAGGGTCCGGCCGCAGGAACAAGGCTCGGTGATCAGCGCGGTGCGGTCGCCGCTTCTGAATCGCACCAAGGGGAAGGCCACGGTGCTTAAGGTGGTGATAACCAGCTCCCCGGGCGTCCCTGGCGGCAGGGGTTCACCGGTGTCCGGGTCGATGATCTCCGGGTAGAAATGGTCTTCGGAAAAGTGCAGCCCGCCGTCGGCTCCGCAGGTGAAGGCCAGGCCCGGGCCCATGACCTCGGTGATGCCATAGGCGGAGGCAGTTTTGATCTGGAAGCCCTCTTCGATTTCCCGCTGGGCCTCGGAAGTGAGGGGCGCGGCCACCAACAGCGCCTTCTTGAGACTCAGTTCCGCGGGTGAAAGGTCCATGCGGGCCATGACCGTGAGCAGGTGCCGGGATAGGGGCGGGGTGGTGACCAAAACCGAGGTCTTGTAGTCGCGCATCACCATGAGTTCTTTGGCGAAGTTCAGGATAGCCGCGGGAATCACCGAAGCCCCCAGATATTCGGCCCCGGCCTGGAGGTCCCGGCGCCAGTTGGCCAGCCCCGGCGGCAGAATGAGCTGGACGATGTCATCCCGGGTCACCCCGGAAGCGGTGTACAGGCGGGCCAGGAGTTCCAGCCAGAGTTTCACGTCCTGGGAGGCGTAGCCCACCACCAGGGGTTTTTCCGTGGTGCCGGGAGAAGAGAGGATACGCACGATATCGCGGAGAGGCACCGCGAACAGGCCGTACGGGTAATTCTCCGAGAGATCCTCCCGGGTGGTGAAGGGGAGCTGGGCCAGGTCGCCTAATTCCCGGATGGCGTCCAGGGGGAGATCCAGGCGGTCGAAGTGGCGGCGGTAGAACTTCACCTGCCGGTAGGCCCGGGTGAGGGTGCTCTGGAGACGCTCCAACTGGAGCAGCTCCAGCTCTTCCCGGGGCATGGCCTCGAATTCGGGATGGCGCATGGCTCTTACCTCCCTGATGTCTCACGCAAAGACGAGATTCCTCACGCAAAGACGCAAACAGGTTTATTCTATTTTCCTGGTAAACTCAAAATCCGACGGATATTCATAATCCTGATGATTTTTCCCCAGAACCTGAAACCTGAAACCTAAAACCTGAAACCTAAAACCTGCATCACCTGCCTTCGGTGAATTCCTTGTAATCCCGGCCCAGATAGGCCCGGGTCACCTGGCGGTCCTGGAGCAGGTCTTCTGCGGCGCCGCTTAGAATGATGCGCCCTGTTTCCAGGACATAGGCGCGATCTGCGATCTTCAAGGCAGCCCGGGCGTTTTGCTCCACCAGCAATACGGTCATGCCCTCATCCCGGAGGCGGGCCAGGGTGGCGAGAATGTCCTCCACCACGATGGGGGCCAGGCCCAGGGACGGCTCATCCAATAAGAGCAGCTTGGGTCGGGCCATCAGGGCCCGGGCGATGGCCAGCATCTGCTGCTCGCCCCCGCTTAAGGTCCCGGCCTTCTGGGCCAGGCGTTCTTTCAAACGGGGAAACAGGCTATAGACATGCTCCAGGTCCTCGGCGATGTCTTTTTTGCTGCCCCGGCGGAAGCGCAGATAAGCCCCCAGCTCCAGGTTTTCCGCCACGGTCATGGGCGCGAAGAGCTGGCGGCCTTCGGGGACCTGGGAGATTCCCAAGGCCACGATGTCTTCGGGGGCCAAGCCGCGGATATTTTTCCCCAGAAACTTGACCTCCCCCTGGGTGCGCACCAGTCCGCAGATGGAGTTGAGCAGGGTGGATTTCCCCGCGCCATTGGCGCCGATGAGGGCCACGACCTCCCCCTCCCGCACGTGGCAGGTTACCCCGCTCAGGGCCAGGACGGAGCCGTAATAGGCGTGGAGGTTGCGGATTTTTAACACGGTTTTCTGTTTTCTGTTTTCTGTTTTCTGTGGTTAGTCAGTGATACTCTGCCAGCCATTATGTATCTCCTGCCAACCCCACATTATTAGATTCTTCATGATGCTTTTCATTTCGCGTCCTAGCTTGACTTGGGAACCAAAAGAAAATCAGCCGCGTGAGTTTATGCGCGTCACACGTAGCGATGTATTAGGAATAATTTCAAGTAGCTCTGCGTGAGCAAGCCTAATTGCTTTGTTGAATTCAAATTGTGCTTCCCGTATCTCCTCAAGGTTCCCTTGCTTTTTTGCTATCAATTGTGCCAATAATCCGAAAACTCTATTCTCCGTTTCTATAACGACATCACGATATACTTGGGCAAATTGGCTATAATTTTGAATTTCCCAATCTAAAAATTGAATCCTATATAATAGTTGGCGAATGCTACTTTCTTGAGACTTTAGATCATCTTCCCACCCAGGAAGTTTTCATCATTAATTTGTTTGATTCGGAACAAACCAGTAACGCACTCCGAAATGGCAGAATTGTATTCATGAGCAACATCCAAAAATTTACTTGCCCACCAGCTCTGCCAATCCTTTTCTTTTACAAAGGTAGTTTTAATCTTTTCTAAACGTCTATTAATAATAATTCCTATGATCAGGATGATCAGCGGTGTCAAGAAAGACGCTATAAGTTTTAATATCTCAATTGCTTCGGTTCCCATAGTCTTTTAATTCCTAAAAAGTTATTGTTCTACCTTCTAACCCGAGCTCGGACACTTTTGAACAAATCTTAAAATGCCAAGCCGTGCCACCCTAACAGGAAACAGAGAACAGAAAACAGAAAACAGAAAACCATCTCTTACGCCTGCCAATCCGTTCCCAAATACGCGGCAATTACTTCCGGATTTTTCTGCACCGCTCTCGGCGGCCCATCTGCGATTAACCGGCCGTAATTGAGCACCGCGATTTCTTCCGCCACCTCCATGGTGAGGCTCATGTCGTGCTCGACTAATAGAATGGTGATGCCCATATCTTTGAGGGACAAAATCATATCCCGAAGGCGCTCCGTTTCCATCGCATCCAGCCCGGAGGCCGGTTCGTCTAACAGCAAAATAGTGGGCTGGGCCGCCAGGGCTCGGGCGATTTCCAATAATCTTTTCAATCCCAGGGGCAGGACCGCGGCGAACTGATGGGCGCGATCCGTCAGGCCCACGAATTCCAGGGCCTCCCAGGCCCATTGGCGGATGGCCTTTTCTTCGGAAAAGGTCCAGGGCAGGCGCAGCGCTCCGGACAGCAACCCGGCATGGCCTCGGCGGTGGCAGCCCACCATGACGTTTTCCAGAACCGTCATGTGGTCGAAGAGCTGCACCAACTGAAAGGTGCGGCCGATGCCTTGGGCGGCCAGGAGGTGGGCCGGCTGCCCCTGGATCTCCTCCCCCTTAAAAATAATGCGGCCTTCCTGGGGTTGGAGAAACCCGCTCACCAGGTTGAACAGAGTGGTTTTGCCCGCGCCGTTGGGGCCGATGATGGCCTTGACCGCGCCCTCCGGCACGCTCAGGCTGACGTTATTCAACGCCTGGACGCCGCCGAAGGCCAGACTGACTTCTTGCAGATCTAAAATCATAAATTTCTCGCGCAAAGACGCCAAGAACGCTAAGATGATCAGGTTTCAGGTTTCAGGTTTCAGGTGAAGGCGTTTTTAATCCCTGAAACCTGACACCTGAAACCTGACACCTTCTCTTTTATACTTCCGAAATTCCCACAGATCCAAAATGCCCCGCACCAGGCCCCGAGGCAGGAAGATCATCACCACCATGAGGATGCCTCCGAACACGATGGTTTCATAATCATGGAAAACTGCCAAAAGCTCCGGCAGCATCGTGAGCACCGCGGCTCCCATCAGTGAGCCCCAAATGGAGGCCATGCCCCCCAGGACCACCATGGTCACCAGCTTGATGGAAAACATGAATCCAAAGGACGCGGGCGCGACGAAATTCAGGGTGTGGGCGTAAAGGCTGCCGGCCAGGGAGGCATACAACGCACTCCAGACAAAGACCTGGAGTTTCAGCCGGGCGGTGTCCACCCCCAGGGAACGGGCCGCGGCCTCGCTGTCGTGCAGCGCCCGGAGGGCCCGGCCGGTGCGGGAGTCCACCAGGTTGGCGCTGATGAGGAGGATGGCCCACACCGTAAGCCAGATAAGGAGATAGAGGCGCCAGGGGGTGTCCAGTTTCAGGCCGCCCAGGGACAACGACGGAATCCCCGACAGGCCCGAAGGGCCGCCGGTCCAGGGCTGGGCTTCGTTGAGAACGATATACACGATAATGCCGAAGCCCAGGGTGGCCATGGCCAGGTAGTAGCCGTGGAGTTTCAAGGCCGGGACTCCGATGAGAAAGGCCGCGATCCCGCAGACGATCAGCCCCGCGATCAGGGCCAGCCAGGGGTTGACCCCATAGGTGGCGGTGAGAATACCGGAGGCGTAGGCCCCTATGCCGAAAAAGGCGGCGTGGCCCAGGGAGATCTGGCCGCCGTAGCCCATGAGCAGGTTCAGCCCCACCACCAGGATGGTGTGGATGCCGATGAAGTTGAGAAGGCTCAGGTAGTAGTTGTTTTCCAGGACCACGGCCACCAGGGCCACGGTCGCGGCAAGTAAGGCCCAGCGGTTAAGCAGTCTCCTGATGAAACCTTCTCCCAAAGCGCCACCCATGTTGCCGAAGCAGGAGCTTCGGCAAAAATCGGCGTTCCCAAGCGGAGCTTGGGAACGAGAAAATGTGAACTTATCGCGTCAGGCGAGGTTTGGCGGGCACGGAGGCCCGCCCCACCAAATAACTGAAAACTGAAAACTGAAAACTGAAAACTGGGGTTTCATTTCCCCCCTCCCAGCAAGCCCTGGGGCCGCAGGAACAGGACCAGAAGCAGCAGCAAAAAGGCCACCGCGTCCCGGTAGCCGGAAGAAATGAACCCCGTGGCCAGGGATTCGGCCACGCCCAGGACCAAGCCCCCCAGGACTCCGCCCAGGAGGCTGCCCAGGCCGCCGATGATGGCCGCGGAAAAGCCTTTTAAGCCCAGCATCAGGCCCATGTCATAAACGCCCAGGGTCAAGGGGGCGATGAGAATGCCGGCCCCGGCTCCCAGGGCCGCGGCGAGGCCGAAGGAGAGTTGGACCATGCGGCCGGCGGAGATGCCCATGAGCCGGGCGGCCCGGTTGTTATAAGCGACGGCCCGCATGGCTTTCCCCGCCAGGGTGAAGCGGAAGAAAGCCTCCAGGGCCAGCACCAGCACGGCGGTGAGGCCCATAACCCACAGGTTCTGGGGCAGCACCGTGGCCGTGCCCAGGTGGATGGGCACATTTCCGGTAAAGGGCGGCAAAGGGTAGGCGTCTTTGCCCCATACCAGCATGGCCACCCCTTTGATGAAGACCGCGCCTCCCACGGTGATGATGATAAGGGTGATGGGGCTGGGGTCTCTAACGGGACGCAGGGCCAGGCGTTCGAAGACGAGCCCCACTACCGTCACCACCCCCATGCCCGCGCCAAAGGCCAGGGGGAGCGAGGGGTACAGCTGGTAAAAGCTGATGGCCGCCATGGCCCCCAGCATCACCATCTCCCCCTGGGCAAAGTTGATGATGGTGGTGGCGTTGTAAATGATGCCGAATCCCAGGGCGATAAGGGCGTAAATGGCGCCGTTGGTCAGGCCGGAGATGAGGTATTGGAGCAGGGGGGCGAAGATGTCCATTAGGGAATAGGGTATAGGGAATAGGGATCAGGTTTCAGGGTCCAGGTTTCAGGGATCAGGTTTCAGGAGAAAGCAGCCAGCTCGCCGTCCTTGACTTTAATCCCTATTCCCTGAAACCTGAAACCTGAAACCTAAAATCTGACACCTGTTAATCGAGCAATTTAAAGTCCCCCTTCTCAATCTTCACCATCACGAAGGCCTCGGGGGTAAGGCCGTTGTGATCATCAGGACTCATATTGAAGACGCCGCTGACGCCCACGTAGTTCTTGGTCTTTTCCAGTTCACCCCGGACTTTAGCCTTGTCGGCGCCGACCTTTTCCAAAGCCACAGCCAGCATTTTGAAGGCGTCGAAAGCGTACCCCCCGAAGCTGGAAGCCGGGGCCTTGAACTTGGCCTGGTATTTTTCATCGTAATCCTTGCACACCGCCTTCTGGGGGTCGGTGTCCGGCAGGACCTTGTAAACCACCAGCTTGCCGGCGGGCATCACGATGCCGTCGCCCGCATCGCCGGCCAGTTCAATGAATTTCTTGGACGCGGCGCCGTGACTTTGCACCAGGGGCAATTTGAGGCCCAACTGCTTCATGTTTTTGGCCACCAGGGCCGGGGCGGGGCCGGTGCCCCAGCAGATCACCGCCTGGGCCGCGGTGCCCCGGATCTTGGTGAGCTGGGGGGTCATGTCCGTGTCCTTTTCCCCGAAGACTTCCTGAGCCACCACTTCAATGCCGAACTGTTTGGCCTGGGCCAGAAGCTGCTCTTTGCCCGACACCCCGAAACCGGTGGACACGGTGAGGATGGCCACCTTGGTCTGGCCAGCCTTCTTCAGGTATTGATAAATGCGGTTCACCGCCATGGCGTCGGTCTGGGGGGTTTTAAAGGTCCAGACCCGATCCTTGGCCGGGGCGGTGATACCGACGCCGGCAGCGCAGGAGATCAAGGGCACCTTGGCCTTCTGGGTCACCTCCAGGACGGCCATGGAGGTATGAGTGAGGCTGGGGCCGATGATGGCCACGGCCTTGTCTTTCTGGATGAGCTTTTCGGCGTTGAGGCGAGCCTTGGTGACATCGCCTTCGTCGTCATAGATGACCAGCTTCACGGGATGCCCTTTAATGCCCCCCTTGGCGTTGACTTCCGCGGCCAGTAGCTCCATGGTCTTGTTTTCCGGGTCTCCCAAATAGGAAGCCGGACCGGTAATGGAAAAGATGCCGCCGATGACGTATGGCTCCGCGGCCGGAGTGGGAGTCACGCCTCCCATGGTCAGAACCGCCGCCAGGACCAACGCCGCCACACCGATAATTGCCCGTACTTTCATAAGTCTTCCCTCCGTGTTTAAAGCCGGTAAACTTCCTCACCTTTATAAATGTGAATTCCTTCTTTCTGGAGCAGGCTGATGGCGTCTTCCAGGTTGTCAAACCGGAAGATGATCACCGCGTTTTTCCCCGAATGTTGGACAAAAGCATACATATATTCCACGTTGATTCCGGCCCGGGCCAGAATCTGGAGCACCAGGGCCAGGCCGCCGGGCCGGTCCGGCACTTCCACGGCCACCACCTCGGTTTTACCCACGGTAAAACCTTTTTCTTTTAAGACTTGCCGGGCCTTATCGTATTGATCCACGATGAGGCGGAGGATGCCGAAGTCGGTGGTGTCGGCCAGGGACAAGGCCCGGATGTTAATGCCGGCCTCACCCAGGACCCGGGTGACTTCCGCCAGGCGGCCCGCCTTGTTTTCCAGGAATACCGAAATCTGTTCCACTTTCATGGTCTTTCCCCTCATTGCTGACGCAGATCAATGACCCGTTTGGCCTTGCCTTCGCTCCGGGGGATGCTCCGGGGCTCCACCAGTTTGACCTTGACGGACACGGTGAGGTAATCCTTGATCTGCTTCTGGATCTTCTGGGCCAGGGCCTGAAGCTGTTTGACTTCGTCAGAGAAAGTGGCCTCATCCACTTCCACCTGCACTTCCAGGTTGTCCAACTGCCCTTCCCGAGAGACGATGAGCTGGTAGTGGGGGGCCACCCCGGGCACTTCCATGATCACGGACTCGATCTGGGAAGGGAAGACATTGACCCCGCGGATGATGAGCATGTCGTCGGAGCGGCCCCGGAGGCGGCTCATGCGGCAGATGGTGCGGCCGCACTGGCAGGGGGCCTTGTTCAGGGCCGTTAAGTCCCGGGTCCGGTAGCGCAGGAGCGGAAAGGCTTCTCTGGTAAGGGTGGTGATGACCAGTTCCCCAATTTCTCCCGGCGGCAGGGGATTTAAGGTGGCCGGGTCGATGATTTCCGGCAGGAAGTGGTCCTCGAACAGGTGGAGGCCGTTTTTGGCCTCGATGCACTCCACACTCACCCCGGGGCCCATGATTTCCGACAGGCCGTAAATGTCCAGGGCGTCCAGGCCCAGGCGGTTTTCAATTTCCGTGCGCATACCTTCGGTCCAGGGTTCCGCCCCGAAAACGCCCACCCGGAGCTTGAGACCGGGAAAATCCACCCCCATTTCCTGGCCCACTTCCGCCAGGTACAGGGCAAAGGAGGGGGTGCAGGTAATGACCGTGGGTCCGAAGTCCTGGAGGAGCATGATCTGACGCCGGGTCTGGCCGCCGGAGACCGGAATCACCGTGGCCCCCAGGCGTTCAGCCCCGTAATGAAACCCCAGGCCGCCGGTGAAGAGGCCATAGCCATAGGCGTTATGGATGATGTCGGCCCGATGGGCTCCCGCGGCCGCCAGGGTCCGGGCCATGAGTTCCGACCAGATGTCCAGGTCCCGGGCAGTGTAAGCCACCGGGGTGGGCTTGCCCGTGGTGCCGGAAGAAGCGTGAATCCGCACGATCTGGTCCATGGGCGTAGCAAACATGCCGTAGGGATAGTTGTCCCGAATGTCCTGCTTGGCGGTGAACGGCAGAAGCTCCAAATCTTCCAGGGTGCGGATGTGTTCCGGTTTTATTTCCAACTCGTCCATGCGCCGGCGGTAAAAGGGGACCAGGTGGTAAACCCGTTCCACCACCGCCTGAAGCCGGCGAAGCTGGAGGGCTTCCAGGTCTTCCCGGGGCATGGTCTCAGAGAAGACGTCGCGAATCATGAAAAAGCAAGCACCTCCCGGTTAAATATCTGCAAAAAATATCACAAGTTATTCATGCGGGTCAATGGGGAAATCAGGTTTCAGGTTTCAGGTTTTAGGAAAAGGAACCGGAGGGCATTTGGATGAAATTTGTTCTCAAAACAGTTGCTCATGAGCCGCTGGCTCACCCGTAAATCATGAAAAGTATTGGTGGCACAGCGCGGCCCGAGGCCGCAACCAAACTCAAAAATTGAACTGATTACTTAATCAGGTCAACAGGATACATGCAAAATCTTTGTCAAAAAACAAGAAATTGAAGATTAGTGGCACAGGCTTTCTAGCCTGTGCAGCCTGGAACTTTTCGGAACAGAAAACAGAAAACAACCTTACCTTAAGGCCCTGATCCTTGATACCTCAAACCTTAAAAAAACCCGGGGCGAGAGAATAGCGCACCGCGGCGGAGCGCCCCTGGTTGTGGGCCAGCAACCCGGCGTGCCAAAATTTTTTCAGATATTCCCAGGCGGTTTTGCGGTCCAGACGGAAGAACTCCTGGAAATCCTTGACCCGGAAAGAATTGCCCCGGTTGAGGTGCAAGAATTCCTTTAGGCCGCTCTGGTGCAGCTTGCGATGGCGCCGCCGGGGGAAGAGATGAGGATTTTGGCTGAGCCACTGGGCCAGCAAATCTTCCTTGAGGGCCTCCCGGGGAGAGGGGAGGGAAGGGGGGGCGGGGGAAATTCCTTTGAGAGCCGGGGCTGACGTGCTGATTAAGGGATAATAATACGGGAACCAGCGGTCTAATAGCCTGGCCAGTTCCTGGAAGCGCTGCAAGGTCACCCGCCCGGCCAGGTGGCCCAGCAGAGCATGCTGTACTCGGCTTTTTATTAGAATCCGGCGGCTTTGGGATTCCACCGGCAGTCCCGGGCTGGCCAGGATGACCTCCAAAATGAGACCGGCGACCAAAACCCGGTCGAGATTCCCTTCTGCAAAGGGGAAGTCAAAAGTTCGCCCTTGATCTGAACAAGCAAGACCACAATCTGGCATCATGGATTCCTGGCAAGGGAAAATGAAGGGATTTTACAGTCAAGCGATAATAAGAGCAAAAATGCTGCCAGGAGGGTCAATTGATAACGGTCAGTAATGATTAGATAAAATTATGAGTCCCCGGTACTTCACCGGGCTTAGTAACGGGACATGTCCCGGGAAGGGCGGAAATAATGTTCTATTTGTTCCACTTCATATGCAACAACTGATGTAGGTGCGGTTCGCGAACCGCCCCTACTATGCCATCTGCGATTTTGGTTTGCTTCATTCCAAAGGGAAAACGGCATAATAACTTTAGGGGGAGGTTGGGACTGCCCCCTTAACCCCCGAGAACCGAAAAATGAAAAATGAAAACTGGAAACTGCATTTCCTCAGTCCCAGGGTTCCCCGGCATAAATGGGAATATTGCAGGCCGGGCATTTGGGTTCGCCCCCCAGAGCCGCGATAATGGCCCGGCAGAAGGCCGGCAGGTCCTCGGGCTTCCGGGAAGTAATGATATTGCCGTCCACCGCCACTTCCACGTCGACAAAATTGGCCCCCGCGTGCTCCAGGTCGTCCCGGATGGCGAAAAAGGCGGTCACGGTCTTGCCCTGGATGACCTTGGCCGAAGCCAGCATCCAGCCGCCGTGGCAGATGGCGGCCACCACCTTGCCTTTCAGGGCCATGTCCCGCACCAGGCTGACCATGGCGGGATAGCGCCGCATGTGGTCCGGGGCGTAGCCTCCGGGCACAATCAGCGCGTCGAACTGGTCGGCATTAACATCTTGGGCGGATTTATCCACTTCCACCGGATAGCCGTATTTGCTGTTATGCACCTTGGTTCGCCCCGAGCCCACCACCACCACTTCCGCGCCCGCGCCCCTAAAACGGAGCAGGGGATACCATAACTCCAATTCCTGATAAAGGTCTTCCGCCAGGATGGCGATGCGCTTGCCTTTGAGCGACATAGTTTAATTCCCCTGAATATAATTTATTAAGTTCTGTACCTCTCTAAGAAATTTATCAAAGGATGGACAACGACCTTTAGTAAGATCGAAATCGACCTTATCTGCCAATACCGGTTGGTCATCTACTTGGAGATATCTTCTTCCATGATCCATATTTTGGCTAAGTCGTTCTTTTGCACCCCGTATGCTTTCAGGATTTTGGGGAGCAACGGCATCTTGCTTTATACCACATACCCCCCGCAAAGACTCTTTCCCCCCAAGGAACCATCCTTCCAACTCAATTTTTGCTAAAACCACTGCCACTGGCAAATGGGTTGTTTGTCTGCATCTTTCCAAGAGTTCGGGACCCAATCTAGCCGGACAATCATCATCGGCATCGAAGAGTACCAATATTCCCCCAATATTCCCCCGATCCCTAACCCCCTGACCGATCGCCCGTTCCAATTCGCCTGGAAATACAACTTTATTACGCTTAACCCGGAATGGCCTGACAATCTGAATATCAAAAGCGTGCATTTGATCACGAATTCTGCGCAACAAGATAGGCACAGATTCGACTTCCGATTGGCCTTCAACTATGGGGAGGATTGCCGAGTTCATTTTAAGCCCTACTTTGAGATGGAAATAATATCAATTGCTTGCGTGATTCTTCTTTAGCCTTCTCAATGTCAGGGGTTAATTCACCTGAACGCAAGAGTTCTCCAGGGGTATATAGGTGTTCGCGGATTGCTTGCCGGCTGGATTGAGACAGCTCAGCGATGAGAGTACTGTAATTTTCCATTGTCACTATTCTTATTTGAGAGTCTTGAAGGTATTTATAATCCAAGATATCCGGGCTGTGTGTGGTTATGAGAACCTGCCTCTCGTTTGACGCATCCATGAGCACTTCAATGATTATTTCTGTTACAGCGGGGTGTACAGTTGACTCGGGTTCCTCGATGGCAATGACGGAGTGAAATCCGGGTTGATAAACCGCCAGAAGTAAGCCGAGTATACGCAGTGTTCCATCCGACATGTTAAGTGCATCAAACGTCCATGGATATTTAGTGCCGACGTCTTGTTTAATTTGAATAGTCTCCTTTTGTCCTACAGGGTGGTATTCAACTTGGTCAATTCCTTGAACTACTTTTGAGAGCAGATTGCAAAGACGCTTATATCGCCAAGCTGACTGTTCATCTTTTTTAAGACGTCTTAAAATAGCAGCCGCATTGCTACCTTCTCGACTAAGGTAATCCCCTTGATCTGATTCTTGTAACTCTCTCAGTTCTTTTGGGATTATAGAATAGAATCTCATGGAAGTAAGAAAGTCATACACATGGCGAAACCCCTCAGTGGCTGAAGCGGCGTATAACCCAAGTCGATCTAATGATAATTTCGGCTTTATGCCGGCTATCTCCTTAACAAATTTACCTTCCTCAATTTTAAATTCATGTTCTTTTTCAAAAAGGCCCTGCACTTTGCACCGCTCAAAAGCCACCGAAAATTTCTTCTCGAACATGGCTGAAATTCTAAAGGAATAAGAGGCCAATCGACTGTCCCCTAAATCCATGACAATACTGATTTCTATATTAGTGGGATGGCCTGCGGAGCGGCGTCGAACCGCTCCTATTCCCCCCCTCTTACGAAATGCAGATTCTAAAGAATCAGCGAGGCAATCCTTCACAAAGGCAAGGGCATCGATGAAATTACTCTTTCCTGAGCCATTTGGTCCAACGAAAACAGTAAAAGGCTCCAACCTCACATTAAGTTGGCCAATGCTCTTGTAATTACGGATTCTTACCTGTTTAATATGAGGAATCATTCTACCTCCTGCCGGAGACCCAAAAATCTCAAATCCACTTTATGCTAAGTCGGTAACAATTTTAGCTTAAATCATTCTTCCATAAAACAATTATCAGAGGCCTTACCCACTTTACGCACCGAAGCCTTGCCGCTGGGCCAGCGCCAGTAGGGGCGCTGAGGCAAGAAGGGTAGAGCAGTGAGAGATGAGAAACTGTTATCTTGGGGCTGCAAATAGCCGGGGACGCCGATAATAACCTGCCCTTGAGGCACATTGAGCCGCAGGCTGCGGTTCAGGCGGTCCCACCAGCTGAAGACCACGGAATAGTTGGAATTGGTCTCCGGGCCCACCACCGAGTGATGCACCCCGTGCATCCGGGGAGTGACCAAGGCCCGGTTAATCCGCCGTTCCCAGTCAATGGGCAGGTGGAGATTGCTGTGATGGAACACGGTGCATACTTGAAAGACCAGTTCATAGACCACATAGGTAAGAGGCGCCACCCCCACCAGACCCACCTGAACCATCCGAAACAGGGCGGAATAAAGGATTTCCACGAAGTGAAAGCGGAAAGACGTGGACACGTCCAGGTCCGGGTCCACGTGGTGGACGTTGTGGAAGCGCCACAGAATCGGCCAGGTGTGATTGATGCGGTGCCAGTAATAAATGGTCAGGTCCATGAGGAGAAACCCCAGGACAAACTGAGCCCAGAAGGGCAGGGTCAAGAAATGCAGCAGACCGAAGGAGACGCGTTCCGTCCACCAGGAAACTCCCAGGGCCACCGGCCGCACCACCAGACCCCCCACCACGAAGACCAGGGCGGAGAGCGTCAGGTTCACCGCCAGACGGGGGGCCAGAGACCTCTTGGGGCGCCGCAAGGGGAAAATCCTCTCGTAATAAAACAACACGAGGAAAAATCCGGTCAATAGTACAGGTGTTATTGTCTGGAAAATGGCCTCAAGGCTCATGGATTTCCTCTTAGTTGCCAGTGACCAGTGATCAGTGTTCGGTGACCAGGGGCCGGGGGCCGGGGGTTAATAAAGTTCAAAGTTCAAGGTTCAAAGTTGATGGCCTCGCAGAAAGTCAGGCGGCCGTTTTCAACACGGCTGGGTCGTAGTAGGCAGCCGGAATCAAAAAATCTATAATCGCGGCGCCGAACGCGCTAATTTGTTCTTTGACACGAGAAACTAG
>VGSW01000050.1 GCA_016874915.1 Deltaproteobacteria bacterium
TCCTCAGAATAGGTAAAGAGGCCCTTTTGGAAGTCACCCAGATCGGCAAGGCCTGCCATAATAAGGGCTGCGCCATCCGCCAGCAGGTGGGGGACTGCGTCATGCCCCGGGAGGGGATTTTCGTCAAGGTCCTTACGGGCGGAGAGATTAAGCCAGGGGATATTATCGAGGTGGTCAGTGTACCGGGTGGGGATACTAACGGTTAGCGACAAGGGCCACGCGGGGGAGCGCCATGACGCCTCCGGCCCGGAACTGGCCCGCTTGCTGCCCCCGGAGCAGTTCCAGGTGGCGGCCTTCAAGATCGTCCCCGACGAACGGGAGGACATCACCGCGGCCCTGGTGGAATGGAGTGATAAAGAGGGTCTGGACCTCATCCTCACCACCGGCGGCACCGGATTGACGCCCCGAGATATTACCCCCGAAGCCACCTTGGCCGTGGCGGAGCGCCTGGTCCCCGGCATCCCGGAAGCCATGCGGGCCGCGGGTCTGGCCAAAACCCCCCATGCCATGCTCTCCCGGGGAGTGGCGGTCATCCGGCGGTGCACCCTCATTATCAACCTCCCCGGCAGCCCCCAGGGCGCCCGGGAAAGCCTCATGGCGATTCTCCCGGCCCTCTCCCACGCCCTGGAGAAACTCCAGGGCAGTCCGGCGGAATGCGCTACATAAGGCAGAGCTTAAAAATTATCACACTAATACCAAGGTGCATTCAAACGGGTATTTTGTAGGGGGGCAATTTATTGCGCCCTCAAAGCGGGCGTGATAAATCACGCCCCTACGTTTTACGCCTTTTGATTGCTACTAGAGACCTCTGCGAAACAGCTTAAAAGGCGGAAAAATTGGCCTTAATCACCCTCCTCCCCTCGGTGGGAGGGGGTTGGGGGGGGGTGGGGGGAGGGCAGGGAGCACTTACAAAAAACTCCCTGGCCCTCCCCCCATTTCAGCGAAAAGCTACCCCTTCGTATTCAGAATTTAGAGCAACAATCGATTCTATTTTTCTCCGCCAAAGTAATCAATCACCGCAGCGGCCAAGGCCGGGATGGTGTAGGAATCCGGCTGGATCTGGGGGGTGAGGCCGTATTCTTTCAGAGTGGCCGCGGTGATGGGGCCGATGGCGGCCACGATGGCTTTCTCGGCCAGGGCCTGGAATCGCTCTTTCCCCAGGAGAACCGCGAAGTTGTGCACCGTGGCGGAGCTGGTGAAGGTGAGGACGTCTATCCGCCCCTCCCGGATGGCAGTTTCGGCCTCCGGAGCGAGAGACGCGGGGGGGCGGGCTTTATAGACCGGGGCCACCTCCACCCGGGCGCCCAATTTTTCCAGGGTCTCGGGCAGCACCTCCCGGGCCACCTGGGCCCGGGCCAAAAGCACCCGGGTTCCGGGGAAAATATGCGGGGCCAGGGCCGCGGCCAGGTCTTCGGCCACGAAGCTCTGAGGCACCACGTCGGGAATGAGGCCGTAGAGTTTGAGAGCTTCCGCGGTGGCCGGGCCGATGGCTGCCAGGCGCGCCCCGCCCAAGGCCCGAACGTCCTTCCCCTGGCCGAAAAGGCGCTCCATGAACGCGCTGACGCCGTTGGCGCTGGTGAAGACAATCCAGTGAAAATCCTTTATTTGGAATAACGCCTTATCCAAAGAAGCATAATCGTCCGGCGGCCCGATCTCCAGGGTGGGGATCTCCAGGCAGCGGGCCCCGGCCGCGGCCAGCAGCGCCACCAGCCTGGAAGCCTGCTCCCGGGAGCGGGTGACCACCACGGTCTTGCCCCACAGGGGGCGGGTTTCCCACCACTTGAGCTTGTCCCGCAACTCCGCCACGCCCCCCACCACCAGGATGGCCGGGGGGCGGATGCCCATGTCCTGGGCCTGTGACGCGATATCCGCCAGGGTTCCCGTCACGGTGCGCTGCTCCAGGGTGGCGCCCTTTTCAATGACCGCGGCTGGGGTATCCGGGGGTTTACCTTCCTCCATGAGCCGCCGGCAGTTTTCCGCCAAATTCTTCACCCCCATTAAAAAGACCAGGGTGCCGGGGTTGCGGCCCAGGTTGGCCCAGGGGATGGTGCCCTCTTCCTTGGTGGGGTCTTCGTGGCCGGTGACGAAGGTGGCCAGGGTGGTATAGCGCCGGTGGGTCACAGGGATGCCGGCGTAGGCCGGGACCGCGATGGCGGAGGTGACGCCGGGAATGATTTCGAAGCGGACGCCGGCCGCAGCCAGTTCTTCGGCTTCTTCGCCCCCCCGGCCGAAGACGAAGGGGTCGCCGCCTTTAAGGCGCACCACCGTCAGCCCGGCCCGGGCCCTGGTCACCAGCAGGTCGTTGATCCCTTCCTGGGGCACCGCGTGGGCGCCGGCTTTTTTGCCCACGTAAATCAGTTCCGCGCCGGCCGGCGCCTCGGATAAGAGCGAGGGATTGGCCAACTGGTCATAGACCACCACCTGGGCCCGGCGCAACACCTCCAGGGCTTTTATCGTCACCAGCCCCGGGTCTCCGGGGCCAGCGCCCACCAGATAGACCATGCCTTTCATGAGACAGTTTTCAGTTTTTAGTTTTAAGTTAAAAGAACAAAAGGAATCAATTATTCTCAATGCCCGGAATTTATCGCGGAGAACTGGTATAATATGGCATTATTTGCGGAAAGTGACAAGGTTTTGCAAGATGGGCCAGGGTTAACCGCGGTCTTGGTTTTTTTACTGAAACCTAAAACCTGAAACCTGAAACCTGATATGCGTTGTCCGGAATGCGGCAAGCTATTGGACCTGGAGCGGCACGGCTACCTGGTTTTCGACGGCCTGGTGTGGTGCGACGGCTGCCGGGCCTACGATCGGGAATTGCTCTGGCCCCGGGACTTCCAAGAAATCGAAGCCTGGGGGCGCCTAATAGCCGAGAACCTGGGTTTTGAGCCGACTCCCCTAATATACCTGGACGATCCCGAAATTTACCGGCTGGAGCACACGGTGCTCACCGCGGAGGCCGACCATGGCCGCCGTCAAATCTGCCTGTACCCGCCGGGCCTGCGCCTGGCCACCCTGTGCCATGAACTGGCCCACATTTTAACCGGCCAGGACCACACGCCGGAGTGGGCGGTCACCTTCGCCCGCCTGACGGCCTGGGTTAATGAGGCCCTGGCCCATAACCAGGGTCCTCAAGGGTTTCCCAAGATGTTTTCCCTGTCCAGCCTGGCGCAGTGGCCGTAGAGGTGAGGGAATAGGGAATAGGGATTAATCGCTTACGAGCTTTTGGCTCAACCGGAAATTATAAAAAAGTCCTTCGTCCATGCCTAACTTGGTGCCCGAGTGCGTTCCCAAGCATATTTTAGGGACGGGCCATTCATTGCCCTTCGTCCGCCCCACCAATAGCCACTCTATCCCCTACTCCCTATTCCCTATTCCCTGATCCCTGACCACGCAGGCCCGGCGATTCTCGATGGCCTCCACGATCGTGGTGTACTTGGCGTGGATCATCTTCCGGTCGAACTCCCACATCTGCGCCAGCATGGCGGCTTGTTCCTCATTGGTGAAATAATCCATGACGGGGAGGAAGAAGTGGCGGTCTTCTTTGTCGATGTGCCTGGGATAAAATTCCGTGAGCTGCTCTAAAATGGACAGGATTTCCGGCACCGCGCCTTCCTGCTCCCGGAGATAGTTCTCTTTGACCTTGACCAGCTTTACCACGGCTTCCCGGCCCCAGACGTGCTCCTGGATAAGTTCCTCCATCACCTGTCGGTGTTCCGGAGTCAGGTCCTTTTTTGCCAGTTCCACGAATAGAATGTCTTCCTCTTTGCCGTGGTGGCACTGGTCGGCGTAGGTCCGGATGAATTCCACCGCGGTGTCGATGAACACCGGGTCCACGAAAGCGAATTCCGGGTCCACCGCGACGTTTTCCCGGATGCGCTGGAGGTCCTGCTTCATGAGGGTGATCATCCGTTCAATGAGGCGGTGTTCAGTCATCAATGGGCCGATGGGCAGCATAAGTAAAACCTCTTAATTATTAACCGCCGATGGACGCCGATAAACACGGATAAAAAATCCGCGTTCATCCGCGTTTATCGGCGGTTTAAATCTTTACCAGCTCGTATTCCCTCAGGCCCAGCCCCAACTGTTCGGCGTACTCCATCTGGATAGGCCAGTCCACCTGGGGATAGATGTCCTTGAACTTGTCGGCGCCGGGGCTGAAGTCCTTGAGACAGCTTCCCGAAAGGCCCGGGGCCTGGTTCACCATATCCGCCGATGCCTGATCTATAGCCACCGGGTCCTTGGAAGCCAGGATGCCGATGTCCCCCACGATGGGGAAATCGTTGTGGCCGTAGCAGTCGCAGGCCGGGGAGACCTGGGTGATGAAATTGAGGAACACCGCCCTCCCCTTCTTGTCTTTCATCACCCCGTAGGCGTATTCCATCATTTTTTTCAAGAATACCGGGATAGACTCGTTCCATTGAATCTGAATGTTGGCGTAGGGGCAGACCAGGATGCACTCGGCGCACCCTACGCATTTGGCCGGGTCGATGACCGCTTTTTCCGTCTCGGGGTTGATGTGGATGGCCTCCTGGGCGCAATGGGCGATGCACTCGCCGCAGCCGGTGCACTTCTTGGCCGTGACCTGGGGGGCGATGTTGGAGTGCTGGGCCAGCTTGCCCCGGCGGGAGGCGCACCCCATCCCCAGGTTTTTCAAGGCCCCTCCGAACCCGGAAAGCTCATGGCATTTGAAGTGGGAGAGCACCATGAGGCCCTCGGCCTCCATGATGGCCTCAGCCAGAAACACGGTCTTGAACTGCTCCTTGTTGATCTCCACCTCCACCTCGGCCTTGCCGGTGAGGCCGTCGGCGATGATGAGGGGGGCCTTGACCACGGCAAAGGCGAAGCCGTTTTCAATGGCGGTGGTGAGGTGGCTTACCGACTCGCTGCGGGTCCCCACGTACACCGTGTTGGCGTCGGTCAAAAAGGGCCGCCCTCCCGCGTCCCACAAAGCGTCCACCACCTGGCGCACGTAAATGGGGCGGATGAAGGAGGTGTTGCCCTTTTCGCCAAAGTGCAGCTTCACCCCGATCAAGGGCCGCTTCTTCTTGCGCTGTACGATGCTTTTTAACTCCAGGGCCTTGAGCAGCTCCTGAAACTTCTTGAAATTGGGCTCCTTGGCGGAGGCCCGGAGGTCCATGAAAAAAACCTGGCTGGGCATAGGTCACCTTTAAAAAGCCTCACGCAAAGCCGCAAAGAACGCCAAGAATTTTATATTTAAATGGGCGTCCTTAGCGCCTTTGCGTCTTTGCGTGAGAAATTATTCAAGTCGTTTTCTCTCCTGGTTCCCAAGCTCCCGCTTGGGAACCGGTTTTGGTGCGAAGCTCTGCTTCGCTCAACAGCCGATAATTTCTAGGTCACCCTTCCTATTGCCAAGCAGAGCTTGGGAACGAGATAAAACATTCCCTGTGGGAATATGCTAGCTTTGGCGGGCGCGGAGGCCCGCCCCACCATTTTCAGGTCGGGCCAAGACCGGGGCGCAGGGTGCACCCTGCGCAGTCAGCACAGGCTGAAAGCCTGTGCTACCAATAATTTTGATCACCTAGGAGCGGGCTAAAGGTCCATGAGCAACTGCCCCCTGCTTACTACTCATTGCTCATTGCCCCCTGCTCACTGCTCACTGCTCACTATCTTCCCTCCCACGATGGTCATGACCGCCCGGCCCTTCAAGGTCCAGCCGTCGAAGGGGCAGTTGCGGCTTTTAGAGGCGAAGGTGTTGACGTCCACGGTCCATTCCCGGTTGAGGTCAATGAGAGTCACGTCCGCGGGCGCGCCCACCGCTAAAGTCCCGCCGGGGACCCCCAAAATCCGGGCCGGGTGGGTGCTCAGCAAAGCCACGGCTTGCATCAGGGAAATGACGCCCTCATGCACCAGCTTCAAATTCAGCCCCAATGACGTTTCCAGGCCGATCAACCCGAACGCGGCCTCAGAAAACTCCACGTCCTTTTCCAGGGGGCCGTGGGGCGCGTGGTCGCTGGCAATGGCGTCCAGGGTCCCGTCTCGGAG
Organism: Deltaproteobacteria bacterium; assembly: GCA_016874915.1. Classification (GTDB taxonomy): domain Bacteria; phylum Desulfobacterota; class Desulfobaccia; order Desulfobaccales; family 0-14-0-80-60-11; genus VGSO01. Next base: position 6,004 of record VGSW01000050.1, read on the forward strand.
CCCCTCTTTGATGGCGACCAGGTCTGCAGCGGTGCGCAAGGGCGGGTTGACCTTGGCGTTGGTATTGTATCCCCGGACGGCCTCTTCCGTCAGGGTGAAGTAGTGGGGTGCGGTCTCCGCCGTGACTTTCAGGCCCTGGGCCTTGGCCCGGCGGATAAGGGCCACGCTTCCCCTGGTGCTGACGTGCATTATGTGGACGCGGCCCCGGGTTAAGCGTGCCAATTCCAGATCCCGGAAGACCATGACTTCTTCCGCGGCCGCGGGGATGCCTTTTAAGCCCAATTCCAGGGATACCCGGCCCTCGTGCATCACCCCATCGGCCCTTAAGTTCAAATCCTCGCAGTGCAAGAGCAGTGGCAGGTCAAAGGTTTTGGCGTATTCTAAGGCCCGGCGCATGAGCAGGGGGTTCATCACCGGGCGGCCGTCGTCGGATAAGGCCACCGCGCCCGCGGCCTTGAGGTCGCCATATTCGCTCAGGTTCTCCCCGTGGGAGCCTACGGAAATGGCGGCCACGGGATATACTCGGGCCAGGCCCGCTTCCTTCGCCTGGTCCAGGATAAAGCGGGTCACGGAGGAGGAGTCGTTCACCGGCCTGGTGTTGGGCATACAGGCCACCCCGGTGAAGCCGCCCCGCACCGCGGCCCGGGCGCCGGTCTCGATGGTCTCTTTATATTCCTCTCCCGGCTCCCGCAAGTGAACGTGCATGTCAATGAGGCCGGGCGCCACCACCAGGCCGTCGGCTTTGACGACCCGGCGGCCTTTCCGGGGGATGGCCCCGGACGGCTCCAGGGCCGCGATTTTTCCATTTTCCAGGAGCAGATCCAGCTCCTGCTCCAGGTTCCGAGCGGGGTCCACCACCAGGCCGCGGGTTATGAGCAGGCTCACTCTTTTTCCCCTCCCACCATGAGATACAGGAGCGCCATGCGCACCGCCACGCCGTTGGCCACCTGCTGCAAAATCACGGAGTGCACCCCGTCGGCCACCTCCGGGGAGATTTCCACTCCCCGGTTCATGGGGCCGGGGTGCATGACGATGACGTCTTCTTTAGCCAGCTTCAGATGCCTGAGGCCCAGGCCGAAATAAGTTGAGTATTCCCGCAAGGTGGAAAAAAACATCTGCCCCATGCGCTCCAGTTGAATCCTAAGCATCATGATGACGTCCGCCCCCCTTACCGCCTCTTCCAGGGAGTAGGTGACCTCCACCCCCAGGGTTTCCAGATAGGGGGGGATGAGGGTGGCGGGGCCGGCCACGGTGACCCGGGAGCCCAGCTTGGTGAGGGCGTGGATGTTGGAGCGGGCCACCCGGGAATGGAGGATGTCGCCCACGATGGCCACCTTCAGCCCCGAGAGTCTGCCCTTGGCCTCCCGGATGGTGAGCAGGTCCAGGAGCGCCTGGGTGGGGTGCTCGTGGATGCCGTCCCCGGCGTTGATGACCCCGCAGCGCAGGCGCTTAGCCAGGAAATGGGGGGCGCCGCTGGCGGGGTGGCGGATGATGAGGATGTCCGGCTCCATGGCCTCCAGGTTGTGGGCCGTGTCCTCTAAAGTCTCGCCCTTCACCGCGCTGGAGGCCGCCACCGTCAGGTTCAGGGTGTCGGCGCTTAACCTCTTGGCCGCGATCTCAAAGGACATGCGGGTCCGGGTGCTGGGTTCGTAAAACATGGTCACCACTGTTTTGCCCCGGAGGGTGGGGACCTTTTTGATGGCCCGGGTGGAGATTTCTTTCAGCGACGCCGCGGTGTCCAGGATATGAAGGATTTCCCCGGGTTCCAGCTCCGCGATGCCCAGCAGGTCTTTTCGTCGGAATTCCATAGGCGGTCTCTTAGGTTTCAGGTTTTAGGTTTTAGGTTTCAGGTTTTAGGTTTTAGGGAAAAGCCCAAATCACCGAACCCCGGCAAAAAAAAACCTCCTTCTCAAAAGGAGGTTTCCGTCCCATTCGCTATATCTGTTATGGCCCTCATGGCGTCCCCTAACAGGTCACTTTTTTCTACCACCATCCGGGGGCAATTTCAAGAAGATTCTCCGATAAATTTAATAATGGAAAGTTGACAGCGCAAAGGGCAGGCACTATTAAATTTTTAGAAATTTGCCTAGAGCATAAGGAGGAAACCCATGCCGGATATCATGGAATGGAGACCCTTTAGAGAAGTATCCCGGCTGCGCCGGGAGATGGACCGCCTGTGGGAGGATTACTTCGGCCCCGGCCGCCGGGGCCTGCGGCCTATGGAAATGGAATGGGCCCCCGCGATAGACGTCTCTGAAACCGCGGACCAAGTGGTGGTTATGGCGGAAATCCCGGGCATCGAGGTGAAGGACATCGACATCTCCCTGACCGGGGACATGCTCACCATCAAAGGGGAGAAAAAGAGCGAACGGGAAGAAAAGAAAGAAAACTATCACCTGGTGGAGCGCAGCTACGGCTCATTTTCCCGGTCCCTGAAGCTCCCCGCGGCGGTGGACGCGGACAAGATCGAAGCCAAGTACGACAAGGGGGTGCTCACCATCGCCTGCCCCAAAAAAGAAGAGGTCAAGCCCAAGGCCATTGAAATCAAAACGGCTTAAGGAAAGGGGAAAAAGGAAAGAGGTTAAAAGGGGAAAAGGGGGGGAAACTGAATTTCCTTAGCCCCCAGACTGTCCCTGTTCAGCCAATGATCAGCAAAGCCCGCGGGCAAAGGGTTTTAAGCAGCGCGCTCTAGCCCGCGGGCTTTTTCAGGCCTGAAAGAAATGCTATGATGCCCACATCAACGGAAGGGGAATCCCATGAGCGAAATGGAAGCCATCCTCAAAAACGCCATTGCCCAGGAAGAGTTGTCCCACGAGTTTTATATGCGCATGGCCGGGCTGGTAAGCCACCAGGAAACCAAGGAGACCTTCGAATACCTGGCTCGGGAGGAACTGGAGCATAAGGAATTCCTTCTTAGCTGCTTTACTCCCCAAGGGTGCAAAATCGCGGGAAAACCCCAGGACGTCCACCTGGCGGAAATCATGGAAGCCCCGGCCTTCAGCGAAGCTCTTTCCCCCAAGGAAGCCCTGGTCATTGCCATGAAGCGGGAAGAAGGGTCTTACAAGTTTTACCGCAGCCTGGCCAGCCTGCAGCCTCCCGGGGACATCAAGGCCTTCCTGGAAAAGATGGCCCAGGTGGAGCTGGCCCACAAGGAGAAGATGGAGTACCTGTACGACAACGCGGCCTTTCCCGAAGTTTGGTAGTACACCTGTCAGCCGTATGCCGAATACCGAAAACCGGGATAGGACCGGAGACCGAAGACGGAAGACCGGGGTTTTGACCCGTCCCCGGTCCCCCGTCCCCCGTCTTTTAGACCGCAAACCGGAAACCGGAAACTGATGCACCGGGGCGTGCTCATAGCCTTGGAAGGGATAGACGGGGCGGGCAAGACCACCCAGGCCCGGCTGCTGGCCGCGGCTTTGGAAGAGCGGGGTTGGCCGGTGGTCCTGACCCGGGAGCCCACCGAAGGGCCGCACGGGGAACGATTACGGCGCTACCTGGCCGGCCCCACCCGCCACTTAAGCCCCGAAGAAGAACTGGAACTCTTCACCGCCGACCGCCGGGACCACGTGCGGGAGATTATCCAGCCGGCCCTGGCCGCGGGCCGGACCGTGGTCACCGACCGTTATTATTACTCCTCTGCGGCTTACCAGGGGGCCCTGGGTCTGGACCCGGTCCGGATTCTCGAAATCAACGAAGCCTTCGCCCCCCAGCCCCATCTGGTCTTCATCCTCACCCTGCCTCTGGACCAGGCCCTGGCCCGGTTACAGGAAAAACGGCAATCCGCCCCCCAGGTGAGCGAAGCCCCGGCTTACCTGGCGAAGGTGGCCGCGTTATATGATGGATTTCAAGGAGACCACCTCCACCGGGTGGACGCGTCGGAGCCTTCGGACACGGTCCATGCGCGGATTTTGGAAACCACACTCGAGTTTTTGGAGGCCAAGTAGTAATCCTGCCAAACCGATTCGAATGGATTTTTTATTGGTGATAAGATAAAATATCAAAAATCGACAACTGACTGGAGGGATAACGCCATGTCCCTGCACTGGTTTTACGATGAAATTCCCGAGGATTACCGGAACTTTAGGCGCCTGGCCACGCCTTTGGAAAGGGAATACCTGGAACTCCGGGTGCTGTTGCGGAATGCGGAGGCGGCCCTTAAAGACGCTCCCGATAACGAAAAGTTCCAGGCCCAGGTGAAATATTTCCGAAAGCGGGTGGCCGACCTGGAGGGCAAGCACTCCTGGCTGGCGGAAGAGATCGCCAAAGAGATCGGCCTGTGGGGCGTGCCCCATTGAGGCGAAGGACCGGAGACCGAAGAGGGAAGACCGGGTTTTTCCCGTCCCCGGTCCCCCGTCTCCCGTCTTTTAGACGATGTCGTCAAGGGGTGGTCTTTTTTTAAACTTGAAATTAAACCAAACCCCATCTACTCAATCATTAGTTTTCGGCTTTGCTCAGCAACTTAAGCGGGTTCAAAACCGTAATCTTCCGCCGCGACACTTCGATGAGTCTCTCTTCCTGAAATTTTTTCAACAATTCGCTCACCGTCTGCTGGCAGGAGCCGGTCATGGCGGCAATCTGCTCCTGGGTCAGGTTGACGGGAATGTCCACCGGCTTCAGCCATGAAGCCTCATCGGTTAATTTTTCATAACTGAGATAGACCAGAAGCTTGGCCAGGCGGGTGCTGACGTCGCAAACCATCAGGGACTCAATCAGCTCACCCAGATAGCGCAATCGCCGGCCCAGGACTCCGATGATCTTTCGGGCCAGAAGATAATGGTTGGCCAGCAGACTTTCAAAATCTCTTTTGGTAATTTCGTGTAGCACCACCGGGGTGATGGCTTGGGCATTGGCCTTGCGGGGCTGGCCCCCCACCACTTCGGCCAGCCCGAAAAATTCTCCCGGCCGGCGCAGGAAGAAAATGGGCTCTTTACCGTCAAAGCCGATCTTAAAGATTTTAATAATCCCTTTTTCCAGATAGAAACACGAATTCCCCGGATCGTCCTCGAAAAAGACGATTTCGTTTTTATTCAGTTCCCTTCGCCGGGCCAGGGACATGAATGCGTCTTTTTCCTCGGAAAGGCCGGAAAAGAAATCTGATTCTCTCAAATGCCAAGTCATAAAGCAAATTCTTCTCTAAATTATCGGGAGAAACTGAATTAATTTTAGCATGCCGATGACTAAATTACATTACCCGGCAGGTACCCTTTTCCAGGAAATTGTTACTTAACTTGGTTAACATTAATTATAGAAATTAACAATCCCTACTGGATTCCCAAATTTCCTGTGATATTGCATGATAATTTGAGATGAAAAATGCCGCTTTTTTAGGATATTCCTCTTCGGAAATTGCACATCGCGTGCCAACTCTGCGAAGCCCGACTATGGCCCAGCGGCGGTTGACGACCCGTTGCCGATTGGCGTCGGTCTTGGGCTTTAGGTCTATTAAAAATCGTGAAAATTTGGAACAGCTTCCGGCTGTTTTTGTGGCAAGATTTGCATGAAGGAGAGACAGGGGGCGGATGGGCCGCGCCCATAAGACTTAGCCCGAAGCTTGCGGCGCTAGCTTTCTATTATTGGGTTCTTTCGTCTCCCAGGTCTAGGAAGAATGCCCCATTAATTGGCGATACCCTAAAATCCCCTCCCCCCCGGGGGGGAGGGTTAGGGAGGAGGTGGGGCACTTATCGGAGGTCTGGTCTCTTTAAGGATATAAAAACCGGTTAAATCTTAAAAGGATTCGGTCCCATGGCCTTCAGGTCGGCGACGTAGGAATGGAGCAGGTCCATGTACTCTTTGGCGTCCCGGATTTCCAGACTGGCAAATCGCACCCGCTCTGGTTCAATCATCATCTTTTTCAGTTTATCCCCCAGATCCCCGCTGCGCTTTTGAACCAACTGGCTTCCCCGCACGAAATGGCACTGGCCTTCCTGGCAGCCGCCGATCAATACCCCGTCGATGCCGAAGGACAGGGCGTCCGCCACCAGGGCGTTGTTCACGGAACCGGCGCACCGGACCCGGGTGAAAATGACATTGGGGGGCACGGGCAAGCCGGAGAGCATTGCTTCCCGGGCGGCCGGATAAGCGTCGTTTTCACAGAGAAAAGCCAGGACCACCGGCTCGCCGTCGCCCATGAAAGAGGCGTCCATAGTCTCAACCTGGGCCGCGGTCTGTTTGATGGTTTGATGTTTCAGGGAAATGACGGCCAGGGGGCACAGCCCCATGCAGTTGCCGCACTGGCGGCATTTCGCCAGGTCCGGGATGGGGAAGCCTTTCTCGTCGAAAACGAAGCTGGCAAAAGGGCATTCTTCCATGCAGCGTTTGCACTGGTCGCACTTATTCTTGTCCACCACCGGAAAAGTAGGCGCCACCTGGAAGGCGCCTTCCAAAAATTTCAGCGCCTTCATCGCCGCCAGGTGGGCCGATTCGATGGCATGACCCACCTTCATGGGCTCCCGAGCGCATCCCGCCGCATAGATGCCGGTTCTCTGGCTTTCTTCCGGATGGCATTGGTGATGGGACTCAAAGAAGCCATAGGAATTTTGCGGCAGATTAAGCACTTGGGCAACTTCCGGGGTCCCCTGGGAAGGCGCCATGCCCGCGGCCAGCACCAGGAGGTCGAGATTCACCCGCAGCGGCCGGCCCAAAATCGGGTCAATAACCGAGACCGCCAGTTTTCCAGTGCCCGGGGCCGGTTCCACCCGGGGCTTTTCCCGGATAAAAATGACGCCCAGGTCTCTGGCCCGCAGATAGAGTTCTTCGTCAAACCCCGGCGAGCGCATGTCCATGAAAAAGACGTAACAATTGGCCTCGGGGGCCCTTTCCTTCACCTGGAGGGCCTGTTTCAGGGCGGCGGCGCAGCACACCGAGGAGCAGTATTTGAGGTGGCGCTCATCCCTGCTGCCCACGCACTGGAGGAAGCCGATCTCCTTCAGGTCGGCCAAAGAGAGAGCCGGGATAGACCCGTCACCCAGCCGATCAGCCCCGAGAAGCTGCTCCATCTCCAGGTTGGTAATCATGCGGCCATGCCTGGAGTATCCGAGTTCCGTCACCCGGGAGAGGGGATACGGGTCCCAACCCGTGGTCACCAGCACCGCACCCGCCTGGAGGACCTGTTCTTCCGGGGTCTGATCCAGTTCCACCGCGCCGCTGGGACAGGCCCCTTCACATTCCCGGCATCCCGGCGGACAGTGCTCCCGGTCAATCACCCAGGCCGCGGGGAAGGCCATGGGCGCGGCAGGATGGATGGCCTTCCCGGTTGCGGGTAGGAGCTGGCCGATGTTTTCCAAACCGTAAACCTGGCGGGCGGGCAGGTCCACCGGGCACACCGCGGCGCACGCGCCGCAGCCGTTGCAGCGTTCCTCCCGGATATAACGGGGTTGTTTTTGAATCCGGGCCTGGAAATTCCCGGGGCTGCCTTCCAAGGCCACCAGCGTTGACAGGGTGTGGAACTCAGCCCGCGGAGAAGCGCCCAGCTTATCCAGGCAAAAGCGCAGCCCGCAGTGGGGATCGCACAGCCGGGGATAGAAGCGGGACAGGAGAGCCACTTTTCCTCCGACCCCGCTCTCCTTTTCCACCAGAAAGACGCGTTTCCCTAAGTCCACCAGGGAGGCCGCGGCATGGAGGCCCGCCACCCCGGCGCCAAGGATGAGCATGGCGTCGGCCGCGGGGAGTTCCACGGGTTCCAATGGCTCCAGCAGCCGGGTGCGGGCCAGGGCCATTTGGAGCAGGGCTGCGGCTTTCCGGTGGCGGATTTTGGCATCCACTTCCGGGGCTCCGACGCCCTGCTCCTCCAGGTCGCACCAGTGATGCAGGTATGGATTCAACCCCGCGGCTTTAAGTTCGACTTCGAGGTTCACCGCCTGCTCGGAGGTAAATGGCCCCACCCACAGGAGCCGGTTGATTTCCCCGGCTGGTATTGCCTTTCTCAGATCCTCAAGTAGCTCCGGGGTCCAGGGATCGGAAATGACCTGGCTGCGGACCACTCCCTTGGCCCGGACGAGCTGCTTGACCAGGGCGGCCAGGTCAACGGCTTGGGCCAGGCGGCCGCCCTGGTCCCATATCATCAGGGCAATCTTGGGGGCCATTATCGACATCGTCTTTAATCGTTGCGGTTCTTGTAACGGAACCGCTCCACTTTGCCATTGATATCGATGCAGGTCCAAGTAATGGTGTTGGTACCCATCATGGGGATAAGCTTGGCCACATGGTAACCCAACTGATAGGGCATCCGGGTCTCAATGGCTCCCACGGGGCAGATTTTCGAACAGGACATGCAATCCCAGCAATCACGAGGCTGGCGGCAATAGGCTTTTTTGTTTTCCCCCAATGACATGAGGTCTCCAGGGCAGACCTGTTCGCACAGGGGTTCCTCCTCGGCCTTACAACCGTCGCATTTTTCCCGATCAACTCTTGGGGGCATATTTTTAACCTCCTTATCTGACTATTCTTATGGTTTATCGCGGTCACCCGGAACAATCTGCTCATAGGGACGGGTAAAGGATTCAATTTCGCCCGTTTCCTTATTGCGCCGGGTTTCCACGAAGCAATCCAGGTTGGGGTCAATTTCCGGATAATCGGACCGGGTCTGCCACCCCGGCCAGCGGGTCTCTTTCCGGGCCTTGAGATGATGCACCAGCACCTCGGCCACCTCCAGGCGGTCAATGATCTCGTGGGCGTCCTTCAGATCGTGAAGGTCTTTGGCGTAAAGGAATTCCACCTGGCTTTGCAGCATCTTCAGATTCTTCAGGGCGTAGTCCAGGCGCTCCTCGTTGGTGCGGTAGAACTGGGAAGTCCCCCCGGCATATTCGTCCATGAGGCGCTGCATGCGCTCCTCCATTTCCAGGGGAGAAACCCCGTCAAAATCCGGGCCCTTAAACAGCGGCGCGAATACCCGTTCCTTCTCCCGCTCTACCTGGGCCTGATCCAGGGCCGGCAGGGAGACGGAAGCGCTGTATTTGAGGGCGCCCCGGGTGGCCAGTTTCCCTTCCGCGGCGCAGCCGCCCACGAATTTGTTGGGGTTGCCCCCCGCGGTTTCCCCCGCGGCGAACAGGCCGGGCACCGTGGTCATCCGCTCGATGTCCACCCAATAACCGCTCTGGGTGTGACCCCCCACTACATAGGGGTCGCTGCCGTAAACCTCGATGGGCTCTTTGGTGACGTCCTGGCCTCTGGCTGCCAGAAAGAGCACGAAGGAGGGCCTTTCGTTGAGGTAGTCGGTTTTCAGCTCCTTGACTTCCTCCGGCGACAAGTGGGTGGTGTCCGCATAGGTGGGACCCCGCCCCGCCAGCCATTCGTCCATGGGCGCGTTGGCCCGGATGTATCTGGGCGCCTTATCGCCTCCCAGGTGGGCGTAATGCTTCTGCAGGATGCGCTCACCTTTGGCGTTGATGATGGCGGCTTTATAGCCCACGGAGATGGTGTCCACCGGGCCGCAGAAATCCTTGGTCCGGGTGGCTACCCAACGCTGCTCAAAGGAGGTCATTTCCGCGCCCTGGCGGATCCCCATGGCATAGCCGGTGCCCACGTTGAAAGGACACATCCAGGTCTGGTGGTGGGAGTTGGTAGCGTCGCTGGTGTAGGACTTGTAAAGCCCGCAGGCCCCGCCGGTGGACACGATGGTGGCCTTGGCCCGGAACACGTAAAATTTGCCGTCCCGGACCCCGAAGCCCATAGCCCCCACACAGCGGTCGCCGTCCATGAGCAGCGCGGTGGCGGCTACCCGGTTATAGACTTCCGCGCCCATTTCCAGGGCCTTCTCCGCCATGATGGGCTTGAGCTGCTCCCCGTGGATGGAAATATCCCAGGAGCCGCGGTACTTGGCATTACCCTCTTCGTCCCGCAAGATGGGCAGCCCCCACCTTTCCAGGTCCTCCACGGCTTCGTTGAGGTTCTGGGCGTTACTCAGGGCCAGGTCTTCCCGGATAGGCCCGCCTCCCACCTGGGAACGGCTCCACCGCACCAGGTCCTCCGGGGTCTTTCCATTGGGGATGTAAGTGTTGAGGGCGTCCATCCCCGCGGCCGTGGCCCCGCTTCGGCTGATGTGGGCCTTTTCCATGATGACCACTTTCAAATCCGGGTTGAGCTTTTTGGCTTCGATGGCGGAAAAACATCCGGCGTTGCCGCCTCCGATGATCAGCAAATCCGCGTCAATGACCAAGGTGGGGATTTCACTGATCGATTCCGGTTTCTTTTTGGACATATCTCTCTCCTTTCCTCATCCAGGGATGAGTAACATCGGCTAATTTAATCAGTTATATTAAAAACTTAGGTTTGTTCCTGGCCCGCTGATTTTATCCCCATACGGCATGCCATACATCAAAGATGGGCTTGTTTTTCTGTCGGTGATACAACCCGGCGGCCAGCAAGATTTCGGCTTCCGAAAGAACGGAGATGTCAATCAATCCGGCGGCGCAAAGAGGGCAAATTCCATGACTGTCCAGGCCGCCGGACCCATCCTCTTCCTTCAAGACAACCTCACACCAGGCACACAGGGTTCTCATTTATCCTGCCTCCCGCCGGTTTAGCTAACTTGTTTCAGCCATGCCGCTGGTCCATCTGGCGAACCCAGGGTCCGCCGCCAAAAGTTTAAAAAGGCCAGGGAGCGTTGGGGTTCCAGACCGGCAGGCCCAGAAGCGCATACCAGGGAGCCATAACCAACAGCCCATAAGCCATGGCGATGAGGATGCAGACCCAGCCCGCCTTGGCGTAATCCCCGGTGCTGAAGGTCTCGGACCCATAGGCGATGACCGCCGCGGTGATCTGGGTGGGAAGAATATAGGCATAGGTGTCCGTGTCACAAACCAGCAGGGTGAAGGCCACCGGATGGAGCCCCAGCTTGGGGGCCATGGCGAACATGATGGGGGCCAGCATGGCCACCGCGGCCACATTGGAAAGCATGCCGATGCGGATGACGTGGGTGCCCACCATGAGGGCCAGGACGATGCCCCACCAGGGCAGGCCCACCACCGGGCCGTGAATCAGGTCGGCCATCCATCCCGCCAGGCCGGATTTGCTCATGGCCGAGGTCATGGTGAGGGCGCCGCCCAACAGCAGGAAGGTGCCCCAGATGGTGCGGTCCTGGACCTGCTTCCATTTAAAGGGGAAGAGACCCGGAGTAAAGAGGATGAGAATGCCGATGAGGCCGATGACGCCCAATTGATGGCGGTGCAGCTCGTAAATGGGGCTGCCCTTGCCCATGGCAAAGAGCAGGGCCACCCCGGCAAACACCGCCAGGAGCAGCCACTCGGACTTGGACGTCTTCCCCAACTCCTGGTATTGCCTCCGGATCTCCCCATGCCCGCCGGCAATGTCAATGCCCTTGGTCCGGAAGTGATAACGCACCCACCACTGGGTCAGGACGAACATCCCTAAATAAGGAAATTGCAGGATGGCCCAATTGAGGTAGCTGAGGTTAGGGTAGCCGTGTTGGCTGAAGATGCCGACCATTATGAGGTTGGGCATGTGCGCGGTGAGGATGAACACCCCGCAAATCATGGTGGCGTAAACCAGGGACTGGATGACGATGGCCTTCTTGGCCTCTTGTTCCTCGGGCGTATCTCCCAGGAGGTTGGTGATGCCCTTCACCACCGGCAAAAGCGTCGCGGCCCGGGCGTTGGCCGCGGGAATCAGAAAGGCCAGAACGATGTTGACCCCGAACATCCCCCAGATGACCCGGCCGACGTTGGAGGCCCGGATTTTGTCCAGGATGCCCAGGGCGATGCGCCGGTCCATTTTCAACAGCTGCATCACCGCGCCCACGAAAAAGGCGAAGAGACAGAGCCACACTTCATGGGAGGTAAAGCCGCCGAACACCGTGGACATGGGCGGCCGGCCTTTCTCCCAGGGGATGGCGTGGGTCAGGATGAGCAGGGTGGGGATGGAGATGCCGGTAATCCCCACGGGCAGGGCCTCGGATACCCACATGACGCTGGCCCAGACCACAATGGCCAGCACCGCCATGCCTTCGGCCGAAAGTCCCTGGGGTCGGGGAAGCACGTAGAGGATTAAAAAAAATAAAGCCCAGGCGGCGACAAAGCCCGCGAGCACCCGCACCGGAGCCTTGCCGCTTTCTCTGATATTCTCGGTTAAGAAAGAAAATATGCCATTTCCTCCGGCTTGCTTCACGCTTAATTCCGCTGTTTTATCGGTTTTGGCCATACAAGCTCCTCCCTCCCCTTTTTCTCTGCGGCATGGCTGGGATAGGCCGTCACGGTAAAATTATCCCGGCCCGAGGGGTAATACTATCGGGCAGGCGATAAAAAATAATTATTTTTGAGAAAATGAACAGAATTAAGAGGGAATATATCTAATTCGCCTGGGATTTTGAAGAATTTCCTATAATCCCGGAATATACTATCTCAGTAGGGTTCAAAAGCCATAAATTTCCTATCTCTTTAGGAAAAGGTTACTGATTGGAAGTATGGCCGACATCTGGTTTTAAAGGGAATTTCTCGAACGCAGGACAATAGGTTGAGGTGAATTCAGGGCTGTTGCCCTGGATGAAGTTCATTTAGGGATTTTTCGGCCTCCGAACCTCCTCTGATTCCCTTGACAAAACGGCTTTCAGAGTTTAAATATATATTTTGTTCGGGCCGTTAACTCAGTCGGTAGAGTATCTGCCTTTTAAGCAGAGAGTCGTTGGTTCGAATCCAACACGGCCCACATCCCGCCGCGTCCCCATCGTCTAGTCTGGTCCAGGACACCGGCCTTTCACGCCGGCGACCGGGGTTCAAATCCCCGTGGGGACGCCAAGATTTTATCTAACCTCTTGAATTTTTAAGAGATTGTTTTTCGCGGTTTTTTCACGATTCGCTTCCTTACCCGGGTTGGCTCTTTAGTTTTCGGCGCCCTTCCGGGGGGCTTTAATTGGTTGCGACGAGGGACAGCGAATTTCTTCACCCCACCCAGGGTCATCTGTAGGATCTCCCGGGCAGTGGTTTCTACCCCCGCCTTTTTCTTCCAGAAATTTAGAGCGAACTGGATTTCTGCGGCAATCAACTGCGCCCATTGGCCCCGCACCTTTACCCGGTTGGATTTCAGCCTCACCAGTTCCTGAAGTTCGGCCAGGGAGGGGTGTTTATCTGCCGGAGCCAACTGCCAGTTGAATTGGACGGGTGGGTCAAGGGGCAGCCCTCCTTTCCGTGATTCCCGTATCTGAAGCGATTTCAGGCCGGCAATCATCTTCTGTTATTCGGAAGACACCCGGCAGATTTTTCTTCTTGGACGCCAAAGGAAAGTCTGAAGGTCTTTCGGGTCGCCGGGCTCCAGCCGGAAAGCGCGAATATTTTAAGGTATCTGAGAAAAATGGCCGATGAAGACTTAGGGTCCCGGGGTTGGTAACTCTTCCTCCTGGGTTGGAGCGGTGTTGCTCCGATGCCAAAGATTCCGCCGTATTACACTTCCTGGCAGGGATTGGGTGTCGAGTTCCGAAGCATTCCAGGAGGCGGGTCGCATGGTCGGGAACGATAGCCGGAGAAATTGGAAGGCATGGCCGCAGCTCAAGATCAACCTCATGAGGATATGACTCAGGATCCCAAGGCCGGCGGCTCTTCCCGGACGGTAATATATTTTCCCATAGCCCATACCCAGGCGGATATGGGCGCGCTCAAAGAATCGGTGGTCCGGGCGACCCTGGAGAAGATGGGGCGGGCCGGGTTTTCCCGCAAGATGGCGGCCATAGATAGGATCTGGACCGAAATCGAGGGGGTCATCGACGCCCTGGGTTTGGACTTCGGCCGGGTGCGGCTGTATCAGGACGGCTTGGCCGCGTGCCACCGGGAGGAAGAAATTGTCAAGGAACTGGCCCAGAAGGGCAGCCGCAACCATCAACTTCTGCTCCGTTTGATGGAAAAGGGAGCTACCCTCATGGGGACCGAATCCGGCGACCTCCTGGTGCAGGAGTACCAGTTGGCCAAGCAATCCCTGACGACCCGGCCCCCCCGGTCCGCTGGGGTGGCGGCCCAGCGCCGGGCCTTGAGTGTTGCCCTGCTCGAGCGCCGGGATCAATTTATTGCCCGTCGGATTAACGACACCCTCAAGCCGGGCGAAACCGGCGTCCTCTTTTTGGGAATGCTCCATTCGCCGGAACGATACCTCCAACGGGACATTAAAGTGATCTATCCGCTCCGCCGGCCTCGTTGAATCCGGAGGGAATATGGATCCGAGCGCCACCCGGGTGCTCATCGTGGACGATGACCAGGATATCAGCCTGATGCTCTCCGCGCTCATGAAAAAGGAGGGGATCGCCCCGGTAGTGGCCTATAACGGCGAAACGGCCCTGAAGCTGGTTCCTGATAAAATGCCCGACGTGATGCTGGTGGACGTCAAGATGCCCGGCATCGATGGCATGGAAGTGTTGAGGCGGGTTAGAAAAATGAACCCCCAACTGCCGGTGGTCCTCATCACCGCTTATGCCGAGATTCGCGCCTCGGTGGAGGCCATGCGAGCCGGGGCCTTCGATTATCTGGCCAAACCTTTTGACCACGGGGAGGTGATTCGGGTGGTGCGAGCCGCCCTGGCCGAAGGAAAGCGCCGGCTCCGGTCTTCTCCCGAAGACATCGCGGCGGATAATTACCTCCGGGCCATGATGGGCCCCAGCGATGCCGTTACCCGCATCATCCGGGAAGTGAACCGGGTGGCCCACTCGGACTTCAGCGTCATCATCCAGGGGGAAACCGGCTCCGGCAAAGAACTGGTGGCGCGGTCCATCCATCAGATCAGCCGGCGGGGTGAAGCTCCCTTTGCTCCGGTGGATTGCGGCGCCATCCCGGAAACCCTGATTGAAAGCGAGCTTTTCGGTTACCAGAAGGGAGCTTTCACCGGGGCCGTGTCTCACAAGGGGGGAAAATTTGAGCTGGCCCATGGCGGGACCCTGTTTCTGGATGAGATTGCCAACTTACCCCTGGGCTCCCAATCAAAACTGCTGCGGGTCCTGCAAGAAAAGGTGATCTACCGTTGGGGAGCGCCAAACCTGTAAAGGTCGATGTCCGCATCCTGGTGGCCATCAATCAAGACCCCCAAAACTTGGTGGACTCGGGGATGATGCGCCGCGACCTGTACTTCCGCTTGAACGAGTTCAC
>VGSW01000051.1 GCA_016874915.1 Deltaproteobacteria bacterium
ATTTATGCCCCTTCCCGGAACCGCCGGTGCAGACCACCCCCTGGTGCACCATTGTCACTGAAAAGGAAAGCACCAAGACCACGGTGAAGGACATTTTCGCGGGGGGCGACGCGGTAACCGGCCCGGCCACGGTGGTGGAGGCCATTGCCGCGGGCAAGCGGGCGGCCATGGAAATTGACCACTTTATCATGGGAGGAGCCAGGGCAAAACCGGTGCTGAGCCCGCAAAAGCGGCGGAAGGTGGAGTTTCAGGTCATCCCTTCGGCGGAAAAAATTGCCAACCACCGGACTCCCGTGACCATGCTGGACCTGGAGTTGCGCAAAACCACCTTTATTCCCATCGAATTGGGCTATTCCGACAACCAGGCCCAAAAGGAGGGCCAGCGCTGCCTGCGCTGCGACGTGTGCATCCGCTGCAGCGCCTGTGAGCGGGCCTGCCGCCAGATGCGGGTGCGGGCCTTGAAATTTTCACAAATTTCCACCACCGAGCGGGTGCTCACCGATTATCCCCTGGCCCGGGAGGCCTGCATCGCCTGCGGGGCCTGCGCCCTGGCCTGCCCCACCCAGGCTATTGATTACCTGGAGGGGCCGGATTTCCGGGAAGTGCGCCTATGCGGCACGGTGCTGAACCACCTGGATACGTCCCGGTGCCATGCTTGCGGCGAGCCTTTGCCGCCGCCCCGGTATCTGGAATATGTCACGGAACGCAGCGACGCGGTCATGGGGAAGCAGTTGCTGCGGCGCCTTTGCCCCCGGTGCGCCCGGGAGCAGCGGGCCCAGAAGTTTGTGAAGTTGTAGCTAAATTTAACCAAAACTCTCCTTATTAATTTCAAATAATTTATATTTTTATTGACAATTAAAAGATAAGTTGGACAAATATAACCATAATATTAAAAGAGAAAATCACAGCCGCAAGGAAGCGGGCCAAAGGAGAGAGAAATGAAAAAGAGGCTATCCTTTGCTCTGGTTCTTGTTGCCCTAATCGTTAGCCTTTGCCCGCTGCCGGGCCAGGCCACCCTGCAGTGGTTCTGGGACCGGGGTTCATGGGAGGCGGCGGTGAGCGCTCCTGGTCCAATGTGACCATCCCAGGAGCTGAATACTCTACCATTACCGCCGGTACCGGGATCACTCTCCCTTTGGGAGGGTCGGTATCATTTAATTGGGATCTGACCCGTCGCCAGGTGCCTACCTCTTGGGCGACCTGGTCCGGGGGGAACACCCCGGCGGTGCTGCATTCTTCCCTTGGCAGAACCATCGCCGGGACCTTCACCGTCCCCGTCTATGCTTTTGGCCTGGAGATGGAGCCCAACTATTTTGAGGAGTTCTTGATGACTCTCCGGGTGGATGCCGGCGGCCGATTAGACCAATATGTCCATGGGTATGCCGGAGCGAAGTTTTTCGGCTGGGTGGGCGCTTAAGTCTCTCGCATGGAATTGGTCTGTAACGATCGTGATTTTGCCTTTGGCCGGATGGTGCAAGGGGAGTTGGGGGAGTTGGCGTTAACTCCGCTGCCCGGCACCGCGATTCTTCTGGGGAGCGCCATGTTGGGGATGGCGGTTTGGGGCCGCCGGTTTAAGCGCAAAAAATAGTTTTTCCCTGAAATGGTCTATTCTTGGGGCTGCAGGAGAAAAATTCCTGCCGCCCCAAGTTTTTTCAGAGCTAGTGGTGGTTTACCGCGGTGGTCGGAAATTCCTGGTGAACGATCAAAAATGTGCCATCCGGTGGTCCAGGCGGAACAGTCGAGGCGGCCCCCGCTACAGCCGAGGGCTATTTAACTTTTCAGTAAACCCCCAATCTCAAAGACGTCGCCGGAGACTTTTCCCCCTGGGGGTGAGCCTTGGGGAAAAATAGGAAGTGTCCCTATTTTTCTCCTGTTTAACAAAAAGGCTTATTTGATAATCTTAATAAGTTAGAAGAAGATGATTTCCCCTAGAACTTTTCTGTTGGCCATCTTGCTGACGGCGCTGGTTTTGGCTGGGGCCTGTTGGGGTCAATTCTGGACCCCGGCTCCTTCTCCCATGCCCGCGTCTCCTCCGTCACCCGGTCCGGGAGCAACCATCCTGGTAGAAGTTGAGGCCATAATTTACCAGTTTACCAATGAAATCCGGATGCGGCACAATTTCCCCCCCCTGGCCCGGCAAGCGGCCCTGGAAGCCGTGGCCCGAGGCCACTGCCAGGATATGCTGGCGCGCCGGTTTTTCAGCCATTACACCCCCGAGGGCCTGGCTCCCAAGGACCGGGTCATGCCGGCCTTTCACCAGCCTATCTACCGGGTGGGGGAGAACATCTGGAAGGGTTTCAATCAGTCCCTCAACAACCCCGAAGGCCTGGCCCGGTTTATCGTGGACGGCTGGATGAACAGCCCGGGCCATCGGGACAACATCTTCACCTCTGATTTTACCCACCTGGGCATTGGGGTGGCGGTCCTGGGCCGGGACATCCGGGCCGTCCAGTTATTTGCCAATCTCCAAGGCCGGAATCCTTTCTGAGACAGTTCTCCGTTTACCGTTTTCCGTCAAAAAAACCTGGATCGTGGCATGGCGGCAACTACAGTATAGATGCCTTTGCATATAAAATTTTGTTTTCCTTTTCAGCAAGAGGCAGCCGATTTTCAAATGCCATTTCCGGAGCTAAGGTACAATCAGAAGTCAAAAATATGCTGGTTTCCCAAAATCGCGGTCAATAAAATCAGCCAATAGCATGAGCGACGGGGGAAAATTTCAGCTTTTTACAAACCCATCAATTTTTAGTACCAGCAAAAGCCAGAAAACAACTGGGGCGGCCACCATGGACCGCCCCTATTTATTTCTCGCCAAATCTTAATCAGTTAGCATAAAGGCTAATTTAATAATGTACCTCTATGCCTCAACTGAAAACTGAAAACTGTCTTTAGGCCGGCTGCTGGATGGCCGACAGTTTCCAGGGGTTATTGCCCACTGGCCGGGTGAAGGTCCAGTATTCCTCGAACTTCACCGGGTCGGTCTTGCTCCCGGTGAGCACCTGGCCGGTGGCTTCATCCACGGTGTAGTCCAGAAGGTTGGCATAGACCCGCACCGTAATGTAATCCACCCCCGACTCCTGCCAGGCCTCAGTGATGTCCACCGAGCGCACCGCAATGTTTTCCAGGCGGTTGATCTGCTTGGCGGCCTTTAGGTTGTCCACGTCGGCCTGAAGGATCCGGTACATCTCATCCGTCAGCAGGGTGCGCACCGTGCCCATATCGCGGTTGGCCCAGGCCCCCTGAATCTTGAAGAACGCGTCCATGCCCCAATCCTGGAACCGGGCTTCATCGAAGGAGGGGTCGTACTGCTTGATGTAGCCCAGACCCTGGTCCAGTTCCCAGTCCCCGGCTGGCTGGGCCTGCGCCTGGGGCTGGTCGTAAACCGGCGGATAGGTGGTCTGGTAGGGCATTTCCACTGTCCCCGGGGCGCTCTGGTAGGCCATGGCCTCCGACTCCCGGCGTTTCCGGATAAACCGGTAAATCAGGTAGCAGATGACGCCGATGAGAATAATATCGATGAGGCTGATGCCGCTGCCCCCGAGCCCGCCGGGGCCGCCGCCATAGGCCGCGGGGCCGCCGAAGAGGCTCCGGAACAGGAGCCCGCCGGCCAGGCCGCCCAGCACACCGCCGCCGAAGGACCTCCAGAAGCTGCTAGGCTGAGGCGCGGCCATAGGCGCCGGCGCGGGCCGGGGCGGAGTCACCCCGGGGCTGGGAGTCGTGGGGCGCGGCTGACTGGGGGCCGTGTAAGGCTTTGGGGGCGCCGCGGAGCGGGAGCCCCTGCTCCCCACCGAAGAGCGGCCACTCCCGGCCCGGGCATAAGCCTCCATCTGGAAGGCCCAGCCGCAGAAGAAGGCCAGGGTTAGTAGGATCAAACAGCCTTTCAGCCATTTTCTATTCACCAGATTTTCCTCCATTATAAGCAAACGTTAAATGCAGAGTCAGAACATTTTAATTATACCTGGGAAGCCTTAGTCAATGCACATAAAATTTCCCCGGGAACTAAAACTTTCCCAAAAAATAAGCGGCCTCCCCTGGAATCCGGGAGAGGCCGCGAGCTGGAATAAGGTTCGAAACGCGATTACGGTACGATATGTTGGGCGTAATCCGTTATCCCCAGGAAGCCCTGCAATAGCGGTAGCGACTGCGCGGCGCGGCCCGCCGCGCCCACCGCGGGGAGCACAATCGCGGGGCCCGCGGACCCTTGGGGGATGGTGAGAGCAGGATGGTCAAAGGGGCCGGCCTCATCGCGCACCCGGGAGTCCGTGAGGGACAAGATGAAATCCACGATGGCCTCCTGCCGGACCTCGCCGATGGGTCTCCCGATATTCGCCGGGTCGTCATAGGGATTCGACGCCGGGGTGATGGGAGTGGTTTCTTGCAGCAGGCTGATGGACAAAATGAGCGGGTTCAGATTGCGGGCGTTCAAGGACGGGAAATTGCCTCCCCGGGTGTAGAAGTCCACCACCTGCATGAGGGTGGCGGCGCTGCCATTGTGGAAAAAGGGGCCGGTCAACTGGGCATTCCGCAGGGTGGGGATCTTGAATGCTCCCTTAACCGTGTCGTTTCTCCGGGTGAAGGGCGGATTGTCCGGAAAATCCGGGGTGAAGGTGGCCAACCCCAGGCCCCCGGGAAGATCGGGCAGCTTTCCGGCCAGTTTTGCGAATGACAGGGTGGAGTAAGCCAAGGGGAAGCTGCGGTTCCGGTTGAGGGGCCTGGGCCGGGTGTCCAATCCGGGCGGAGTGGCGCCGCCGCGCCCCAGGTCCTCCCGGGTGGGCCGGACGCCGACGTTATAAAGGGTTTCGTCTTCATAGACGAAGCCGAAACGGTTCTGAACGGCTATCGCGATGGTGTTGCGGGGATTTTGACTCAACGGCTGGAGCCCCTGGAGTTCAATCTGGTTGTGGGCGGTGAATTCCGGGCCGGCGTGGCAACCGTCGCACCCCGTCACGATAAACGCTTCCAGGCCGAACTCCTGCCTTGGGCTCAACACGCCCACGTGTCCCTCCTGGAACCGGTCAAAAGGAGTGTCGTTGGCTATAAGGGTGTTTTCATAGAGCATAATGGCCAGCCCGAAGAACAGGGAGAAATTGGCCTCCATCTGGGCGAATTCAGTGGGGAGAGCGGGGGCCCCGGCGCTGGGGGTGCCCACCCCGGCGTTATAGGTGACCTTCCAGGTGGCGTTGGCCCAATACTTGTCTTTAAAAGCCGCCGCGACCATGTCCGCGTAAGTGAGGGGCGCGCCCGTAATGGGAGTCACCAACCCGGTGCCGGAGACCGTGTCGGCATAGGGGCCCAGGACGGAATCGTCACTGCGCACCGCTTGCTGGGCCAGGGGTTTCAGAACCAACATCTTCTTGCCGATTATGGGGAAGGTGCGGCCTCGATAAGACATCTCCACGTCGCTCAGGGGCGGTCCCACGGCCTGGGAGGCCGGTGAGGCCATGCGCATCCGCACCACCTCCGGCGTCAGAGTCAGAGGGTTGAGGGGATCGGTGGCAAACACCCGGGCATTGGAGTCCGCGGGGCCGAAGGGGTTCACCCCATTGAAAACGTTATTGGCCCGCCCATCCCAGAAGCTGGCAAAATTAAAGGCCGCATCAATCATGGTGGGGGCATTGCGGCCGGTGACGGCCCGCACTTTGGTGGCGCCCGCGGTGAAGGTGGGATCCGGCAGGGGCGTGCCCAACTCCACCGCCTGTCCCGGGACAATGCCGTCAAACCGGGTGAGGAGGACCCCCTGGGACCCGGTGACGTCATCCCAGTTCCGGGTGATGACCGATTTCTGGATAGCCGGGTTGGCCCGCTGATGGAACGGATACTGCGCGGTGGTCAAAGTGGAATTCACCGGTCCCGCGTTAAAACGTTTATTAAACCCCGGATTCAAGGAATTGGTGGCCCGGCTGTCCGCCCCCGCGTTGAAGTGGCAACTGGCGCAGGCTATCTGGGCGTCGCTGCTCACCTGGACATCCCAGAACAGGGCTTTTCCCAAGGCGATGGCGGCATTCTTGTCCTTCACATAATCCATAAGGTTCGGCGGCTCAATCACCTGCACGAGCTTGAGGGTGTTGGGGGCAAAAATATTCCCCGGCGGCCCGACAATAAACGGAGGGACAACCTGGGCCCAGGCAGTGCCCCCGGCTAGAGACGATCCCAGAAAGATAACCACCAGCAATACCGGCAATTTCCCCAATCTGCGGAGAAAACCTGAAAAAAATCTGGTCGCCCCATGCTTGGCTATTCTATCCCCTATAGCCATGATTTTCTCCTCCTAACCATCATGCGCATTTCTCTAAGCGTAGTTGCTATTATCGAAATTAAACCTAGAAATTAATATAGGTAAAAATACCTAATTTAACGACTTATGGAAATTCGATCGAAAAGCAAAATGCAAGTTTATTAATTATGTTGGGGTGTTGGAAAAGAGCGGCAGGGGGGAATGGATGGAAAATTTATTACCTTCTCAGCCAAGGAGTGCCGAACAGCTGTTGAAAAGTTTTTGCTAGCTTGTCATTTTGAGCGAAGCGAAGAATCTAGTTATTTCAATGACTTCCTTCGTCCACTCCCTCAGAATGACATTTGAGAGAACTTCCGCAGAGGTCTCGAATTGGTATAAAGATAGATCGTCAGGTTTGAAACAGACGGTAATATCGGGGGGGTTAAGTCTGGGTGGCAAATATGGAGGTGCGGCCCCTAATACCGTTTTCGGTTTCCGGTTTTCGGTTTAAATTAAATAAGATTATCAATAAGTTCGGCATTGAGTTTGTTGCGTTTTGAAAATTAACTCGGTATAATTTTTGGTTCCCCTGGTCCGCGGCGGGCCGCAAGTCAACCGATTACTGGCAGTCAGGTCGGAGAAAAACCTTGGTTTCCACTGGATGATGATGGCGTGTCGGGTGCGGCCCGAACTACGGCTCTGGAGCCGTTCCCAGGCCTTTCAGGGATTCTTCCCGCTGGCGGCTGTTAATCAGCAGACAGAACAGCGCCACGACCACCATCCCTCCTACCATCAACCCTCCGATAAAAGCCAGGACAATTGTTAGCATCGAGGACAATGGCGGCATTCCTTCCTCCGTTTTTGCGGCCTACCGGTAATCACCGTTAATCCTCCAGCATTTGAAAATAATCCCGGAGTTTGTGGCGCAGACGGCAAATGGCCTGAGTATGGAGCTGGGAGATCCGGGACTCGGTATAGCCCATGATCTGCCCGATCTCTTTCATGGTCAGTTCTTCGTGATAATAGAGGGAAATTAACAGTTTCTCCTTGTCCGGCAGAGCTTCAATGCCCCGCATCAGGATGCTTTGAAGTTCGCCAAAGTGGACAGAGAAGAAGGAGTCCAGGGCGCTATCGTCCTGGATTATCTCCAGGAAGTCCTGATCTCCACCCTCGGCGCTGCTACCCATAACCTTCCGGGGGCCATCCAGTCCCATGATAGACACGGCCTTGGTTTCATCTAGAAGCTTATAGAACTCTTCCAACTCCAAACCCAGGGCGGCAGCCACTTCTTCCGTCTCCGCCGGCCGCTCCAGGCGTCTTTGCACTTCGGCGTAAGCATCTTCCACCATGTGGGATTTCTTGCGCACTGATCGGGGAATCCAGTCCAAACTGCGCAATTCGTCGAGCATGGCTCCCTTGATGCGAAACTCGGCGTAAGTTTTGAAATTAATATTTTTAGTTGGGTCGAACTTCTGGATGGCGTCCATCAGCCCGATGATGCCGGCGCTGAACAAGTCCTCCTGGTGGATGTGGGGCGGCAGGCGCAACGCCAGACGGGAAGCGATGTATCGGATCAAGGGGGCATACTGCCGCACCGTCTCTTCCTGTCTGGCGGCATCCGTCATCCGGGGGACGCGGTCAGTGGCTTCGATTAAGCTACTCGATGCTGGGCTGACGTCACTCATGATGCTGATCCATTTCAAGCGTCGCCTCACGGATGATGCTTAATTAAGCGGCGCCAAAAGAATTTGATGCTGCTGTCTATTTGGAGCGGCGGCGGTTCTTCCCAAAGCTTTTGGGCCAGCCGGAGGAAAGACTGGCTGGCCGGGGCCTCGGGAAAAAGGGATAAGACGGGCTGCTGGAGGCAGACCGACTTGGGCACCGCGTTATCGTGGGGAATGGATCCCAGGTAGTCCAGGACCACCTCCTGCCCCAGGAAACGGTCAGCCACCTTCATCAGGCTGCGGTATAACGCCTGCCCCTCCCCAGGGTGAGACACGGCGTTGGCCAACACCTTGAAACGCGTCTCCCCATGCCGGGTGGCCAGAACCTTGATCAGGGCATAGGCGTCGGTCAAGGCGGTGGGCTCGTTATTCGCCACCACGATGCGTTCCCGGGCCGTGATATTGAAAAACAAAACATTGGAAGAGATGCCCGCCCCGGTGTCAATCAACACCACATCCAATCTTTCGGCGTAATGGTCCAGTTCGGTTAGCAGAAATAGCTTCTGATTTTCGTTCAGGTCCGCCAGTTCCGGGATCCCGGAAGAAGCCGGAAGAACTTTCAGGCCCAGGGGGCCTTCCCACACGACTTCTTCCAGAGTTTTGCGCAGGGACAGAACTTCGTGAATGGTGGCCTGGGGACTCAGGCCCAAAAGGATGTCTAGATTGGCCAATCCCAGATCGGCGTCAATGAGCAGAACCTTGCAGCCCCGCATGACCAGAGCCAGTCCCAAATTGGCCACAATATTGGTCTTGCCCACCCCGCCTTTCCCCGAGGTTACCGCGATGATCCGGGGAGAGGATGGCAGCCCCAACCGTTTGGGATGGGTCAGATTGGGGTTTAACTCCGGTTCTTCATGGAGCATCACGGTGGCCTTCCTTTTCCTTTATCCTTGAGGCCGGGGCCGATTCTAACTCAATCCGGAACCTCACTGGGCGCGACTGCTCTGGCGCTGGAACTTCCGGGACCACCACCGCCCTTTCACGGCTGGTAGCCCCGGCAGGCTCCGACACGCCGGACCTTCTGCTTTTTCCGCCGGGACCTGGTCGTTATCTTGTGGTCCCGGTCCCCTTCCCGCAAGTTCTTTAGCAGGGCTTCCACTTCTTCCCGGGTCAAAATCTGTTTCACCGATCCCATCTCCCTGGTTTAATGACCATGATCAGACCGTTTGGAATACTAGTAGAGCAATCCTTGTGCCAGTCGGAAAAATGCCCACCTCCGATGGGCTTCTCTTGGGGACCCGCCTTGAAATGCGCGGACGTCAACGCCTTCCGGATATCAGGCCGGAGGATGGGCGGGCCGGGAGACCCCGAGGGTCCTGTCAAAGATTCCCATCCGTCAAGATATTGACGGTCTCCATTTTGGTTGCCAAAGACCGGGGCCTGTGATAAAAGAAACGCAGTTAATTCCCTAAGATAGGCGCTGCCATGCCCCGCCCCGGGGTTCCCGACCCATATCGGCTTAAAGCCCGCCAGGAAGGCTACGCTTCCCGGGCCGTCTATAAACTGAAGGAGATGGACCGAAAATTTCATCTCCTGAAACCGGGCCTCCGGGTCCTGGACCTGGGTTGCAGCCCCGGTTCCTGGATGCAGTACAGCGCCTCCAAGGTGGGGCCTTCGGGACTGGTGCTGGGGATAGACCGCAACCCCCCGGAAATAGAACTGGCCCCGCCCCTATACTTTGTGCCGGGAGAAGTGGAAAGCCTAGACTTGGAAACGGTCAAGGCGGTTTGCCCGGAGTTCGACGTGATCCTGAGCGACCTGGCCCCCAAGACCACCGGGGTGAAGGAGGTGGACCGGCAGCGCTCCCTGGACCTGGCCTTCCGGGCCTGGGAATATGCCCGGCAGTTGCTCAAGCCCGGAGGCCATTTCCTGGTAAAGGTCTTTGAGGGGCCTGACACCCCGGCTCTGGTAAAAGAACTGGAGGCCGCGTTCTCCGCCTGCCGCATTGTCAAACCGCCGGGGTCCCGGGCCGCCAGCCGGGAAATATATCTCTTGGGATTGAATAAGCGAGCCGCATAAAGTGAGCAGCGAGCAGTGAGCAGTAAATTTTTCTGAAAACTGAAAACCGAAACTGATAACTGATAACTGTATTAGGAGGGGCCTTATGTCCGGCCATTCCAAGTGGAGCACCATCAAGCGCAAAAAAGGGGCGGCGGATGCCAAGCGGGGGCAAATCTTCGGCAAGCTGGCCAAAGAAATCACCGTGTCCGCCCGGCTGGGGGGGGCGGACCCCGAAGGCAATCCCCGCCTGCGGGCCGCCATCACCGCGGCCAGAGCTGAAAATATGCCCAAAGACAACATCCTCCGGGCCATCCGCAAGGGCACCGGGGAGGGCGGCGGCGCGGCGCTGGAAGAACTCATCCTGGAAGGCTACGCCCCCGGGGGCGTGGCCGTCATGGTGGAAAGCCTCACGGACAACAAGAACCGCACCATCGCCGACGTGCGCCACCTCATGACCAAGTTCGGCGGCAACCTGGGCGAGCCGGGCTGCGTGGCCTGGATGTTCGATAAAAAAGGCGTCATTGTTTTCGACCGGGAAGGCATTAAAGAGGACGAGCTCCTGGAAGCCGCCCTGGAGTGTGGCGCCGAAGATTTGCAGTCTTCGGAGAGCCAGTACGAAGTCCTCACCGACCCCACCGACTTCGTGGAAATCAAAGAAGCCCTGGAGGCCCGGGGCTTTATGCCCATCCTGGCGGAACTGCAACTCCGCCCCAAAACCACGGTGCACATTGAAGACGAGAAACCGGCTCAGCAGGTGATCAAATTGGTGGAAATGCTGGAAGAGCACGATGACGTCAGCAACGTCTTCGCCAATTTCGATATCCCGGACAAACTTCTGGAGGCCCTGATTTGAACCCGGTGGTGCTGGGCGTGGACCTGGGCTCCCGGAACACCGGTTTCGGAGTCCTCCAGGAGGAAGGGGAGCGGTTCCGCCACCTGTCTTCAGGTCGCATCCGGGCCGGCTCCCGCCGGCCCCTGGAGGCCCGCCTCCGTCAAATTTATGACGCACTGGTGGGGCTCATCCAGGACCACCAGCCCCAGGCCCTGGCCCTGGAAGAGATCTTCCTGGCGGCCAACGTGCACTCCGCCTTCATCCTGGGCCAGGTGCGGGGCGTGGTGCTCCTGGCCGCGGCCCAGGCCGGGGTGCCCATCTTTTACTATCCCGCCCTGGTGGTGAAAAAGGCGGTGGTGGGTTACGGCCAGGCCACTAAGGCCCAGGTGCAGCTCATGGTGGAGCAACTTCTGGGCGTCAAAACGGACTGCCAGCACGCGGCCGACGCCCTGGCCGTGGGCCTGTGCCATTTCTTTCATCATCGCGGGCCGAAAATATAGGGCGCGCCCCGCGCCTCAGAAGACAGTTTTTCGTTTTCTGTTTTCTGTTTTCTGTTATGGTGGGGCGGGCCTCCGTGCCCGTCGAAACTTGACTAACGGGTGAAGCAGTAATCTTCCAACTGCTAACTGCTGGCTGCTGACCCGCTAAACCGCCAAACCGCTTCTTACCGAAGACCAAAGACCGAGGACCGTATGATTGGCTTCCTTGAAGGTGAACTCTTAGATAAAACCCCCAACCAGGCTCTGGTGAAAGTGGGGGGCGTGGGCTACCAGGTGATGATCCCCCTGTCCACCTTTTACGCCCTACCCGATCCCCCGGCCCGGGTCTCCCTGCTGATCCACACCCGCCTCCAGGAAGACGCCCTGGAGCTATACGGCTTCATCACCCAGGAGGAAAAGGACCTGTTCCAGCGCCTCCTGGGCATTCCCCGCATCGGCGCCCGCATGGCCCTGAACATCCTGAGCGGCATCAGCCCGGAGGAATTCGTCCAGGCCCTGGTCCAGGGCGACTACCGGCGCCTGGCGGGCATCCCCGGCATCGGCAAGAAGTCGGCGGAACGCATCATCCTGGAACTGAAGGACAAGCCCCCCGCCGCCGCGGCTTGGCGGCCCGCGGCCCCGGGCGGCAGTCT
Source organism: Deltaproteobacteria bacterium (assembly GCA_016874915.1). GTDB lineage: Bacteria > Desulfobacterota > Desulfobaccia > Desulfobaccales > 0-14-0-80-60-11 > VGSO01. Next base: position 11,904 of record VGSW01000051.1, read on the forward strand.
CCTCCACGACGCCCTTTCCGCCCTCCTCAACCTGGGCTACTCTAAAAACGTGGCCGAAAAGGCCCTGGACCAGGTTCGCTCCCAGGGGGCCGCCACCCTGGAAGACCTCCTGCGCCACAGCCTGAAATGGCTGGCGAAGTGAGTTTCGAGTTTCCAGTTTCAGGTTAGGAGGAAAAAAAGAGCTCTGCAAAATACCTAGTTGAACGGTGAACCTTTTAAATCCCCTCCCCCTTGAGGGGGGAGGGTTAGGGTGGGGGTGGCGAAATCTTTTCCTGTTTTAAGCATGTTAGTTCAGTGGCCCCACTCCCCCCAACCCCCTCCCACCAAGGGGAGGGGGGATAAACGCCGAAGATTTAGCCTTTACGCTGATTTTTCAGAACTCTCAAAACTTGAAACTCGAAACTCGAAACTATGACTAGCCGCGCTCAAATCATCATCGGTGACAGCCGGGCCATGCCGGAGCTGGCCGACGGCTCCGTGGACCTGGTCGTAACCTCGCCCCCCTACTGGCATATCAAAGACTACGGGGTGCCGGGGCAGGTGGGCTACGGCCAGACCTTGCACGAGTATTTGAAGGACCTGTACCGGGTGTGGCGGGAGTGTTTCCGGGCGCTCCGGGAGGGGAGCCGCCTGTGCGTCAACATCGGCGACCAGTTCGCCCGTTCCGTGGTCTATGGCCGCTATAAAATCATCCCCCTGCACGCGGAGATCATCGGCCAGTGCGAGGAAATGGGCTTCGACTTTCTGGGGGCCATCATCTGGCAGAAAAAGACCACCATGAACACCACCGGCGGGGCCAACGTCATGGGCTCCTACCCCTTCCCCCCCAACGGCCTGGTGGAGATTGACTACGAGTTTATCCTGATCTTCAAAAAGCCGGGGAAAGGAAAGATAGTTTCCAGGGAGGTTAAAGAGGCTTCCCGGTTGACCAAGGAGGAGTGGAAGGAGTATTTCTCCGGCCACTGGCGCTTCGGCGGGGCCAAACAGGTGGGCCACGAGGCCATGTTCCCCGAAGAACTGCCCCGCCGCCTCATCAGGATGTTCACCTTCGTGGGGGACACGGTCCTGGACCCCTTCCTGGGGAGCGGCACCACGGTAAAGGCGGCGTTGGATTTGGGGCGGAACGCGGTGGGCTACGAAATCCACGAAGGCTTCCGGCCGCTGATTTTGGAAAAGTTGGGAATGCAAGGGAAGCCGTGGGCTTACGATGAAATTATTACTCAGAGCATAACAATAATTACTCCTTTAACCCCCTCCCCCTCGAGGGGGGAGGGTTGGGGTGGGGGTGAATGTAAATTCTCTTCCGCTCCGAGTAATACTATCACTGAGCGCCCGGAGACTCCCCCCCTCCCTGCCCTGCCCTACCGGCCCCGCCTGCCCGACGCCCGGCCCCTGGGAGAGATGCCCGCCTCCGGCCCGGCGCTTAACAAGGTGGTGGCAATCCTCGCCCCGGACACCCTGAAACTGGACACCGGCCAGCTGGTTAAATTCCTGGGCGTCCGCATTGTAGAAAAAGACCAAACCCTGGCTTATTTAACTGACAAAATCCTGGGGAAAAGTATAATAGTCAAAACCCCGGACGGGGCCGCGGCGGCAGCAGACCCAGCCTCGGGGGACGCCGCGGCGGCAGACCCCCTCCCGGCCTATGTTTATCTGAAAAACCGGCTCTTTATTAATAAATATCTCCTGGCTGCGGGCCTGGCAGCGCCGGATTTGACTGTAGAACATAAGCATAAGAATAAATTTATAAAGGTATGGGAAAAAGAATAAAATTTCTTAACAGCTTGAGGAGATAGAATTATGAAGGATAAAATTCTTGAGTCATATCTGGCAGATTTTGTGAAAGAATTCGCCCTTCAGGATTTGCCTTCAGATAATATTTTTGAATATTTTGTAAATTATTGCATCGTTTCAAGGGAACATCCAGAAGATTTTGAATTGGAACAAGTTTCTGTTGGAGGCGATCACGATAGCGCAATAGATGGTATCGCGATTCTTGTGAATGAACACATCGTTTCTTCAAAGGAAGATATTGATTACTTTAAAAAAATGTTAAGAAGATTTGACGTCAAATTCATATTTATTCAATCTAAAACATCTCCCAAGTTTGAATCTGGCGAGATTGGTAATTTCTTGTTTGGTATCAGAAGCTTCTTTGAAGGAAAGCCTCTAATAAAAGAAAATCCAGATATTCAAAAATTAAGAGAATTAAAAGATTATATTTATCAATCTAGCATCGATATGGATGTTAGTCCTATATGTAATATGTATTATGTTACAACAGGCAAATGGGCTAATGATCCACAAGTTAATAGCAGAATAGAGGTTGGCATTCAAGAAATAAAACAAAGCGGTTTGTTTAGCGATGTTAAATTTTTTACATATGATGCGGAGAAGCTCAGGAATGTTTATAGGGAGTTAAGATTAAAAATAATAAAAGAAGTAACTTTTGAAAAGCACACTATTTTACCCAGAATTGATAACGTTCAAGAGGCTTACATTGGCATCCTTCCTTGCAAAGAATACTTGAAATTAATAAAAGATTCTGATGGAAACATGCTTTATAGAGTATTCTATGATAACGTACGAGATTTCCAAGGGAATAACCCTGTAAATATGGAGATTGAGCAAACATTAAAAAATATTTCTATAAGCGATAGATTTTGTCTTCTTAATAATGGCATTACGATAGTTGCAGGGTCAATAAATAAAGTTGCCGATACATTTAAATTGAAAGACTTTCAAATAGTCAACGGATGCCAAACTAGTCATATTTTATTTCGTAACCAGAAAGACTTGACTGATAAAATATTTATTCCTGTCAAATTAATTGTTACAGATGATATCGAGGTAACGAATCAAGTAATAAAAGCCACTAATAGACAAACAGAAGTTAAGTTGGAAGCATTTGAAGCGTTGTCTCCATTTCAAAAAGTACTTGAGGAATTTTATAATACATTTGGAAAGGATAAAAGCCCACGTATCTATTACGAAAGAAGGTCAAAGCAATATGAAAGCCTACCAATTAGTAAGCAGCAAGTTATAACTCTTACTGCTCAAATTAAGTCATTTATAGCAATGTTTCTAAATGAACCGCATAGCACTCATAGATATTATGGAGAATTACTTGCAGCTAATCGGAATAGGATTTTTCTTGAGAATCATTCGCCATTTCCTTACTATTTAAGCGGATATGCCTACTGCAAAATAGAACAATTATTTAATGATAAATATTTTTCCCGTTTTTATAGGAAATTTAAATATCAAATGCTGCTATTATTTAGGACAAGGTGCGAACCCTTTGAAATTCCTTATTTAAATTCAAAAAAGATTGTGGATTACTGTGAACATTTATTAGCCGCTCAATTGGACGAGGAAAGTGCTAAGAAAATTTTTCAATGGACAATTTCTATAATAGATAAAGCATTAACGAAGTCTGGACAGGCTCCTTCTGATGCAGTTAGACTTCGTGCATTTACTTCAGATCTATTAGAGATCGGGAAAACGGATGAAAAGAGAAAAGAAACTGCAGAGGGGAGGGTTGAGCGACAAAAAGGAACGGTGATTAGCTTTAGCGATATTCGGGGTTTTGGATTTATAAGAAATCAAAAGGGGCAAGAATTTTTTGTCCATTACTCGGGGATTAGAGGCCCAGGATACCGCACCCTTAAGGTTGGCCAAGAAGTTGATTTCACAATCATTGAAACACCACGAGGTATTCAGGCAAAGGATGTTAATATCATATAAAATCTGGGCGAACAACATTTTGAACATTATGGCAAGATATTCCTTTAGGATGAGACACCCCTAAAAAAATGTTATTACTTTTGCCGAATTTCCTTCGGATGATCTGATTCTTTCTAAAGTATTTTAGGTATCAGCTTAAGTTCCGGTTACTCAGATTTCGTCTCATATTGACCGCTGTCCCAGGAGGTTCTCAATGCCAGGCATTGAAATAAGCGGCGCCAAGACCAACAACAGTTCCCTGCGCAGCTGGATTAATACGGTGGCGGAGCTCACCAAGCCCGAGCGGGTGTATATTTGTGACGGCTCCCAGGAGGAATATAACCGCCTGTGCGAGTTGATGGTGGAAGGCGGGACTTTTATCCGCCTCAATCCGGAAAAGCGCCCCAACAGTTTTCTCGCCCGGTCCGACCCCCGGGACGTGGCCCGCATGGAAAGCCGCACCTTTATCTGCTCCCTGGACAAATCCGACGCGGGGCCCACGAACAACTGGGTGCACCCGGCGGAAATGAAAGAAAAATTGATGCGGCTGTTTGACGGCTGCATGCGCGGGCGCACCATGTACGTCATCCCGTTCAGCATGGGGCCCTTGGGTTCCCCCATTGCCCATATCGGGGTGGAAATCAGCGATTCCCCCTATGTGGCGGTGAACATGCGGATTATGACCCGCATGGGGCAGGCGGTGCTGGAGGTGCTGGGGGACGAGGGCCACTTTGTCCGCTGTCTGCACTCGGTGGGCGCCCCGTTGGCGCCCGGCCAAAAAGACGCCCCCTGGCCCTGCGACCCGGAAAACACCTATATCACTCACTTTCCCGAGGAGCGGGCCATCTATTCCTTCGGCAGCGGTTACGGGGGAAATGCCCTGTTAAGCAAGAAATGCTTTGCCCTCCGGATTGCTTCGGTCATGGCCCAGGATGAAGGATGGCTGGCGGAGCACATGTTGATTTTGGGGGTGGAAAATCCTGAAGGCGAAAGAACCTATGTGGCGGGAGCTTTCCCCAGCGCCTGCGGCAAAACCAACTTTGCCATGTTGGTGCCGCCCAAGGGTTTTGAAGGCTGGCGGGTTTTCACGGTGGGCGACGACATTGCCTGGATTAAACCCGATAAGGATGGAACTCTGCGGGCCATCAATCCCGAGGCGGGATTTTTTGGGGTGGCTCCGGGTACTTCCATGCATTCCAACCCCAATGCCATGTTGACCTTGACCAAAAACTGCATTTTTACCAATGTGGCGCTCACCGATGACGGCGATGTCTGGTGGGAGGGCATGACCGACGAACCCCCGGCGCATTTGATTGACTGGAAGGGGCAGGATTGGACTCCGGGTTGCGGCCGGTTCGCGGCTCACCCCAATGCCCGGTTTACCGCGCCCATCCAACAGTGTCCGACCTTCGATCCGGAATGGGATAATCCCGTGGGCGTTCCCATTAAGGCGTTCATTTTCGGGGGACGCATGAGCAAAGATGTTCCCCTGGTGTTTCAAGCCTTCGACTGGTCTCATGGGGTGTATCTGGCCGCCACCATGGCTTCCGAGGCCACCGCAGCGGCGGAAGAGGGTTTGACCATGCGGCGGGACCCCATGGCCATGCTGCCGTTTTGCGGCTACAATATGGCCGATTATTGGACTCACTGGCTCAACGTGGGACGGCTTTTGGCCAATCCGCCGCGCATTTTTCGGGTAAATTGGTTCAGACGCGATGAGCGGGGCCATTTTATGTGGCCCGGTTTTGGCGAAAACATGCGGGTGCTCAAATGGATTTTTGATCGGGTCCGGGGCCAGGGCTACGGCGTGGAAAGCCCTCTAGGCTATATGCCGCGCCATCAAGATCTCAACTGGGAAGGGTTGGAGTTCGACCCGGAGAAATTCTATGAAATTATGTCGGTGGATCGTGAAGCAGCCGTAAAGGATGCTCGATCCCATGAGGAGCTGTTTGACAAATTTTTTGATCGTTTACCCAAAGAATTTATTTACCTTAGGGAACTGTTTAAATCCCGAGTATGGCGATCCCCCCAGATGTGGGAATTAGCCAGGGCAATCTTTTAATACGGTTTTCGGTCTTCGGTTGGATTAAATTTCCTCACGCAAAGGCGCAAAGAAAGAAAGAATAAAAACTTTAGGGGCACGGCCTGAGGCCGTGCCCCTAAATTCTTGGCGTCTTGGCGTGAGGCAAAAATTACAATTTCAAACCCGGAATCCGGTCCCAGCCCTGCCAGTGAATCCAGAAGAAAATCCCTAAAAGGACCCCGGCCGCGGTTAGGGCCAAGGCGTCCCGCCAGGTCATCCGGATTTCCTTGAGGTAGGTGCGCCGGGGGCTCATCTGGAAGCCCCGGGCTTCCAAGGCCCAGGCCATGGTCTGGCTGCGCCGCAGGGTAAGGAGAAAGATGGGGACCAGCAGGGGCAGGTGGCGGCGCAGGCGTTCCCTTATGCCTCCTTCTTCCCACACCAGGCCCCGGGCCTCCTGGGCCTCCTTGACCCGCTGGGCGGTGGCGAAGACCTCCGGCACCCAGCGCAGGGCCAGGGCGAAGGCGAAGGCCACCGAATAGGGAAGGCGGAGCTTCACCAACCCCAGAAACAACTCCTCCGCCGGGGTAGTGGCCAGGAGAGTCAGCCCCGCCAGGGTCATGGCCCCCAGCTTCAAAAAGGTGGCGGCGCCAAAGGCCAGGGATTCCCGGCTCACCCGCCAGAACAGAATGGAAGGCCCCTGAGCCAGCCAGGACCAGACCCCCAGGCTGAACAGCAAAAGGGTGACCAGCAGCCACCGGACCCGCCAGACTTCCCCCCAGGCCCGGGCCAGCCCCAGGTGGATAAGCACCGCCAGGGTTCCCAGGCCCACTAATTCTGGCCGTTGGGGAAGCAGCACCATGATGAAGCTCGCCAGCAGCAGGGCCAGCTTGGTCCGGGGATCCAGCCGCCGCACCCAGTTGGCGCTTCTATTATTTTCTTGCATTGGCCGGGAACATTTCCGATATTTAAAAGTTATGCAATGATTTCTAACGCCAATGAGGTGGGAAAACAATGGTCAAATACCTGGTGCTGGCCCTGATAATGGTGGACGTGGCATTGAACGTCGCAGGGCAGCTATCCTTGAAATACGGCATGACCCAATTGGGCAATTTCGCCATCTCCATCACCACCCTGCCGCCGGTTTTTTTGAAAGCGGCCACCAACTTGCACGTGTTATTGGGGCTATTTTGCTATGGCATGGGCTTCATGGTGTGGCTCATTGTCCTGGCCAAGGCGGAAGTGAGTTACGCCTACCCCATGATCAGCCTGGGATACGTGTTCACCGCCATCCTGGCCAAGGTCCTCTTCGGAGAGGCCGTGACGCTCACCCGCATGGCTGGCATCCTGATAACCTGCTTGGGGGTGTTTATTATTGCCCGGAGTTAGCGGTCAGCTTTTTACGGCTGTTACCGGTTATTACTCGGAGCGAAAAAGAAATTCCATTCACCCCCACCCCAACCCTCCCCTCTCAAGGGGGAGGGAGTTAAGGTAAGGAATTAATTGCTTTAATGCTGTTCACTTAACCCGAAGGCTTAAACCCGGAACCTGAAACCTGCCCCTATTCCCTATTCCCTATTCCCTGACCTCTACCCACTGACCACTGATCACTGACCACTGATCACTGGTCTTCCGGCGACACCCAGATGATATTCCGCTTATTCACGATGCACAGCTCTGGCCTTCCATGGTGGCGTCGAAAACCGTGATGAAAGGGTCGGGGTTCTTGGTGAAGATGTCGCTCACCCGCTGAGTCACCAGCTCATCATGGAAAAGGTTGATCTTTCCTTTGACCACGGAGCCGTCGGCCAGCTTTATGCTCACACCCCGGGGGTCCAGCTTGCGGCTGATGATTTTGACAGACATTTTCAATACCGTTTTAGGTTTTCGGTTTTCGGCCTTTGGTTAGAAAATGACATAAAAAGAGAAAATGCTATAAGCTCTTGTCCTGCCCCGGTTTCAGGCCGTGGAAAACCTCGGTTTGGCGTAGGGAACGCCGGCCCCGATGCTCTGGGCCAGTTCCCGGGCCCGGGCCAGGGTCTCTTCCAGGTCAAAGCCGAGGAGGCGCCGGTCCTGGACCAGCACCTGGCCGTGAACCACCACGGTGTGCACATCCGCCCCCCCCGCGGCGTAAACCAATTGCGAATAGGGGTCGTACAGGGGCGTCAGGTGAGGCTGGTCCAGGTCCAGCACCACCAGGTCGGCTTTCATTCCCGGCGTCA
>VGSW01000052.1 GCA_016874915.1 Deltaproteobacteria bacterium
CCCCAACAGTTTCTGGCGGATATCAAGAGATTCATGGCCGCCGGCGCAGTAAAGGTGGACGCCTGGCTCTCCAACGAAGAGAAGCCGGAAGAAGGCGTCCTCACCTTTGTCAACAACACCGTGGACCCCGCCACCGGGACTATTCTGCTAAAGGCCACCTATCCCAATCAAGTCAAGCGCCTGTGGCCGGGCCAGTTCGTCAACGTGGTGGTGAACCTCACCACGGAGAGGGGCGCGGTGGTGGTCCCCACCCAGGCGGTGCAGACCGGTCAGGAAGGCCAGTTTGTCTTTGTGGTCAAGGATGACCTCACGGTGGAGGTCCGGCCGGTGGAGGCGGGCCGCTTCTTTGACGGCCAGGCGGTGGTGAAGAAGGGTCTCCAGCCCGGGGAGCGGGTGGTCACCGACGGCCATCTGCGCCTGGCCCCGGGGGCCAAGGTGCAGATTAAGGAAGGGAAATAAAACTTGTCGCTCTTTGCGTCTTGGCGTGAGATTAATTTTTCTCGCAAAGGCGCAAAGACTCCTTTTGGGTGATTAGAAACTTGAGAATTCAAAAAAATACAGAAATCGCTAATCAATATCCTATAGGAGAGCGAAATGAGAGGAAGAAAATATAGAAGGACTGTAGAAGAGCTATGTAAAGTAGCATCTATGTTTTGGCCCGCAGAACTTTCAGAAGAAGAGGCCGACAGAAGTGTAATCCCTAAACTTTTAGAATCGCAAGATCAATTTATTTCTATCCTCAGCATAGATTTACCTGATTTTAATGAAATATTTAAAATAGTCGAGGTTTCTAACCTTACAGCAAACCTATTTCTAAAGCATCTTTCGGTCATTGCCGATGTAGGAGGGGAAACGCTAATGCGAATTAATAGCCAATTTGACCAACTGTTTCCTTACAAAGTTATGGATTATATATACAGAGGAGAGTCGTATTCATATAAGTTTAAAGCTTTACCAATTACTGGTACGCTTAATAACGATAAGCTCGGAATTAGTGGGAAAAAACTACTGGAGCGACAAAACTTTAGCGACCTAACAAAAGAGGTCTCGAGAATATTAATGTTCGGCAGTTTATGTACGAATGAAGATACTGCAACAATCATATCAAAATGTGAGATAGGCTCTTATTTAGGACTGCCTGAAGAATTAGCAAGATTCATAAAACAAAGATATATTTGGGTTAGCCGTATTACGGGTGGTGAAAAAGCAAATACCCTTGGCCAAATTGCTGAGAAATTTGTAGGGCAATATATAAAGGATAATTTAGGATTACCAGGAATTGAAATTAAAAGCGGTTACCTTCCGAGCGTATACGAAGGAGAAGATAAATCTGCCAAGTTTGATCTAGTAGTTACTAATGGGGAAAAATATGCTGCGGTTGAAGTTAGCTTTCAAGTAACAACAAATAGTACAATCGAACGTAAGGCAGGGCAGGCAAAATCTAGGTATGAGCAAATTGAAAAAGCAGGGCATAAAATTGCCTATGTTATTGATGGAGCGGGGAACCTTCGACAAAGGACGAGAGCCGTAGGGGTCTTATGCTCTTATAGTCACTGTACAGTCGCTTTTTCAAAAGCCGAACTTGGCATACTTTGTGAATTCTTGAAAGCTTATTTTACTAAGAATAATAGACGAGGTTCAAAAGGTGGCACACCTTTCCGAAAATAATCGGAAACTTGATGTCAAGTATATACTTATCCCAAAACCCGGAGATCTGGTTGAAGAAATTCGGGGTTTCTCAGGGGTTTGTCTTTTAAGATTACCCCCTTGCGAACCAAGCGAAAAAGCATACAAGCTTGAAGGAATCGAGTCTATCGTATCTTCCGTTGCTAATGCTCTGGGGAAAGAAGCGACTTTAATTATCTTGGGCGAGCCGATTGACTTGGTGCATATTCATCAAGGATTAGCCGATTCAATTAGGTATCAACAGTGGATTGCTATTAAGAGAAGCCCACTAATTGAAGGGGGAGAATTAAGTGCTTTGCTCTGCAATCATTGGGGGGCCTTGGTTCATACAAAATATAATGCTCCTCTCCGACACGCAAAAACCCGAATAAAATATACTTATTGCCCCGCTTGTGGAAGGACTACAAAAGACTATGGAGGGAAGAAACATACTTATCACGAGTATGGAACTCTAATATCAGATATTTGGCGGGATATTGACTCTGAGTTAGGCGGAGATATAACACCTATTATAGACCGGTTTGCTGATTTCTTTGGTATCGAACAATATTGTGAACTTCGCTTTTTTGACTTACGCCCACTTGGGTTAAAGCGCATCGCCCCCCCCCATAATATTGAAACTGGAAAGCAAGAATCTTACGACCTTCCAGAGACACAGGAGAGTAGGCTTATTCTGGGCGATTGCTTGGAAGAGCTACAAAAGCTCCCCGATAACTCCATTGACTTTGCTTTTGCTGATCCACCTTATAATTTAAAGAAAAAATATTGCGGGTATATGGATGACTTGGCTATATCTGAATATTTTGAATGGTGTGATAAATGGATTTCCGAGTTGGCTCGAATCTTACGTCCAGGAAGAACTTGTGCAGTTCTCAACATTCCACTTTGGGCAATTCGACATTTTATCCATATGGAAAAAATATTGGATTTTCAAAACTGGATAGTTTGGGAAGCTTTGGGTTTTCCAGTACGTTTTATCATGCCTGCTCATTATACTATTCTCTGTTTCTCCAAAGGCAAAGCCCGCAATCTTCCTGGCTTAACTGGAGAAGCAGGCGTAAAAGATATTTTTATTCCTCAATCTTTTAATTCCCTTGAGCCTCTTGCCGAATTGTTTTGTTTACGAGCAGATTGCATAAGGAGAAGAAAATCACTTCAGGTAAATGATCGAGGGCATTTAACTGACCTGTGGTGGGATATACATAGACTTAAGCATAATGCACGAAGGGTTGACCACCCTTGCCAACTTCCACCTCAGCTTATGTATCGCTTAATCTCAACTTTTACAAAACCAGGTGAAGTGGTTTTAGATTGCTTCAATGGCGCAGGGACAACTACACTTTCTGCCCATCAACTTGACAGAAGATATATTGGAATTGAGATTTCAGAACAGTATCATAACCTTGCGGAGTCGCGACATAAAGAAATTATCTTGTCTTTAAATCCTTTTCGAAAAGCCGAGCGAACCTTAACCGCAAAAAATAGCCCTGTCCCCAGAATGCCGAAAGTGAGTTATGAGGTTCCTAAGAAAACGCTTCAATTGGAAATTAAGCGAATTGCAAAGAAATTAGGGCGACTCCCAAATAGAGATGAAGTAATCGAACATAGTAAATACTCAATCCGTTATTATGATGAATATTTTGCAAGCTGGGGGGAAGCTTGTGCCGCTGCTCGAACAACAGGAATGTCAGAATACCCTTTGGATACTCTAGAAAAAAGAAAGACACAATTAAACCTCTTCGAATAAGTTATGAGTTATTAACAACTAGATCCCATGGCTTGATCTTATTTCAAATAAAGGGCCAAAAACGCAATTGAAATGGATATCAATAAGATTATAGGGAAGATACTACAAGATTACAAAGATAAAATAATTTATGGGGAATATTTGCTAAACCAACTGATTTTGGAGGCATGGAAATATGGGATTATTAAAGAATTAAAAATAACACGAGACGATTTAAGCAGGATACTGAGTGAGCATGGGTGGATTTATGACAAAAAGAATCATTATTGGTCAAAGACAAAAAAACCCAAGGATTATCTGTTTTAGAAAATATTTTACTGGTGTTAAGAATTGAACATCGCTGAACTCCATATCCGCCGGCCGGTCATGACCACCCTGGTCATGCTCGGGATTCTGTTGTTTGGGATCATGTCTTATCGCTACCTGCCGGTGAGCGACTTGCCCAACGTGGATTTCCCCACCATCCTGGTGGCCGCCAATCTTCCCGGGGCCTCGCCGGAGACCATGGCTTCCTCGGTGGCCACGCCTTTGGAAAAGGAATTTTCCACCATCGCCGGGCTGGACTCCATGAGTTCCGTCAACGGCCTGGGGATAACCCAGGTTACGCTGCAGTTTGCCTTGAGCCGGGACATTGACGCCGCGGCCCAGGACGTGCAGGCGGCCATCTCCAAGGCGGCCCGCCAGCTGCCGCCGGATCTGCCCAGCCCGCCGTCCTTTCAGAAGGTCAACCCCGCGGACCAGCCCGTCCTCTACCTGGCCCTGACCTCCGCCACCCTGCCCCTGTACCAGGTGGACGAATACGCCCAGACCATCCTGGCCCAACGGGTTTCCATGGTGAGCGGCGTGGCCCAGGTGCAGGTCTTCGGGTCCCAGAAGTTCGCGGTGCGCATTCAGGTTGATCCCAAAGCCCTGACTTACCGGAGTCTGGGCATTGACGAAGTGGCCGAGGCGGTTAAGAAAGCCAACGTCAATCTGCCCACCGGCACCCTGTACGGGGCGCACCAGGCTTTCACGGTGCAGGCCACCGGACAGCTTATCAGTGCGGCCATGTACCGCCCCCTCATCGTGGCCTACCGGGGAGGCCAGCCGGTGCGCCTCCAGGACCTGGGCCAGGTCATGGACAGCGTGGAAAATGACAAGATCGCCTCCTGGTACAAGCAGACCCGGGGCATCGTCCTGGCCATCCAGCGCCAGCCGGGGACCAACACCATTGAGGTGGTGGACTCCATCAAAAAGCTGCTTCCCAGCCTGCGGACCCAGATTCCCGCGGCGGTGGACATCTTCACCCTCTATGACCGGTCTGCGTCCATCCGGGCCTCCGTGGAAGACGTGCAGTTTACCCTGATGCTCACCATCTGCCTGGTGGTGCTGGTGATTTTCCTGTTCCTGCGCAATTTTTCCGCCACCGTCATCCCCAGCCTGGCCCTGCCCATGTCCATCGTGGGCACCTTTTCGGTCATGTACCTGTTGGGCTACAGCGTGGACAACCTGTCCCTGATGGCCCTCACCCTGTCCGTGGGCTTTGTGGTGGACGACGCCATCGTGATGCTGGAAAACATCGTGCGCCATCAGGAGATGGGGGAAAGCGTCTGGGACGCGGCCCTGAACGGCTCCAAGGAGATCGGCTTCACCATCGTGTCCATGACCCTGTCTCTGGCCGCGGTCTTTATCCCGGTGCTGTTCATGGGGGGAATTTTGGGACGGCTGCTTCATGAGTTCGCGGTGACCATCGGCGCGGCCATCCTGGTGTCGGGCTTTGTGTCCTTAAGCCTCACCCCCATGCTGTGCAGCCGGTTCTTAAGGCCGCCCCAGACGGAGAACCACGGCCGGCTGTACGAATACTCCGAACGAATCTTCCGGGGCACGCTCCGTCTTTACGACCGGAGCCTCCAGTACGTGCTGCGGCGCCGCCGGGCCACCATGGCGGTTTCCGGGGTGCTGCTGGTGGCCACGGTTTACCTGTTCGGCCACATTTCCAAGGGCTTTCTCCCCAGCGAAGATACGGGCACCATCTTTGTCTTCACCGAAGGGGCCCAGGGGATTTCCTTCGACTCCATGGTGCGCCACCAAAAGGCTCTGGCGGAAGTGGTGAGCCAGAACCCCGAGGTGGACTCTTTTATGTCCGCGGTGGGGGCCGGCGGGCCCAACGTGGCGGGCAACTCCGGCCGCATGTTCCTGCGGCTCAAGCCCCGGGACCAGCGGAAGAAGAGTGTGGATGAGATCATCCAGGAACTGCGGCCCCGGCTGAACGCGGTGGCGGGCATCCAGGCCTTTCCCCAAAACCTGCCCCCCATCCGCTTCGGCGGCATGCTCACCAAGAGCCTCTACCAGATCACCTTGCAAAGTCCCGACACCGAAGAGCTTTACCGGTTTGCACCTATGCTGGAGGCCCGGATGCGGGCCTTGCCCGATCTCCAGGACGTGACCAGCGACCTGCAGATCAAAAACCCCCAGGTGACGGTGGAGATTGACCGGGACAAGGCCGCGGCCCTGGGGGTCACGGCCCACCAGGTGGAGGACGCCCTCTACAACGCTTACGGCTCCCGGCAGATTTCCACCATTTACGCCCCCAACAATCAATATAAGGTCATTTTGGAGTTGGAGCCCCGGTACCAGATGGACCCCGGGGCGCTTCCCTGGCTTTACGTCCGGTCGGCCGGCGGCCAACTGGTCCCCCTCAACGTGGTGGCCGACCTCAAGCCCACGGTGGGGCCGCTGACGGTGAACCACCTGGGTCAGCTTCCCGCGGTGACCATCTCCTTCAACCTCAAGCCCGGGGCTTCCCTGGGAGATGCGGTCAAAGAAGTGGAGAAGCTCTCCCGGGAAATCCTGCCGGCCGGCATCACCACCAGCTTCCAGGGCGCGGCCCAGGCCTTCCAGGCCTCCATTCAGGGCCTGTGGGTGCTGCTCATCATGTCCATCCTGGTGATTTACATTATCCTGGGCATTCTTTACGAAAGCTTCATCCACCCCCTGACCATCCTGTCGGGTTTGCCTTCCGCCGGATTCGGGGCGCTGGTCACGTTGCTGCTCTTCGGCAGCGACTTGAACCTGTTCGCCTTCGTGGGGGTCATCATGCTGGTGGGCATTGTCAAGAAAAACGCCATCATGATGATTGACTTCGCCATCGAGGCCCAGCGGGGGGAAGGCAAAACCCCCTTGGAAGCCATTTACCAGGGCTGCCTCATCCGTTTCCGGCCCATCATGATGACCACCATGGCGGCCCTCATGGGGGCCCTGCCCATCGCTTTGGGCTTCGGGGCCGGGGCCGAGGCCCGGCGGCCCCTGGGCCTGGCAGTGGTGGGGGGCCTGCTGTTTTCCCAACTTCTTACCCTTTACATCACCCCAGTCTTTTACCTTTACATGGAGTCCTTTAAGCAAAAGGCGGCCAGGGTGTTTCGGAAAAGGGGGGTTCCAGAAACTGCCTGAGCCGGGTAAAGGGCTGGAGACAAATTTTTGAACTTGTTGTTTAAAATTTTTGTCATCTTCAGGGATTTGACGGTATCTTTATGGCGGGATTACTAAACTGCGGGTAAGGCTTTTTATACCAAGTTCAGTTTCAGATGCAACAAATTCTATAGCTAACTTATTGATAATACAATTTCTTTTAACCGAAAACCGAAAACGGTATTAGATTCCTCCCATAGAAACATCCGTTTTTAACCTTCCGAAAGTCCTGCAATTCCTCCTATTTCATTTACCAAAAAATTTTCCCAATGATCATTATGACCATATAAAAATGGTCAATTCAGCCATATCATTGGCCTTCTATAGTATTCATAATTGGATAACAATATTTTTTCTATCCAATTTGCCATCCATGGGCTATCCTTAAGGCATGTCTTTTGCATTTTTACGGTTATACAATATTTTGCCCATAGAAAATCCCTCAAAAATTAAGACAACCAATAAGAATCATTACAATTTAATGAAGTAATCCTTAATGACAAGGGAGGGCAAAGCATGCACATTTCTCGTCGGGATTTCCTCAAGTACTGCGGGTTGACCGCGGCCGCGGTGGGCCTGAGCAGCACCGAGCTGCTCCGCCTGGAGGAGGCGCTGGCCAATCCCACCGGCCCCACGGTGCTCTGGCTGCAAGGCACTAGCTGCACCGGCTGTTCCATGTCATTGTTAAATTATGTTTCTCCGACTGCTCCCACTTCGGTGGCCGACCTGTTGATCAACAATATCAATCTGGCCTACCATCCCAACCTCATGTCTCTGGCCGGCCAATCCGCGGCGGAGCAGGCCCGTCAGGCCTATAACAACGGCGGCTACATCCTGGCGGTGGAAGGGGGCATCCCCACCGCATTCGGGGGCAACACCTGTTGGGCCTGGACCTACAACGATGTGGAAGTGACCTTCCAGCAGGCGGTGAAGGATTTGGCCACCCGGGCCGCCGGGGTTATCTCTATCGGCACCTGCGCTTCTTACGGCGGCATACCTGCGGCCAAACCCAATCCCACCAGAATCAGAAGCGTTAAAAACATTACCCGCAAGAATACCATCAATATAGCCGGGTGTCCGCCCCACCCCGACTGGATCGTCTATGTCGTCGCCCAGCTTCTCATAGGTAACCCCATTCCTCTGGACCGCTACGGCCGTCCCATGGCCATTTACGGCCAAACGGTTCACAGCGCCTGCCCTCGCCGGGACACCGATAGTTGCCTGTGGAATAAAGGCTGCCGCGGTCCGGGGGCCTACGCCAACTGTCCGGTCAACTTGTGGAACAACGGGGTCAACTGGTGCGTCAACGCCAACGCTCCCTGCTACGCCTGCACGGAGTCCACGTTCCCCGGCACTATTTCGCTCTACACGCCCATGTATAACCCCCACGGCGGCAAAGATCGCAACTGCGATCGCTGCCATGAAGACGAACGTGATGAGGATGGAGGCGGGGGCGGCGGCACCGGGCCTCACAGCGCCGCGTTTATTCAGGCCAACCAGGGAAATTGCAATAGCTGCCATTAACCTTGTCAATAAGGAGTTCGATATATGGCTACTATAACCGTCATCGATCCAGTCACCAGGCTGGAAGGCCATCTCAAGATAAAAGTGGCGGTGGACACTGTAAACGGAGTGCAGCAGGTGGTGGACGCCTGGGCCACCGGCACCCTGTTCCGGGGATTTGAAAGCATTTTGATCAACCGGCATCCCGCGGACGCGCAGCACATCACCCAGCGGATCTGCGGGGTCTGCCCCGTGTCCCACGGCCTGGCCGCAGTCATGGCTTTGGACCAGGCCTATGGCATTACGGCGCCGGCCAACGCCCGGATCATGCGCAACCTGGTGCTGGGCGCCAATATGGTGGATTCCCATATCCTCCATTTCTATCATCTGGCGTTGCCGGACTTTATCAACGGACCCGATATGCCGCCCTGGCAGCCCAGCTGGCAGGTGGACAAAGGGCGCTTCAGCGCCGGACAAACCTCCACCTTGGTGAGTCATTATGTCTCCGCCCTGGATATGCGGCGCAAGGCCCAGGAAATGGGGGCCATTTTCGGCGGGCGTTTGCCCCATCCCCCCACCTATATTCCCGGCGGGTTTACCACCAGACCCACCAGCGCCATGATTTCCCAATTCAAGACTTACTTGAGTGAGATCACGGCGTTCATTGAGAATACCTATATCCCCGACGCCTTACTCCTGGCCTCCTTATATGACGATTATAAAGGAGTGGGAGGAGGATATGGCAATCTATTGGCCTATGGGGTGTTTGACCTGGACGCGGCGGGGACTAACAAGCTGCTGCGCCGGGGCCGGACGATAAATGCCTCCCCCGACGTGCAGCCGGTGGATGTGAACGCCATCTCCGAACAGGTGAAATATTCCTGGTATAACGATCGCACGGACAACCTGAATCCTGCGGTGGGGGTGACCACTCCCCAATATCCGAAGAATTCCAGGTCGTTAATGAGACTGATGAAGGCCAACCCCCAGAATTTATCCCTCTTCGGGGCTTATTCCTGGATGAAGGCGCCCCGCTATGAGGGCCTGCCCTATGAGACTGGGGCACTGGCCCGCATGTGGGTCAACGGCGATTATAAGGCTGGGGTGTCGGTGATGGACCGTCATCTGGCCCGGGCTTATGAGACCCTGAAAGTGGCCGAGGCCCTCTTGGCCTGGGTGAATCAGATCAACGTCAACGGTTCGGTGGCCGTCAGCGGCAGAGTGCCCGAGACTGCCAGCGCCATCGGCCTCACCGAGGCCCCCCGGGGCGCGCTGGGCCACTGGCTCCAAATCACCGACGGCAAAATCTCCCGCTACCAGATCATCACCCCCACCTGCTGGAACGCCTCCCCCAGGGACGCCGCCGGGATCCGCGGCCCCATCGAACAGGCCCTCATCGGCACGCCGGTGCAAGATGTCAACCAACCCATCGAAGTGGTGCGGGTCATCCACTCCTTCGACCCCTGCCTGTCCTGCGCGGTGCACGTGATGCGGCCGGGGGAGGGGAAGAAGATCTTCACCCTGCATCACTCCCACGGGGTGGAAGAGAGCCACGACCACGAACATGGGCATGACCACGTCCACTAAAAAGCGGCCCCCCCGGATTCTCATTGCCGGGCTGGGGAACCTCCTGCTCCAGGACGACGGGGTGGGGGTCCACGCGGTGCGGGAATTGCAACAGGACCCTCCCCCCGGCGTCCTGGTGGCGGAAGTGGGCACCCAGGTGCTGGCCGCCCTCCACCTCCTGGAATGGGCCGACAGAATCCTGGCTCTGGACGCCATGCAGGCCGGCCAGGCTCCAGGAACCATCTATGCCTTTGGGGTGGACGACGTGGCCGAGCCGGAAATCCAGGCATCTCTCCATGAACTGGGCCTGCGGGCCGTCCTGAGGATGCTGCCGGAACCTACCCAGGTGGAGATTGCGGTCCTGGGGGTGGAGCCGGAGGTCATTGATTACGGGCTGGAGCTGTCTCCTCCAGTAGCCGGGGCATTGCCCCGGCTGACGGCCGCGGCCCGGGAGATGGTTCGGAGGTGGCAGGAAAAGTGAGATCAGGGGGAGGGAGCCAGGGGCCGGGGGCCCCTGGCTCCCCACCCCCAATCCCATAAAGTGAGCCGGGGAAGGCGGGCTTGGCCTGCCTTCCCCGGTTTTTTTCTCGGGAAGGGAGTTTGAAGGGAGTGGAGGCACGTGATCCTCGTCCTGAGGAGCCTCCAGCCCTTGACATTTTTTAAATGGTATGTATATATATTGTATAAATAAAGAGCTTTAGGAGCATCCCATGCCTGCCTTAAGAAAATGGGGCAATAGCCTGGCCCTCCGCATCCCGGCACATCTGGCTTACGGGGCGACGCCGCCTTTGCCAAAAGAGATCTATGAGTATTGCGAAGAACATCGCATCACCTTCTTCATCTGATTACCTGCCAACGACAATTTGGATAAGCTGGTGGCCCCTCACCTGAACCGACCGGTGGGCCGTCCACCCAAGAGTGGAATTCAAGTCAAGATAGTTAATCTCCACTATCAAGCAAAGAGTTGGAGCAAGCCTCGGCGGGTGGTGGCCAAGATCGAGTGGCACCGGGGTGAGCTTTTTCCCCGCATCGGCTTTGTGGCCACCAACTCCAGGCTGCCTGCCGGTAAGGTGATCAAGGTCTATAATGGCCGGGCCGAGATCGAAAACCGAATCAAAGAAGGGAAGAACACCCTGCGTTGGGACAAGACCATCTGCCAGCGGTTCGGGGCCAACCAGGCCCGACTGAAGATGGGGGTTCTGGCCTACAACCTCCTGCACATGATCCGGCAGTTCTATGTCTGGGGCGAAGAGGTGAAACGGTCCATCTATTGGCTGATCAAGCGCCTGATCAAAGTGGGGGCCAGGGTTTCTTACCACGCCCGGCGGTGGTATGTGCATATCGCCTCGGCTTTTCCCTTGGCTCACCATTATCGGGCGGTGCTGGCCTGGGGTTCTTAAACCTCAGCCCATAAGAATCTGAGAACCAAGGGAGTAGTATCTTCAAAATCTACAAAAAAGATTCAATTTGACGAAAACTTTTGCTATCTTGCGTACAAGAAGACGATTTGGTTACAAAAAGGGGAACTTCGGCGGGACCGACCCCCGCAGGGGAGGTTCCAAAACCAATTTTCAACCACGGTGGTCAAGACTGCCGCATAATCCCGGTTTAAACAAAATATAGCTAACGTTATGAAGATAAGCAATTTGGCTACAAAAGGGGAGCCTTATTGAGGTTAAACTCGGTGAAAATGCTGTAAAACCACTTCTTGGTCAGCAGCGGCCCAAGTTGCCACATTATCGCATTTAACAAGGAGGAAATATGAAAATTTTTAAACGCATGGTTTTTCTCCTCTGTCTCGTGCTGGCCCTCTCCTTACTCGTCGAGGCCCAGGCTCTGGCGCAAATTATTAGGGAAAATGACGGCACCACTCTTAAACAGATCATCATCTTCGGGCGCCACAACATACGCTCACCTACTAATTCCCCGGAAGAATTGGCTAAGTATGCAGTCGATCCTTACCCCGAGTTTGAGGTCCCGCCGGGTTGTTTGACCCCGAACGGCAAGCAGGCGGCAAGACTCCTGGGGGCCTATTTCCGTCAATACCTGCTAGCCCAGGGACTTCTCACGGGCGACGAGCAACAAGATTTATCGCATTCGCATTTCCGTTCCAAGTCCAAGGAGCGCTCCTGGGAGACGGCTAAAGCATTCGGGAGCGGCTTGATCACGAACGTGGATGCCCCCGTGCACTCATATAAGATCGGCGAGCCCGACCGGTTTTCGATCCCATAGCCGCAGGCGTGGCGCAGGTGGACGCCAACGTCGCCGCCCAGCAGGTCCAGGCACTATATAACAGCGGCGCCGCGTTGGCATCCGCTTACAGCGGCGAGTATTCTCTTATGAGCAGCGTGCTCTTTAACAATGGCCCTGTGCCCCCAGGCAAAGTTGACCCCACCACTATACCAATTACCCTTACGGCCAATACTAAATTAAAAACCGGCTCGGTCATTAATGTAGGCGGCCTGAAGGAAGTCAAAGGTTGCGCCGATCCGTTCACAATGCAATACGCCGACAACTTTCCCATGTGGGATGTGGCCTGGGGGCGGCTCACGCCGAATCAAATCTCTCAACTTAACAGACTTGTGATCCTTAATGAATATATCCAAACGCGTACGCCCTATCTCAAGAAGGTGCAGAGTTCCAACGCCGCCTCACACATACTCCGCACCATGCTGCAAGCCATAAAAGGCGTCAAATTTTTCGGAGCATTTGGAAACGCCAAATCGCGGATGGTGGTGGTGATCAGCACTGATACCTGCGTGTCAGGATTGGCTGGACTTCTTAACGTGAACTGGCAGTTGCCCGGATACCAACAGGATTATTGTGCTCTCGGCGGCGCCCTCGTTTTCGAACTGCGACAAAAAAGGAACAGTTACCTCGTCCGCGTGTACTACACCGCACAGACCATCGACCAACTCCGTAATCTGACGCCTCTCTCCATAAGTAACCCACCGGCAACCATCCAGATCCTGGTTCCGGACGGCAGCAAATCGGACACTAACCTGGATATTGACTTCCACGTTTTTAATAGACTTCTGACAAAGGCAATAGGGCGGGAATACGTCCCCAGGAAAGAGATCCCGCCCGACGTGTTGACCGGAGTCATTTGCAAAGAAGAGACCGAAGATCCCTGGGAGGAGTAGGGAAGCAGCTTGATTTCGGGACCGGCTGGAAAGGAAACGGATTGACAATGGGAACGACCGGTCCCGGTTGGGCCAGCCGCAGTGGTTGACAATTTTATCGAAACAGTTCCCTCCGGCCAAGGCGGAGAAAATGATTTTCGTGGAGGCAGCCCGGATGGCCGCAATCTTCCATGATTGGGCAAGGGCCTTTCAGTCATTCCGGTGCGGATGTGATAATAAGATCGGTTCATATTTTTATGAAATATTTCACCGAAAATCCAATTTCTCAAAGGCTGATCGATTATTCTTTTTCCTGGCCCCGGTTTCTCCATGAAGTCCGCGGCTTTTACAAGGAAATTTTGGTTCCTTACCCAGAACCCATTTTCTTTTACATCTTGGCTTTCACGATAAAGATCTTTAGCTATGGTATGAACAATGTAACAAGCAAATTCGCGATTATCAGGATTATAGAAGTAAATATTTGAATCTGGAAACACTAAATCGCTAATATATCTAAAGCATCACTGGGGCGGCATCGATACCCCCTTATTTCTCGAGGAAATTGGATAAGAACGCAATGTTCTCGTCCATATTGGAATTTTTTAATTTATAATAAAATTTTCATATAATTTGCGTATAAAGAGGTTTTGGCGGGAAAATATAATCCTTAAGGAAAATATTTCTTGGGAGGTCATTTGGTGTTTATCTGAAAAGATTATTTATGCCTGAAATCTGCCGCTGTTATGGGATTATAATCTACATGCATTACAATGACCCTGATCCTCCTCATTTCCATGCAAAGTACGAGAACCAAGAGGTGATCGTTGAGATACAAACAGGGATGGTCAAAGGTAAAATCATATGACAAAAAGAGCATTAAGTATGCTTTTCGAATGGTATGATATCTACAAGGGGGAACTCATGGAAAATTGGGGGTTGGCTAGAGACCGCAAACCGCTCCAGAAGATCACGCCTTTGCCATAGGAGATTATTATGTTTTTGCAAGTAACGGATGCTACCTATCTCAAAGATTTCCGGTTAAGACTTCGGTTCAATGATGGAACTGAAAAAGATGCAGACTTACGGAATGAGCTTTACGGGGAGATATTTAAGCCCCTTTTAAATATTGAATTGTTTAAGCAAGCGGTGGTAAATCCCAATACGGGAACCATTGAATGGCCTAATGGGGCTGACTTTGCCCCTGAGTTTCTCTATAAGATCGGCAAGGAAGTGAAAAAGATTGCTTAGAGATGGCATAAGCGTATCAACGACTACGACAATAAATCGGGCTCCTGATAAAAGCTCTGTTCTTGGAATCATTGTCTGGTTTGCAAATACCCCAAAACAACTTGCTTCATCGCAATGCCCGCCTTACTCATGACGATAGTCAGTGGATTCCTGAAAAATGAGAGACAAACGGGCTGCACACCACAAGCACTCAGTTAATCCCTTATTTCAATTACTTCAACAAATCCTCGGCAACAATTCCCCCATAGGCGGGTCCAGGATGCGGGCGGTGCCGATGACGGTGCGCACCGTGACCCGGCCCGGCAGGCCGGAGCCCACTTCCCCGATGATCCGGGCTTCCCGCCCGTAAGGGCTTTGCTGCGCCAGGGCCAGGGCCTTAAGCGCGTCTTGGGGGGCCACGAAAATGAGCATCTTGCCTTCGTTGGCCACTTGAAAAGCATCCAGGCCCAGGGCTTCGCAGACCGCGGCCACCGCGGGCTTCACCGGCACCTGGTCTTCCTGGATTTCCATGGACACCCTGGACTGCCGGGCGATTTCGTTCAAAGCCGCGGCCACCCCTCCCCGGGTGGGGTCCCGCATGGCGTGGACATCCACGCCGGCCTGGAGCAGATTAATCACCAATTCCGTTAGCGGAGCCGCGTCGCTTTCCATGGACGCGCCTTCCAGGAGCTTTTCCCGGGCCAGCATCACCGCGGCCCCGTGGTCGCCCACGGAGCCGGTGAGGAGGATGGCGTCGCCGGGGCGGACCGCGGCGCCGGAGACGCCTTCCTTAAGGACCAACCCCAGCCCCGCGGTGGTGATGAACACCTTGTCCGCGGCGCCTTTGGGCACCACCTTGGTGTCGCCGGTGACGATGGCTACCCCGGCTTCCCGGGCCGTCTCCTCCATGGATGCGGCGATGCGGGATAGCACTTCGATTTCCAAGCCCTCTTCGATAATAAAAGAGGCGGACAAGACCAGGGGCCGGGCCGCGGCGGTGAGGAGGTCGTTAACCGTGCCCGCCACCGCCAGGCGGCCGATGTCGCCGCCGGGGAAAAACAAGGGGTCCACCACGAAGGAGTCGGTGGTGAAGGCCAGGCGGTGGGCGCCCAACTCCAGGGTGGCGCTGTCATCGCCGGCATAGTCCGGGGGGCCGTAGCAGTTCAGAAAGACTCGTTCAATGAGGGTGGCCATTTCCTTGCCGCCAGCGCCGTGACTCAGTAAGACCCTGTTTTCTGTTTTCTGTTTTCTGTTTTCGGTATTATTCATGAGAACCCTGTCTTCGGTCTCCGGTCTCCGGTCTGAATAAAACTATCTTTCATATCTATAAACCGCGGCGCAGGCCCCTTCGCCGGAAACCATGCACGGCCCCAGGGGATGGGAGGGGTTGCAGGCTTTATCGAACAAGGGACACTGTTTAGGGGGCAGCACCCCCCGCAATACTTCCCCGCAGCGGCAGGCGGAGGGCGGCGGGGGCGGCACCTGGGCCAGGATGGGGGCGAAGCGGGTCCGAGCGTCGAAATGGCGATAACGGTCCCGGATTCGGACGCCGCTGCCGGGAATCACCCCCAACCCCCGCCATAGGGCGTCGTCCGGTTCAAATACTTCCTCCAGCAACGCCATGGCCTGGGGATTGGCCTGGACCTGCACCGCCCGGGGATAGACGTTGTCCACTCGGGGCCGGCCTTCAACAAGTTGCCGGAGGATGGCCTCCACCCCCAGGAGGATGTCCAAAGGCTCAAAGCCGGTGACCGCGCCGGGGACGCCGAAATCCCGGGGAATAAACTCGTAAGCCTCGGAGCCGATGATAGTGGTGACGTGGCCGGGGAGCAGCAATCCGGAAACCTTAATTTCGCCGCTGTCCAGCAGCGCCCGCAGGGCCGCGGGCATGGTCTTGTGGACGCAAAACAAAGTGAAGTTATCCAAACCGGACGCGCCCGCACTCTTAAGGGCCAGGGCGGTGGTGGGCATGGTGGTCTCGAAGCCCACGCCGAAGAAAACTACCTGCTTGTCCGGCTCCCGGCGGGCCAAATCCACCGCGTCCAGGGGGGCGTAAACGAAGCGCACGTCCGCGCCCTGGGCGCGCTGCTTTTCCAATGAGGTGTGGGTGCCGGGAACCCGGAGCATATCGCCGAAGGACGCCAGCACGGTGTGGGGCTGGTCTCCCAGGGCCAGGAACTTGTCCAGGTCGTATTGGTCGGTGACGCACACCGGGCATCCGGGCCCGGAGATGAGCTTCACCGGCTCGGGCAGGAGGGATTTCAGGCCGAAGCGGGCGGCGCTCATGGTGTGGGTGCCGCACACCTCCATGATCACCGCGGGCGCGGCCAGCTCCCGGAGGCGCCGGACCACGGCCTGAACCAAATCTTTGCGGCGGAACTCGTCAATAAATTTCATCGGCCAGGCTCCGCAACAGGGAAAGGGTTTCTTCAGCCGAGGCCGCGTTCACCTTGGCGATGGCCAATCCGGCGTGAATGAGGACATAGTCCCCCAGGACCGCGTCGGGCAGCAAGTCCAGGCGCACCTGGCGGGTAACGCCGTCCACTTCGGCCACGGCCTGGACGCCGTCGATTTGAATAATTTTCATGGGTATGGCTAGGCACATATCAGAATACCTTTTGATGCAGTAAATAAAAGTGTGGGGTTAAAAGGGGAAAAGGTTAAAAGGTTAAAAAAATCATTATCTTTTCCCCTCTTCCCCTTTTAACCTTTTAACCTTTTAACCCTTCTCCAACCGCGCTGCGGCCACTGCGGCCTGGCCCAGGGAAATGCCGCCGTCGTTGGGCGGCGTCCGGGTGTGGGTCAAGATTTCAAAACCCTGCTCGCTTAAAAGATCATACAACCGGGTCAATAATAAGGCGTTTTGAAAAACCCCTCCGGACAAGGCCACGGTTTCCAGGCCGGTGCGGTCCTTGATGGCGGCGCAAGCCTGGGCCAGGAGCCGGGCCAGGGAGTTATGGAAGCGGGCCGCGGCCCGCGGCGGCGCGGCGCCGGACAGATAATCCCCCACGGTTTCCTTAAACAGGGCCACAGTGTCCAGGACTAGCAGGCTACCGTCGGCATGGAGCGGCGCCGGATACCAGCCCTCTTCGCCTTCTGCCGCAGCCATTTCCAACTCCAGGGCCGGCTGGCCTTCATAGGTGCGGGTGCGGCAAATCCCCAAAGCCGCGGCCACCGCATCGAACAGCCGCCCGGTGCTGGAGGTGAGGGGCGAGTTCAGCCCGGTGGCCAGTTGATGTGTCAGGATACGGCCTTCCAGGGGGTCAAAAATCAGACCCAACTCCCGGGCCTTTTGAGCAAACTCTTTCCCCCAGGCGGCGTGAAGATAGGCCACGGCCATGCGCCGGGGGTCCCGCACCGCGGCTTCGCCCCCGGGCAGCGGAATCTGGGCCAGGCGGCCCTGCCGTTGATAATCGGCCAGATCGGCAATGAGAAGTTCTCCGCCCCAGATAGTGCCGTCGGGGCCGTAGCCGGTGCCGTCCAGGGCCAGACCCAGGCACGGCCCCCGGCGGCCGTGTTCCGCCAGGCAGGCGGCGATGTGGGCGTGGTGGTGCTGGACCCCGATGAGCTTCACCCCTTCCTGGGCCAGGGCATAGCGGGTGCTGAAATACTGGGGGTGGAGGTCGTAGGCAATAACCCTGGGGTCTTTGCGGCTCAGGTCTTTGAAATGGGCGATGGCCAGCTGAAAGTAATCAAAGGTCTCCACCGTATCCAGGTCGCCCAGGTGCTGGCTGAGCAGGGCGGTCCCCTTCCAGGCCAGGCAGAAGGTGTTTTTCTGCTCCCCGCCCACCGCCAGGATGGGTTCGGAATCCACCGGGAGAGAGACGGTTTGGGGGACAAAGCCTCGCGCCCGGCGGAGGGGAATGGTAAAACGGCCGGCCCCGGGGCGCACCACCGAGTCGTCGCAGGGGACCTGGATGTCCCGGTTGTGCATAAGAAAAGCGTCCGCCAGGGACCGGAGCCGGGTGCGCGCTTCATCGTTGGTGAAGACCAACGGCTCTTCACTGAGGTTGCCGCTGGTCATCACCAGGGCCGCCGGGGCATGGGAAAAGAGCAGCAGGTGCAACGGAGTATAAGGCAGCATCAGGCCCAGGTATTTATTGTTTGGAGCCACCTGGGGGGCGATATCGCAGTGGTCCCGCTTCCGGGCCAGGACAACGGGACGTTCCGGAGAAAGGAGGAGATGGGCGGTGAGGTCGTCCAGGTGGCAGAGGCGCTCCGCTTCGTTAAGGTCCGGCACCATCACCGCGAAGGGTTTGGCCACCCGGCCTTTGCGCTCCCTTAAGTTCGCCACCGCCTCGTGATGGCGGGCGTCGCAGGCCAGGTGAAAGCCGCCCAGGCCCTTAATGGCCACGATTTTACCGACCCGGAGGAGTTTTCCGGCGGCTTCCAAAACATCGCTTTCCAGGACCCGGCCCCCTTCCTCCAGCCATAGGTGGGGACCGCAAACCGGACAGGCGGTAGGCTCCGCATGGAAGCGGCGGTCCTCGGGGTTTTGATACTCCTCCCGGCACCGGGGGCACATGGCGAAGGCCGCCATGGTGGTGTGGGGCCGGTCATAGGGGACGCTCCGGATGATGGTGAAGCGGGGGCCGCAGTTGGTGCAGTTGGTGAAGGGATAGCCATAGCGTTGGTCCGCGGGATCCATGACTTCCCGGAAGCAGTCGGCGCAGGTGGACACGTCCGCGGGAATGAGGGCCTCGGTTCCGGGAAGTCGGCGGCTTTCCAGGATGGCAAAGCCTTCCCGGCCCTGGGGTTCGGCCTCCTCCACCACCAGGGAATCAATGCGGGCCAGGGCCGGAGCCTGGGAGGCGATTCGGCGGACGAAGCTGTCCAGGGACGCGGGCCGGCCTTCCACCACGATTTCCACGCAACGGGAAGTGTTACACACCCAGCCGGCCAGATGGTGCTCCCGGGCCAGGCGGTACACGAAGGGCCGGAACCCCACGCCCTGGACCACTCCGGAGACCTGGAGCTTTTTCCCGGAAAGTTTTTCAGGAGGCATCTATAGAAAGTTTAATATATGATTTTTGTTTATACAAAAAATAATATATCCAATTGTATTAGGCTGCTTTTATATTATTATGAGACTCTGGCAAATATGGTTTTTGTCATCCTGAACGAAGTGAAGGATCTCCAAATACAAGATTCTTCGCGGCGCTCAGAATGACAATTCCCGCCAATGGGGAATTTTGCAAGAGCCTCATGAGAAAGATTTTTTCTCAAAAAAATTGAGCCCCAGGTTTATTGTAGAAACCTTCATATCCTGCTAAAATTATTTCCACATATTTGCCAGGAATTTCAATATCCATATTTGATGGATTCGTAAAAAGTCGCTTATTGTTAATTATCTGAAATAATTTAAGATTATGGTATTTTTTTCTTGTCGGGCGTCGCTTTTTATGGCATAATTCGGTGAAAAATCAACGGGTTAATGGCAAAAAGATGATTCGTACACGCGATCCCCGACAAGCCTCATTAATTGATCCCTGGGGGGATTTAGGTCCTAAGCGCCGCCAGTT
>VGSW01000053.1 GCA_016874915.1 Deltaproteobacteria bacterium
CCATAAGTAAAGAAATGTTTTACTTATGAGAGATGCACTCAATATGCCTAAGTGCTCGATATTGCGCATATAATAGCGTCGTCAAAACATAGTACGGTTAATGAGTTACGTACATGATTTTATAGTATTACTTACCTCTTACGCCGTATCATGCTGACAGTACAGTAATTTGGACCTGGAGCCACATCGCTACTCTTGAAAACCATTTGCGTAATGCGTAGTTAAAATTATACGGTTTAAATAGCTTGACAGTTAAGGCCAAAAGTACAAGTAATTGCACCAAGTTACAGTCGCACAAATCTGTCATCTCTGGCTTGGACTTAAACAAGTGCGCAAAACGGGCAAGCTCTTTGTAAGTCGGCTCCTGAATGAGCCTGAGACAAACATCTCTGACTGCCGGATTTCCTGAGAATCCTCGCACTTGCTGCAATGAAACTTATTGAGTGAGGTGTTAGGAGGGAAAAGTTACGTTGGGTTGAGTCAGGGGTAGTCGGAAATTAAACGTGGAGGAGCAAGCTTCTTTGAAGCTGCTGAATGACAAACGGAGTGGGAAATGAAGGTCAAAGCCTCGAAGCGAGTATGGCTGACCGCAGGTTTCCTTTTTGAATGATGCATTTGAGGTTATGCAGTATGGGGAGAGGCCCTCAAAGAGGAACGCCTAGGTTTCCAAGATCATCCTCATTGCCGACAAGCCAGATTTTAGGCCCTCTGATAACCTCGGTAATGAAATGATGTTTCTCCCTGGCCCTTTTTATGAATTCTTCACGGGTATAAATCGCTGGATTAATTTCCCGGCCCACCTCGGATACCACTGGGCCCAAGAGTTTGGTCGTCTCCCGTAAAGATAACTGGGCCACTAAAAAGAGGTCGATATCGCTTTGAGCAGTTTCCTTCCCCTGGGCCAGCGAGCCGAAGATGAAAACCAGTTTGCGCCTTGTCCCCCAGCGGCGCCAGGGCCTCCCGCAGCACATCGCCAAGGGCTACAGTCTTCAGGAAAACCCGCTGCAAATCCTCAAAAGCCGGGTGCAGTCGATCGGCTTGATAATAGAGCATATTGCCCCGCCTGGTTTTGGTCACCAATCCGGCGCGCTCGATCCGCTTTAGGGCCCTTTGGACCTGGAGCAGCGCATTTCCGGTGGATGCTGCAATGCCCCGCTGGTAAAATTCTTTTTCCGGATGGAGCAGGAAAAGGGATAGGACCTTGACTAGGGCAGGATTGGGGAAGAGTTCCGTCAGTGTAGATAGTTGACTACGATATGTTGTCGATTGACTACTTTTCGTTGTCAACCCCGGCATAAAGGCAAATAATCACGATGCCAAGCTTTTGTAAAGCAGTTTTAATTTTCTGGTAGATTTCCCTCTAACGTGTTGGCTTCCTGCCGTAAATGCGCCACCCAAACAGAAGTGCCCACCAGAACCAGTCAGTTCTCCTCCAGCCTTCTGCGCGGGATCATCTTTAAATTCTTTTCGGTGCCACCCAAGGCAGCAAGTCTCCTCCACTTGCGCCGTTGAGACAGCAACCCCTCCAGGTCAATAAGAATCTCCGGCATCTCCAGGGCAGCAGAGAACTCCCGCACCCAGCGCCGCACCCGTCGCAGGTTCAGCTTCGGGTGAGCCGCAAGCATGGCCTCAATGTCGGCCAAATCCTGGGGTCGGTGGGCAACCGCTTTCATGACGATCAGGTCCTCCGGAAGGGGCAGGGGCGCACGGACGCCCGCCAGCTCCACCCAGGTGGCCCGGGCCACGGCCTCTTTTTCGAAGGAAAGCGACCCGAAGACAATATCGACATCAATACCGCTTTCCTGGTGACGCAATAGGAGGACCTGGGTTTCCTTCGCAAAGGCCAGGGCATCATCACGGCGCGGGAGAAAACCATATCCTGCTCCCGCGGCCAGGAACTCAGTCCAGTGGCCCTGGTCCACCAGCACCAGCAAGTCCACGTCCCGGGTTAGCCGGGGCCGGCCCAGAAGAGAAGCAGCCAGGCCGCCGATTACCACTCCCGGAACCTTCCCGGCTCTTAACCAGGCCACCAAATCGCGCAAAACCGCCAGCAGCGGCGTCAGATCGGGGGGCTCAGGCATGATACTCCCGGCGTAATCGGGCCCACCGCTCCCAGACCAGGTCGTCTTCCGCTCCCAGGGTCTCGGTCCAGCCGAGCTTCCCCGCCGAAGCCAGCAGCGCCGCTACCTGGCGGAATTTGTGGGCCACCGGCGTAGAGGCCAACTCCTTCTTTTCGGCGGCATTGACTACCTCCCACCTCCGCTTGAAGGCCTGGGCCTCTTTCCTGGTCAAAAGGCCAGCCGAGACTTCGACCGAGGCGGCCTCCATTTCTATGAGCCGCTTCACGAGAAAAGGCTGGGGACGCCGCCGGCCATTTTCCCACTGATTGACGGTGCTGAAGGTTACCCCTACTTCGTGGGCGAATTGTTCCTGGGTCAGCCCCAGGCGCCCCCGAAGGCTTTTGACTAAAGCAGGAATGTCAATTGCAGCCATGGGTCCATTATACTCCTGCTTATTTAAAATGATATATTATTCGAAATATTGATTTTGTCAAAACATTGGTCCCTCCAAGGAGAATCTTCCGGGCTGGATGGGAGCTTACGGGACATTTCTCAGTCCCGGGCACGGCGGGAAGAAACTTCTGGGTGGCATTTTCCTGCAAATATGCATTTAAAATGCATAATTGCAAGGAAGAGTGTGGGGTGTGGCTTAGCTCTACCTCAACCGCTCCCTGAGCGCCGGTGCTTATCATGGCAGCAGGAGTTCCCCTCGCCCCCAGCAGGCCATAGTTTGCAATTTCACTGTTTTCCAGAAGGACCTGCGGGACCGTTGTACTCCCTTGAAATTCCCAAGCCTTAATGAATCGTTCATCGTCAGATAATTGATTGATGAGCATTTAAATAAATGTTTTATTATCGACCTGGGCGGGAATATCTACGGTCTGCGGCGGGATATCGCGGATCGTCTACGTTGTCAGACGGCGGTAGATGCGGAGCGACTTTTGGACGAGGAAGCGGGGCGCTTGCGGATAATGGCCCTTCCCTTTGTTTAACATGTGCCAAAAAGTTGATATTTTTCAGATTGATTAGGGACTTATTCAATTCGCCTAAAACTTCTCATCTCCAGATCAGATATAGAACTATTCCTCTCAAGAGGATAACTGCCGGACGTGGTAAAATAGCTTGTTGAGCTGGATCCATAAATCTCGATTTCAATTCCTTTTTGCAACTTCTGCGCGGATTGTGCTACTGTGCTGATATCCGCATAGAGCAACCGCCTGAGCTTCAAAGCCCTGATTAATCAGGCGGTCATTCAATCGGGAGGGTATATGGAGTTTAAAAATTCTGCCAGTTTGGAGCAATCATTTGCCAGGACCGAATCAGACGCCGATGCAACCCTGAAGGCCGCGACTACCGTGGTGTCCTCAGTCAAGAAGTTTCGGGATGCAGCGAAAAAAGGAAACTTACGGGAACTCCGCAGAACGATGGAAGCTGCAGAACAAGCCCTCGCTGCTTTGAGGCAACAATTTACTAATGCCAGGGATGGCTGGGATCTCGATGAGGAATCGTATTTTTCCGGAACGGGCTTCCTCTCGGAAGTTCTCGAGGCAGCCAGGCAAGCTGGGGTGAAGATTTTTGAACGATACGGAATGATTTATTGTTACCCTTTTCTCATCCGCATTAAGCCTCAGGATAGAACCATAATGATCGACAAAATCATAGAGAGACGACTTCGTCCCTCCCTGCTGGCCAAGCATCTCAAAGAACTACAAAATAAACCTGTACGGTTTAAGTCACAAGCTTTCTTGGAGTGCCTATTTTCAGCTTACTCCAAGATCCTCTCACACGAGATAAATGAAGCTCTGGAAAGGCATAAAGTTATTAAACTGCTTGACATCTATCAGTTACTCACGCTTTTGCCCGGGCAATCTAGGGAGTATACTGCCGAGGAATTCGCCCGGGATATTTACTTGCTTGACAGAAGTGGTGTTGCCAAAACAACCAATGGATTAGTTTTGACTCTTGTCCCTCCGAGTACGGCCGGAAAAACTCAAAGGAGAAGTCTAAGGGTGATCACAGAGGAAGGTCAGGAAAAGTCATATTATGGTATTTCATTTAAGCGTCCATAGGAGCCTTCTGCCATGCCCATTGCATTCCAAGAGTGGTTGGATATTGTTCGTAGGGAATACTTACAAGGTTTTATACGTCAGGGTGGGGCGGCAGTAAAGTTCCTCGTCCCTCTTGAGGATTATCAATATGATCGATGTCGGCAAGAATTACAGAGGGTCGCGGAAGAGGAAGGGTATTTATTCACTTTGGTGGATGCTGCGACCACCAAGATTCATATGATCGATAGGCTGTTTCATGAAATAGCTCGCCAAGTCGCTTGGGATGATTATGCTTACAAGTTTCTCGTAGAATTAATCAGGGAAAACGGATATAAAGTTCCTCCCGAGCGTAGTGAGTTCAATATGCAAGCATTAGCTACTCTAAATGAGGTTGAAGAAAGGCTTCTTAGGAGAGAGATTAATACATGGCTTACACAAAATATTTATAAGGACTTTAAAATGAGCCAGGAGTTCAGAATCGCTATGATGCAGTTATGTTTAGCCGAACTCGAATCACAAGCTGTAAGAAGAAATATTTGCTCCTCGATCCAGGAGTGGCTGACGGGGGAATTAAAGGCAATCTCCATTCTCAAAGAAGCGCAGATCTTTCAAAAAGTAGGGCGACATAACGCCCGCCATATGTTTTTATCATTGACCCATTGGTTGAAGGTGGTGGGGGTCAACGGCCTCATTTTATGCTTGGATATTTCCAGATATATGGTGGCAAGGAGGCCAAAGACTCCCGATGATAGTTTCTACTATGGCATTCCTGCTGTACTTGATGCCTACGAAGTGCTCCGCCAGTTCATCGATGCAACAGATAATCTTGAATATTGTGTCATTCTCGTCATTGCTCCGCCCGAATTTTTAGAGGATGAGAAACGCGGCGTAGCACGTTACCAAGCCCTTAAGATGCGCATATGGGATGAAGTCCGTGACCAACAACGGGATAACCCTTGTGCCCCACTGGTCAGTGTGTCATCCTGTCTCTGAACTTCAACCGCATTTCATTATGGAGATCATACAATGTCTGAGGCTGAGCGAATAAAAAATCGGCGAGCCATTGAGGCTCTCCGTGCTGGCGTGCCTAACCGGGATGCAGTATTAGCTTTGGGCAGCACCCAGCCAGAAATCGAAAAGAAATTCAGGGAACAACTTCAGGGTGTGGGGGCGCAGCTCCAGGGAATGCTGGTGCAGGGCGGCTTTGGGGCCGGCAAGTCCCACTTGCTTGAATCCCTTCTACAAACCGCATTGAGAGAAAATTTTGTGTGCAGTAAAATTGTCATAAGCAAAGAGACTCCATTCTATGATCCAGCTAAATTGTATCGTGCAGCTGCCGAAGCCGCTGTTGTACCAAGAAGGATGGGTGATGCTCTTACAGAAATAATGACCCAAATGGATACCAATAGCCAAGCCTATGCAGATTTTTTTCAGTGGGCCAACCGCAGTTCTGAATTGAGTCAAATGTTCGCGGCAACCCTTTTTATATACGAGCGGATGCCGGGGGCCTATAACGGGGAGGTCCGTAATCGTATTACTCGTTTCTGGTCCGGTGACAGAATCGGGTTAAACGAAATAAAAAGATGGCTTAGAGATCTAAGAGAAAGAGTAACATTTAACCTAAGTAAGGTCCCACCGAAGGAGCTTGCCTTGCAGCGGTTCAAGTTTGCGGCGCGTCTTATGATGGCTGCTGGTTATGCAGGTTGGGTTTTATTTATAGATGAGCTCGAGCTGATCGGGCGTTATTCCCTTCTGCAACGGGCGAAGTCTTATGCCGAACTTAGCAGATTTGTGGGAAGAATGGAAGGGTGGCAATCTACCGGCCTCATGTCAATATGTTCAATCACCGATGACTTTGCTCGTGAAGTATTGGAGGACAGAAACGACTTGGAGAAGGTCCCCGGAAGGATAAGGTCGAGGGGAACAGAGGCGGACCTTCTTTGGGCAAGCCAAGCCGAACGAGGCATGCGAATAATTGAACGGGAAGCAAATCCATTGGCATCTCCGGACGACTCTTTGCTCCAGGCTGTTTATGCCAAAGTCAAATCTATCTATGCTGATGCATACGAGTGGAGTCCACCGGACGTAACGGGGGTTGAGAAAACAATCACTACCCGTATGCGTCATTATGTGAAGGGGTGGATTACAGAATGGGACCTTAAGCGTAAATATCCAGATTATCTACCAAGGATAGAGGGAGAGGACTTGAAACCGGGTTATTCAGAGGACAGGGACCTTCAAGTTTCTCCTGAGGGGGAGAGCGAGGAGTAACCAATGCCCATTCCTTATCGAGATGCAGACGAACTGGAGGAATTGGGCGCCGCCGGCTATCTCAAAATCGAGCCATTAACCGCAAGTTCTGGTTTTATGGGAGCGCTATTCTTGATCAATGCCCGGGGTGAGCCTATCGAGTTTACCTACAACCGGATTGAGACCCCCCACACTTTTCTTTGGCGGCAAGATGACATTTGTCGGCATGCCGCCAGAAAACTCACAGCCTCGCTACTTTCTCTCTGCCCCAGAACGCCCCGTTTGATACTTTGTCTGGCTGAAGAGGTGGGCAGTGAACTTTTCTGCCAGGACATTCATGTGGCAATGACGGTTTGCCGTATTGTTCCTGCCATCAAAGCAGTCTCTTACTCGGGTGCCGAGATTCAGGACACTATAGAATCTGCCGAACCGATGAATCTATTTTGGTATCCCAGTAAACCGCACGAAGAATCTATAGAGTACAGGCTTCTTCGCGAATTGACTTACCGGGGACTGCTGACCGAGCCCTTCAGCAGAGCAGCCATCGGGTTGAAAGAAGTCTTTGGCTTAGAGGTTGGCGAGGTAAAATGAGAGAAGAAGCCGACTGGTGGCGAGAGACCAATGCTGACCGGGTGCCGTGGGCGCGGTGGTTGGGAATTTTTCGCCGACAGGTGCAGATGAAGGAAAATTTCGCCAGAGGCATGACCATTCCTGCCGCAATAGTTTTTGCCCCGCACACCTTAGGGGTCTTTGAGGTTGAGCACCTTGGCGAGCCTAATTGCTTGGCTTTAGAACAACATTTAGAAAACGCCATAAATCTGTGGGGAGGTGAATCTTTATCTACGAATGGTGAAAGAGGGACCGTTGCTCTGGCCGGGGTCCTGCTGAAGGAGGACCCGATTGCTGCGCTTACCTCCCCACGGAAAAAAGCCGAGCCCCGAGATTTTGACAGAGAGATGACTCAAGAACTCGAGCCGGGGCTTCCCCTTGCCAAGCGCTTGGCCTATTTGCTGCAGCCGCCCACTGACCTCCTCCTTTCCGTCACTGGCCCTTTGGAATGGCCGCGACCATTGTTTGAATACCAAATGGCGGGAATTAAAGCCCTGCTGTCGCATGAGGCACTCCTCCTCGCCGATGACATGGGACTGGGAAAAACCGTCCAGGCAATTGGCGCCCTGAGGATTCTAACCCTTCAGCGTCTAATCGAGTCAAGTTTAATAATTGTACCAGCGGGTCTTATCAGCCAGTGGCGGCGTGAACTACGCTATTGGGCCCCCGAGCTGCGGATTTCGACGGTTTATGGACCGGTATCGGACCGTTCATGGCAATGGGTTACCCCAGCGCATGTTTACATTACAAGTTATGAAACTTTTCGATCAGACTTCACGGAAAATCCTCAATCACCACCCCGCCGCCACGTTTGGGACGTGGTTATCCTCGATGAGGCTCAAAAGATTAAGAACAGGGATGTGGAGGTCAGCAGAAAATGCAAGCAACTCTCTCGTCGGCGTGCATGGGTCCTGACCGGGACCCCCCTTGAAAACAAAGTGGATGACCTGGCTTCAATCCTTGAATTTGTTGCACCCCTCAAAGAAGGTGAGACACCCCTCAGACTTAGTCCTGGCTTAGATCTCCGTGAAAGACATCTAGAACTTCAACTTCGCCGTAAGAAGGTCGATGTGCTTCCCCATCTCCCCCCCAAAATTATCAGCCAAATTGCGCTTCCGCTCGATGGGTCTCAGCTTCAAAGCTATGAGAGAGCCGAAAAGGAAGGCATCGTCCAACTACAGGAACGCGGTGAAGCTGTGCGCATAGAAAACGTTTTAGAGCTAATCTTGAAATTAAAGCAAATTTGCAACTTCTGCCCCACGACTGGACAGTCGGCTAAACTCCAAGATGTCAGTGAGCGCCTGCGAACTCTTGAATCTGAGGGACATCGCGCTCTAATATTTTCACAGTTCACTGACGAGAAACACGGTGCCAGGGCAATTGCCACCAGGCTCCGATCGTCGCAACCGTTACTTTATACTGGTGACCTTTCCACTTTTGAAAAGGAGGTTACAATTAAAGAATTTAAAGAAAATAAATCACATAAGGCTTTGATACTTTCATTACGCGCTGGAGGCCAGGGTTTAAATTTGCAAGATGCATCGTATGTTTTTCATTTCGACCGATGGTGGAATCCTGCAGTTGAGCGGCAGGCTGAGGACCGGGCTCATCGTATCGGTCAAACTTTTCCCGTTCATGTTTATCGATACGTTCTTGAAGGCACCATAGAAGAGAGAATCGACAATATCCTTAGAGAAAAGCAGCTTCTTTTTGATGAACTGGTCGACGATGTATCCATAGATTTAAAGTCCTTACTATCCAGCGAAGAACTTTATGGCCTGTTCGGTTTAAAACCGCCTGAGCATGCGAAAACCCCTCGGCATGCAGAAAGATTTCCAACAAACTTCACAGAAATGAGCGGTATCGAGTTCGAAGAGTATGTTAAGAAGCTGTTGGAGAGCAAAGGGTGGGAAGTGGAAGCAACTCCGCCAACCAGAGATGGGGGTGTGGATTTAATCGCACGACGACATGACGAAATGGACTTAGAATCGGTTCTTTATGTACAATGTAAAAATCATGCTTATCCAGTTGGAGTGGATGTAGTCCGTGAACTGAATGGTGTACTACCAAGACAATTGCCTGGGACGCGGGGTGTATTGGTTTGTCCCAGCGGTTTTACAGCTGACGCTATTGCCTTTGGCAGGGATCGTGGCATTGTGCTATGGGACCGTCACTACTTATTCGAACTCTTGAATGGATGATAGAGGCTAAACAACATGGACCGATAAATCGAATTCCTTGTAAATAAGTCCCTCCTGGCTGGGCATGCGGCACAGCATCTCTGATTCCCAGGTTTCCCGGGAGACTTTGCGCTTGGCGGAGATAGCGTCCTCGATGGGGTAAAAGCCGTCTGCCTGCCGGGCCCGGCCTTCGCAGTCCTCCCAGAGTTCGCAATTCTCGCAATCCCGACCCACGCATTTCTCCATGACGTCAAAGACGCACCACTTGAAGACCCGGTAGCCGCTCTCCGCCGCCTCAGTGATCACCCGGTTCATCAGGCCGTAGGCCTTGTGCATGGTGGAGTAAATCTGCACTGAGGCCCTGATCCCCCAGGCCGACTTGGGTATCAAGAGGGCCGCCTCGTAAATCCGGTCCTCGAATTCATCCACCTCATCCAACTTGAGTTTCTGGGGGTGGGGGCCCCGGACGGACTTGGTGGAGGCGGTGAGAATCTGGATATTGGAGCCGTTGATGAGATGGGTCCGGGTGCGTAGGGCCTCTCCCTCCACTAGGTGCTGGAAGGGCGGGGTAAGGAGGCTCAAGATATGCGAGTACATCCGCAAGGATTGCTCTCCGGAGCCGCCCAGAATTTTGGTCTCGCAGTGGTCCTTGAACAGGGAGTCCAACCAGGTCACCAGGGCGCCGTTAAAGGTTTTGCCGCCGCCGCGGTTGGCCCAGCACACCGAGTCCTGGACCGTCTCGAAGAAACTGTCGATGATGTACTCCGCCGGGGGAGTGTGGTCGGGGCAGACCTTGGACCGGGGAATGTGCACGCCCCAGAAGACCTCAATAAAGGTGAGAAGCTCTTCCGGGCTGTCGAACCCTTCGGCGCGGTGATATTCCACCCACTGAGCGATCTCCCTGGTGGTCAAGGAACTGGCCGTGGTTGCCATCATACCTCACCCCCTGCTGCTGTGGTTGGGAGCTTCGCATGGTAGCAACCTGAAGGCCAAAGCCGCCGAAATGCTTTATCCCAACCCCAAAATGGTCTCCCGAATACGCCCCACCTGCGGGGTAAATACGGGTATTTCGGAAATGAAGATAATGAGTAAGGTGGGTTCGTGTTCATCGAAATACGGACACCTGGTGACCCCGGGAAACATAAGAATATAGAGGAGTTTCTCATATTCCCCCTATTTTTCGAAATCGGTGGGACCAAAGTGGCACCGGGGTGGGGGATGATACCACCCTGGCCCCGTTTTCTTTGGGCAAGTGGAGAACCGACATTATTGTAAAAGGACGGTTTCTCACAGGCCTTGGATGGGCACCCCTTTGGCCCGGGCCTCCAACAGCAGAGCAGCGTACCGTTGCCGAAATTCTTTGTCGACGAACGGATTTTGCTCGATCACAATCCTCTGAGGTGCCGCGGCCAACAGACCAGTGCTTTGGAGCAAGCCGGTCAACTTACTGCTGATTTCGCCGGCCAAGCGCAGGAAACCGAGTTTTACGCCCTCCTGCTTGGCGGTGGCGTAGTCGTGCATGGCCTTCCGCCGAAGTTGCTCTAAGAACCTGATCTCCCGGCCCAATGTGCTCTCCGAGTCGAAGTCTCGTACCAACGCCTGGGTGAGCCTGGCCGCATCCCGGAGGTCAGCGTACACCTGCTTCCGGGAGACGCCAAAGTATGTCGCCAGATCCGTGACCTTCATTCCCCCTAGATGCATGTCCTGCATATTCCAGATCCGGGCCTGCCTTTTGGGGCCGATGGCCGGCAGGGGCTCGGTCTCAAGCTGCGCGCTGGTCTTTAAGGAAACAACCTTATTGCCGTGATCCATGGTAACACTCCTTTCTGTGTCTCCTGTGCCCCTGGGCCTTGATGTGCCTGGCACTTGGGGCGGTTTACGAGGGCTGGTTCCCCTCCCCCTTGGGGAACCTCTCAGGTTCTCAAAAAGTTGCTTCACCTGGCCGTGTGCAACTTCTTTCATCCATTACTGTTTTTCAAAGGGCCTGGTTTATGACTTTCGTACACCCTTTGGCGAACTTTGGCGCTGTGCTCCAGGACGCCTACCTGGGTATCATAATAATCGTAAACCCGGGCCCGGCCCTTGCCTGGGGCCGGCCGCAACACCCGGCCAAGGCATTGCAGCAGGCGGCCATCAAACCGAATCGGCGTGCTTAAGAACAGGGTCGACAACTCGGGGCAGTCGAAACCCTCGCCGATGAGTTGTGCGGTTGCCAGCAGGACTTTGATCTTGCCGACCCCCAGGGCCGCCACTACGACGCGACGCTCGTTGATACTCATGTCCCCTATGAGGACCGCACTCTCAATGCCTCTTTGGGCCAGACGTTGCGCTAAATCTTTGACGTGGCTCTTCCGATCCGAGAGCACCAGGCAGATGCCGCCGCCGTTCGCGGCCTCCTGGACTATGTCACCGACGATCAGATCGTTGCGCTCCGAATCCTGGGTCAACTCGCTTAACATCTGGGAATACTCGGTTGAAGCATCGAACTTGGACTCGAAGTCAGTTTCCCGCCACACGACCTCGGCTCGCAGCACCTGGCCGGCATCTTGTAGCGCTGCCCGATTCACCTCAAACACCAGGTCGCCCAGGTGCCACCAGATCAAGCGGGTGAGCCCGTCCCGGTGCCAGGGGGTGGCGCTCAACCCCAGCATATACCGGCTGTCGAAGGCGCTCACCGCCTCGGTAAAAGTCCTGCTGGGGCACCGGTGGCACTCGTCTGCAATCAGAGAACCGATGTGGGGTGCAACATCGTGGGCTACCTTGTATAAGCTCTGCACCAGGGCCACCGTGACCTTATCCCCAATACGCTTCTTGCCATTGCCGATGACTCCCACCTCGCTGGCCGGGATGCCCAGGAAGCTTTCAATTCTGCTGACCCATTGCTCCAGTAATTCTCGGGTATGGACGATGACAAGGGCCGGTTGCCGCTGCCTGGCCACTAGCGCCAGAGCCATGACGGTCTTGCCGCTGCCGGTGGGGGCCGCCAGGACTCCGAAGTCCTGGCTCATCACGGCGCTAACGGCCTGCTTCTGAAAATCATGCAGTTCGCCGCGGAAGGTGAAATCCACTTTGGCCAGGGTCCGGCGCTGGTCATTCACTAGATATGAAATGCCGGCCCTCCTGAGTATTATAAGCAGCTGTCGGGTGAAGCCCCGGGGCACCATGATCTGGCTGCCGGTGAATTCGTAGCCCCGGATGAACTGCGGGATGTTCCCAGTGAAAAATCCTCGTTTTTCGGCCTCCTGATAGGCGGGGTTCGGAAAGGTCAACCGGGCCATCACCTGTTCCAGCACTACGGCGGGTAGGTCGCTGGCGTGAAAGATGGTTTGCCTATTAACGGAAAGTTGCAGCGCCCCTCTATGCATTGCTTATGCTCGCCTCACAGGCCGTGGCACAGGCGAACCGGCCTTTTTCGCGCTTTCGGCAAAAGCCCCACCCCTGCCGGGGGTTCGGTCCATGGTTGGCCTCGAAGTGGGGGCAGTCGGCACAGGTCAAGATTCGCTCCAACGCGGTGGCCGTAGATTTCTCAACGACTGGAGTGTGGTTTGCCGCCTGGCCGGCGATCTCGCGTCTTTGCTCTCCCGCCTCACCCTCAACGGTTGCCGCTTTCATTGCCGCCAAAGCCATTTTCAGATAACTCATTTTTTCCGTCTCCATTGCGAAAAAAGCGAATTAAGCGAAATATGGGTTAGGGCAGAAGAGTTTTTTCGCTTATTTTGCTTTTTTCGCACCGGTGTATCTTATTTTTTCAGTGGGTCTGCCACCTGTCGCAATCGTCTCAATGGCAATGAACCCACGTTGAAGTAATTCGCCGATGGCCTGCTGGATCCGATGGGCCGTTTCGTGACGTCCGAAGAGGTGGCTCACTTCGGTGCGGGTGAGTCCGTCCGGGGCCGCTTTTAACGCTTCGAGGATCGTGTCCGCGACGGGGTCGCCCAAAGTTTGCCCGAAGATGTACCGGACTGATGCTTCGCAGTAATCCCATACCGCCAGGGCCGGCAATAGGTGCTGGGGACGGACAAAAACCTCGCCGTCCAACAATGCGAAAATCATTGAGAGCCTCAGGACCTGGGCCTCGGCGCGGGAGGTCAGGGCTCCTACCATGCCCGGCTTGCCTTCCGAAAGTTCAGGGTAAACCTGGGCCCACAAAGTCCTGGCCTCGGGGTCTCTGCTGACTTTGCCGGCGCTGGTCGCAAAGGTCACCGCCTCCCTCAGGCGCTTCAGGAACGGTGCAAAATCGACTTCATGAATGCGCCCGCCCTCCGGCAAAACCTTGGACCGTCGCACGCAAAACCAAAGAATTCGATTTCCGAAACCGTTGGCGGCCTCGGTCCGGGTCAGGTAACGTTTCAGTTCCCCTTCGGTTATATGGCCGATCAGTGAGATGTGGGCCCCGGAGGCGCGGGTGGGGGAATTCTTGGTCAGGGTGGCGAGGTCTCCGGAATCCCAGGCATCCCGGCAAACAGCGCTGAGAACATTTCCCTGCCGCTCGATTTGCCTCAAAACATTGGCAAATTCGCTCTCTACTACCAGGAGGCGCTTGTCTTGTTCGCCGGAATCGACGACCTCGTCCTCGTAAACTGTCTGCCCTTTAATCCTCCTCGCCACCTCTTTGATAATCGGGTCCCTGACCTGGATGATCAGCCCCTCCCCGCTGCTGAGTCCGGATTTCACGCGTGCCTGCCAGCTCTGGTCAACCGCTGTAAGGGGAGCCTTGACCTGCCCCCAGCTTGTTCCCTTCCTCCCCTTGGACGTCTCACCCACCGCTACGCCGTAGAGGTTGCAGTAATGCGTATCCGCTTCGACTTTGGCGTAAGCGCCCCTGCCGATTAGGTTGCCGAATCCGGTCAAGAATTGCAGCAGCAGGGCCGCCGGGGCGGATTCGGTGTGCGGCTCCACTAACCCCACAAACTTTCCCGCCAGACCGTAAAAAGCCTCCGGCGCCATCACCGGCCAGGGTGCCGCCTCATGCTTGGACTTCGCGGTGGGGGTGACTGCACCGTTGCCACCCGGAGCATATCCCTGGTGAGTTCCACCGGTGAAATCCCCCAACTTTGCCTCGCCGCTAATGATTCGTCGGGCTTCGGCCCAGGTCCTGGTCTTGCAGGACTTGTGAAAGCACTGGTAAAACATTTTCCCGTCCGCCGCTTGCCCAATAGCCGCTTCCCCACCGTTGTGGGAGGGGTCGAAGAGGCAACGCTCCAGGCAGTAGAGCATGGCACCGGCGTGAGGTTTCACCCGCAGCACTTCCACGCCATAGTGGCGGAGGTAGCCCTTGAGATCAAAATTCCCGACCGCCTGGCCATGAAGGGTGTTGGTGTCGGGGGCTTCCTTGGACGCAGCTTCCTGAGCAATTCCCTCCAGGAGCTCGATGGGGACGGGCAGCCGGGCCGCGGGAAGGGAGAGAATTCTGGCCAGCCGGTGAGGACGGTCCTGGGTATGGTCCCCCTTACAAGCCATCGTGCCGTAAAGCTTTGTAAGCCTGGCCGGGTTGAAGACCACCTGGTCGAGCTCCAGGTTCAGGTGGGCCAACTGGTCTGCGTATCGACGGCCCAGGCCAGCTAGTACTGCTTTCAGGAGCGCCGCGGTTTCCTCGCCTCTGGGCAGGTCCAGGGGATACACCAGGTGCCCGCCGTTTCCCGAGTCTCCAACGAGCGGTTCCGGCCAGCCCTGATTTTCAAGGTCAGCCCGGATGATCTGGACCATCTCCAGAGCAGCTTCATGCTCGGCGTCGGTGCTGGAGATGCCCTCGGGTCTGATAGGGTCAATGTCGATGAGGAGGTTTCGGATGTGCTGGATTTCTGTGTCTTTGCTCCGCTCCACCCCGGCAATGAGGCGCTCGTTCGCCCGAGATAGCAGTGCCTCCAGGCAGGGGTTCAAGGTGACGTGAATCCCTGTTCCTTGAACTTGCGCCGCCAGAGCCACCGCCTTGTCGTGGTCCCTGAACCATCCAGCCACAATGGCTTTTTTCCCGCGTGCGTAGCCCTCCCACAGGGAATTCGTTGGGAGTTTGGGGCCGATGATGCACAGCTCGAATACCGAGTCGTGGGGGTGAAGGAAGCCCAGGGCCGCCGCCATTGTGCCCCTCGGGTCCCCATCAAAGAAGGGCTTCAACTCGGGGCCGTCCCCTGGGCCCTGGACTTCGGCCTCGTTGGGGTTCGTATGCATTTACAACCTCTGCTTCATGATTTTGTTTTCGGATTAGTGCCCCATTCCCCGCTGGGTTGGCGAATTTTACAGGGGATCAACCCTGATCTTGCGAGCTTCCATGTAAGCGAGGACGTCTTCCAACGAATATCTAACCAGACGACCAAGTTTGGAATAAGGGATGCCTTGCCTCTTGGCTCGGTCATTCCTCAGCGTCTGGACGGCCCGGCCGGTGATCTTGCTGACCTCCTTCTCCCCGACAAACCGTTGAACCTTTTCCATTTGTTACCCCCAGCATGACAAAATAAAAAACGCTGCCTATAAGGACAGCGTAGGAAATCGAATTGCAATGATCAAAGAAGGATTTGGGGGGTGGTAAAATCTTTCTCTTAAGGAAATTTAAGGCTTCTCCAGCCGCCTTCGGTCAATTTCTGATA
This sequence comes from Deltaproteobacteria bacterium, assembly GCA_016874915.1. Lineage (GTDB taxonomy): Bacteria > Desulfobacterota > Desulfobaccia > Desulfobaccales > 0-14-0-80-60-11 > VGSO01. Next base: position 15,732 of record VGSW01000053.1, read on the forward strand.
TCGCTTATAATGCTGTTCGGTTTTTTTAATCGCCGATTCAGGGCTAGCGTTCGGGGATTCATAGTCCATCTCTTTTGGAAAAACTTTTTCGGCCAATTCTCTGTAGGTGGCTTCAGGGTTTTCCTTTTTCAGATCTCCAGTTTTGATAATAATATCAAAGTCAGTTTTGTTTCTTCTTTCCCTTTTTGGGTGTCTTGGAAGATACCAGGAATTCCAATGATACTCTATTATTGCATCAACTGATTGTCTTAAAGCTTCGATTGAATTTACTTTGTTGAAATCAATATCCAATACTAGACCATCGTGCGGCAATCCTCTATCCTTAAACCAATGAATAGTTATCGCCCCACTGCTGAAACAATAACCAAATAGGGCCATAGCTGAGTGGTGTGCTGTTAATTCATCAAATGATCTGTTCGGATCAGGCAACCGGGGGAGATTGATGCCGTCCCAAGGGATATTGAGGTCAAATTCCTGGAAGGTTTTTCTTAACTCATCGATTAAGATTTTCTTATCTTCGCTATTTTGTTCCTCGATTTTCCTTATCCTTTCGAAGGCCTTAACATATTCTGGGTCCCTTCTCATAAATTCCCAGCGGACTCGGAACCATTCTTCCGCAACTTTCTTCATCCAGTAGCTCTCCTAAAGTTGTTCCAGGGATGACCGCCCGGGATTCCAACTTTTTCGATCTGCAGTTCCCTATCCCTGAAAACCCCACAGTTATTTCCTGTAAGCCCGCCCCTGTGGCCTAATTCCAAACAATATCAAGAGTCCCCTCCGCTTCATTCACCCGGAAGATGATGCGCCAGTCACCCACCCGGGAATAACGTTGGTCCTTGGCGGTTTCCATCTGTCGGGACAAGCGGGGGGAGAAGGGTCCTGGGCCAGTTCCTCAATCTTGGCTTCTATGCGCTGGGCGGTAGTCCGGTCCAGGCCGTCAAGCGTCTTTTTCGTCTCCCGGTAAAGGGCTATCCGGTAACTCATAAGCCCCGCTTGGCCTTGTATTCTTCCCAGGGGGTGAATTGCGTCCGATCTCCGCTCAGACTGGCCTGCATGCCTTCCTCAATGGCTGCCAGGTCTTCCGGCGACAGGTATTCCGGCTCCTGCACCCCTAATTCCCGTTCATATAGGAAATCAATGAACTTCTTCAGCAGCTTCGCATTAGGCCCCTGAGATATGGCCTTTACTTTGGTGCAAAGCACGTCAACCTCGTTGTGCGCTTCCATGGTTCTTCCTAATCTTCCCGCCGTTGTTGCGCAACCCTGGGCGGCTTGTTGCCGTTCAGCGCCTGCCCGATAAGGTCTCCCGCCAAGTCTGAAGCCCGGCGTAAGGCCTCATCTCTCAGGTGGGCATACCGCTGGGTCATGGCGGCGCTCTTGTGGGTTAGCAGTTTTTGCAAGGTGTAAAGGTCCACCTGGCCACTTGAGGCCAGCATTGAAGCGTAAACATGCCTCAAGCCGTGGAGGGGCCGGAAGTCCGGGGGGAGGTTCGCCCGTTTTCGTATGGCGTCAATCCGCTTTGGGTACCGGGTGCGTTGCCGCCCCTCACGTCCGGGAAACACAAAGGGAGATTCATCCTTGGGGTGAGATTCCAGGACTTCCCGGGCAGCCTGGTTTAAGGGGATAATCTGATCTTTGCCACCTTTAGGCGCCCGGATGGTAATATAACCGCGCTCAAAATCTATGTCAGCCCATGTCAGTTTAAAAAGCTCTCCCCGCCTCATGCCGGTGCACAAGGCAAGCCGCATAAAGTTGGCGGCCTGATAATCATGATCTTCATTGATAGCTTCCATAAGGGCCGCCAGTTGCTCCGGCGATAGGTCCTCTGTCTTGAGGTTGTGCACCTTAATTGTGGGGGGCTTGAAACTGAGGCCAGGGCATAATCCCAGCCGGGCGCCATGGTTAATGATCCGCACCAGCAGGGCTATAACGTGTTTAACGGTCTGGGGTTTGTGATTTTTCGCGGTGCTGATCCGAAGACGGTCAACATCCAGGGGCGAAAGCTCCTGAGGTTCCTTCTTGCCCAGGGTAGGCTCAATGAATTTCTGAAATCGACTCCTATCGGTAGTGAGGCCCTTGGTTATTGGCTTGTGGGCGCTGTACTCCTGCCACAAACGGGTTATGGTCCATACCTCTTGCCTGGCCTCTTCCCGACGCTCCTGATTACTGGGGTCCCCTTCAATGCGCTGGGTTCTGATCCGGGCCGCCCTGGCTGGGGTCATGTCGTTTTGAAATTGCCTTCCCGCTTTTTCTTCGATCTGTTTCCCGCCTTTACGGTAGAAAATGTAGTAAATCTTCTCTGGCCGTCCATCGGTCGCCTTACTCATGATGTAATAGACGCCGGGATAATTCGTTTTTATACGCTCAACTTTGTTTGGCATGGCGGCCTTTCCTGTTGGCATTTGTCTCCGATCGGAGACGAAGCTGTTTGTGTATCAGGGAAAACAAGTTCCCAGCAGGTAAACGGCTGCTGGGACCTAATATCCCTATGAATGGCCTACCTTTCCTGGTGCTTTGATCCTCAGTAGGAAACCGGCACTTTTCTCTTTTATGACCCTAAGCCGGTGTCAATAATTTCCGGGGGCGGCTAAAAGTTCCCAGCGCTATTCCCAGCACTTGCGAAGAATATAAAGGTAAAATATGATAAGTCAAGATAAATTGTGAAAGGTATTTTCCTTTGATATTAATAGGTTTTAATATGGGCAGGTAAACAGTGGTAAGATATAAGTTCCGGCCTTTCACGCCGGCGACCGGGGTTCAAATCCCCGTGGGGACGCCACGATCTTCCAACCTCTTGATTTATCAAGAGATTCTTTCTTCCGTTTGCTTTTCTGCTTTATCGCATTGATAAGATACAAATGAAGCTATCTTGACAAATCCCTATCAGTGTGTATAACTACACATGGACAGTCGGGAGATCATTCGTCGCCTGGAGGCGGAAGGCTGGTATCGGGTGGGTCAAAGAGGGTCTCATGTGCAATTCAAGCACCCGGCGAAGCCCGGTCGCGTAACGGTGCCTCACCCCGAAAAGGATATACCCGCCAAGACGCTTAGAAGCATTGAGCGACAGTCGGGCATCAGGTTTAGATAGGAGGAAGTCATGCCCAATTACATCGCCGTGGTCCACAAGGAGCCTACCAGTGATTACGGGGTGTCGTTCCCCGACTTCGCAGGCTGCATCACTGCCGGGAAGACCATCGATGAGGCCAAGGATATGGCCTATGAGGCGCTGTTGCTTCATTTAGAGGGCTTGCGGGAAGATGGGGAGCCGCTGCCTGCCCCCACAAATCTGGAAGATATTGTTGCTGATCCCGAGAACGCCGATGCGGTGGCCTTCTTGGTGGTTTCAGTGCCCGATGCCCAGGGTAAGGCCAAGAGGATTAACATCACCATCCCTGAGGAGACCCTTCGTCGGGTGGACGCGGCGGCGAAACGCCGGGGCTTGAGCCGTTCTTCATTCCTTACCCGGGCAGCTCAGGAAGTCATGGAGCAGGAAGGTCGCACCCCCGCTGCTTAAAGGTTTAGCGAAAATTTATTTATAGGAAATAAGCCTCACCTGGCTCAATTGAAGACCTGCCTCGGCCAGAGCAGGGAGAAGCTTTGAAGATTCCGGTGCGGTGAGGCAGAAGGTTCGAAAATCTTCTATGAAGGTACGCCAATTTCTTTCAACCTCTTGATTTTTCAAGGGGTTTTTTATTTCCATGCCGACTCACCCAGGGTAATTATACTGAAGGGGAATTCGGTAAGGGGAGCAAAACAGATTGAAGCCAGCAAAAATTTCTTGACAATTTAACTTTAAGTGTATATACACTTAAATATAAACCTGCGGGGCCAAGAAATACCTGCTTTTTCCCGGCCAAGCATTTCTCAGGAGCCCTTTCAGGCGTTTTGCAAGTATATGAAATCTGATGATCATAATATTCCGGAAATAACTAAATGCAGGGAAATAGGACGGACCTGTGCCTGTTATAAAATGAGGAAGGCCGCCCGTGCCGTTACCAAACTTTACGAGGAAGTGCTCCGGCCCAGCGGTCTGCGCGCCA
>VGSW01000054.1 GCA_016874915.1 Deltaproteobacteria bacterium
ACCTGCGGCAGGCTTCTTCCGTAGCAAACCTTCGTTCGAATTGCAGGATGGTTCGGGGATAATCTTCAATTTCCATCAACCCCTATACTACATATAGTGGTAGGGAGAGTCAAGCGGATAGCCCCAAAATATAAAAAGAAAATCTTAGTACCGCGTGGCGGCCCTGCATTTATTCCTACTCCCACCAAGCAACTCAATCACAGAACTTTGCCCGCTTTCTCTTTGCCCCGACCCCAGGCGACCCGCTCCCCCGTCCCCCTCTTCTAAACCCAAAAGGAAAAACCGGAGACGGGACTCCTGTCCCCCCCATTCAATATGTTGCATACGGAGATTTTTCGATTTTTAAATCCGATGGAGGGACCGGTCCGGCATAGCGCGGTTCTTTGGCGAAAAATGTCTGCAAAGTCTGTAATGGGATGAAACCAAGAAATAGAGGGGGATTTGATCATTCAGATATTTCAAACTGCATGTCTGAAACGTCTGCTTTATGCAAAAAAATAGTCTTTTGGGTGCCGATGCTTAAGGCAATCTGACACCTGGGCAAGCATCCCCAGAAGGAACCAAGCCCAATTGAAAATTCCCGCCAGATTCCAAAAATCTCCCGTCTATAGACGAGTGGAACTTTAGAATTAATCATCCGAATGGTTTAGGTAGGACTATGTGAGGGGACCCATAAAAGTGTGGACTTTCGCCATGCTGATTTAAGCAATGTCCAACTGATGCTTACACTGCTGCGTCACCGAAACGTCACCAGAAAAAAATGAAACCGGGGATTGGGACTCATACCCCCCCGGGTCAATATGATCGCCATGGAAATTTTTCAAAATATTCATCATGTCTAGGGGATGTGATTTTTAGGACTTCTGCCTCTTGTCAGGGATTAGGTACGTACTCGTCTTGAGAAAGATGCATTACAGGGAAGCAGAATGGTCGGAAGGGAATGCAAGGGTCCCCCTCGTTTAGCGCCAATCTAAGCCTTTAGTCTTTTTTGGAATTTAGGTTGTGCGGAAATTCTTGTGGATTTGTGCTATAAGAGAAATTACTCGAGAGCTAAAAGTATCCATGACCATTCCCTTTAACCCATTATCACTCGCAAACTGGCCTAGTCGCCGTGGATATTGAGCACATGCAGCACACCGCTTTTAAGACTCTCTTGACCGCCCCTGCAGCAAAGGGGAAGTACCACCAAATCCCCGTGCAGTTCACCGATTGCGGTAAGCCCGACAGGACGGAGCACCGAGGGTGTTTCTCCTTCCACCTAAAACCAAGGATGTTCTTAAAATCTAGGCGTGGAGCCTACGGCCGCCCATAACAAATGCAATATTAAAGGGAGGTTTTTTATGGATGATTTACAACTTATGGAATTGGCCGCAATTTTAGAAAAGCCAAACCGTGTCTTGCTTCTTGGGCAACATTATCTGGGTGCTTCGCCGGATAATAATCCCCTATTTGCCGAGTTTGCCGTTGAATATCCTGGGGAATCCCTATATGGCTGGTGGCTCAAATCTCAGGACGACATTGGCCAAAGGGCGAAGTCCCTTTGTCGGCTTGAAGAAAAAGTGCTTGTAGGAGAAGAAATCAAGCGGTTGTTGGCTTTGCCCTGGATGGCGGTGTTCACCAGTGCCTTTGATGGCCTTATACGGCGCCATCTGGAAGTGGTTGGGCGAAGACAAATACGCCAATTACTGACCCCCGGATTTAATCGCACTGGAACTGCCCCATCGTTGCCGCTTTTTCGCCTCTTTGGAAGCATTGAAAGACAAGCAAGAGAAGAGCTACCACCGGCCACTAATATGGAGTTGTTCCGGCGAATCCCAACAACGACCAAGATGCTTGCCCCCCTTCTGGAGATTGTAACGCCTAACGGTTATCTCTTTGTTGATGGTTGGAACCCTGATCAAGATTGGCTGAGCCCTCGGGACTTATTTACTTCACTTGTGCCTTTTGCTAAGGGACAGGTTCTCTTGTTTGGAGTATCGCTTCCAGATCGAGATATCCTCGAGAAGGATCGTGACTTTGCCCGCCTCCTGGAACTTGGCATAGTCCGAACTTTTTCAGAGCCTTTAGTTGAGTTGGTTGCGCAATTAGAGGCTTTAGACCTCCTGCGAATCGAAAGTTTATTAGAAGTAAGTGAGCGTATTTTTTATCCAGTTTTCGGAACCCGTAAAATTCTAAAAGATGATGGCCCCTTGCCCGTTGAAACGCTGGAGCAAGTGGTTTTTTCACGCTTGGAATGGCGGCAGTTGACACAGGGAGTAGAGGTTCTCATGGAATTGGACCAGAGTGCTCCTTTGCCGGAAACAGCAGAAGAAAAGTTTGAAGTTTTCCGCAGTTTTATTGCCAACGGCCCCCAGCCCCGCAACCGTCAATGGCTTCGGCATCTTGTCTTCAGGCGCCCGGTGTTTGACAAGATTTTGCAACGGTGTCTCAGCCTATGCGAGGAAATGGTACCCCAGGATCACATGGTGATGCTCTATGGCCAAGCCGGCTCCGGGAAGACAACCCTGCTCAATCTGCTTGCCCTGGAATTACGGCGCCGAGGTGTGCCAGTGGTGCTAGTGGAGCGAAGCGTGCCGCCAATTAATATTGGCAATTTGGATATCTTTTGTCAAAAAGTTTCGGATTATACCCCCCTGCCCGTATTCATCCTCTATGACGGTTTACAAGAGCCTCAAGAATACTTGAACCTTGCGTCTTATTTGGCTGGCCGGGCCCGGAAAAGCGTGGTGTTTGGCACAGCATATCCCGGACAGCGACGGCGATCCTTAGGGGCGAGAAAGAAAAAAGAAGAAAAAAGTGGGATTCATGCTCACATACACGAGATATTTATTGAAGTAAACCTTTTGCAGAAAGAACAAGACGCCTTTCTTGAACATTTGGACCGCTTCATTCCGGATGCCAAAAAGAATCTGTCCCACTTCACCCGTTATTATGAGTTGTCTAACTTTTTCGCTTTGGTTTATCGTTTGCTGCCCCCGGTCAGACGCAGGATTGAATGGAGTCTGGTAAAGGAATTTTCCCTTGAATCAAGCCGCATTCAGAGGGAAATTGAAGGGAGTCGAGCAAAGGGACAAACTCGTCCTCCAGGGGCGACCCTCTTGGGAGAAAAACTCAGAGAAGCATTAAGTAAGAAGTTGGGGGATAAGGTATTCGAACTGTTCAGGGAACGAGTGCAGGCAACGTCCAGTGAAGGTGAAAGTTATGAGGTCAATGATGCTCAGTTACTGATCAATGCGGTAATGCTGGCCAGCCGAGCCCAGTTATTTCTCCCCCAGAGCATGGCTTTACGGCTAATCCAACACAGCGTCCCGGTTTATCGTGGAACCATGGAGACAGATATTATTCAAGAAAAACCGCTTGGGGATGGGCTATCTGCCCTAATTGCCCGGCTCCCTTTGGAGGCCCGCATATGGTTGCAGAGCCGACTGCCACTTCCTGCTGATCAATTCGAACTGATTCGCCGCCTTGTACTCACGATTGAATCCAGAGAGGTGGCCGAGGACACCTTGGAGTTAGACTTTGTAGTGAAATTATTGCAATCCATAGGCCCCCAGGGTCCTGACGACTTAAGGATGATCGGGCATTTTCTCAATATAGCCGATCTGGTGGAGGAGATGCGGACCCGTTATCGGGAACTTCACCCTCGGTTGCTTCTATTATATGCCAACGCCGTCAGGGAATGGGTCAAGCTTCAACAATCTCGCTTTCAACAGGAGAATGATCCAACGGTAAAAAAGGATTTGGTCCAAGAGTGGCTAAAACATCTGGAACAAGCTGAACGGTCCCTGCTGGATGCCTATGATTTTGTAAGCAAGAATGCTCCTGAGCGTCGCGGACCGGGAGTGCGTCGTCTCCTTTCCACCCTGGAAACTGAACGCGCTGCGGTTTTGGGTACGAAGATTGGCACCATCCAGCGCGGGTGGGAAGTAGCAGTTAACTTGAGCAGTAATATTATGCAGGATGTGGACCGATTTACAAGAGAGGCAAGGGATGCCTGGCGCCATGCCCTAATCTTTGAAGAAAATAATCATCAGGCTCTTGACACTGCCTGCTGGATTTATGCAGAACGTTTTGGGATTCGGAATGGTGAGATGCAGATGGATCAGGAAGCCGACTATTTAACCGACTGGATAGAGGTAATGGACCTTTACAGAGAAATCAACATTCCTCCGGCCCAATATGATCAGCGTGATAGCCGAGAATTAATATTATCTCATTATCTTGGGGACTTACATCGCTTTGCCCATGTAGCTGCACAAGTGATGGCCCGCGGTTCCTATGCAGCGCATGTTCTCACTGCTCGCCTAAAGGAAAAAGAAGAAGACATAATTTCTGCAAGGAACTACCTTGAAAGAAATTGCGGCGATGCTCTGTACTCTGATCGTGCTGTCCTCGCTTATTATATGCGCATTTGGTGGCAAATTGAGACTGGATATGATTCCTTCTTTCCACATGAGCGTCTCTGTCTTCCTTTTGTCTTTTCACAGTGGGAGGCGCTAAGAAGAATAACCACCAGCCGCCTATCTTTGACAGGCGAACAAGACCACGGCCCCTCACTATTCTTACGCGCCTGCGCCTTGGCACATCTGGGAGATGTAGAGGAAGCCCGTCGGACGCTTGATTATTTGGATCGTTTGGGGGTCGGCGGTTTCCGTCGATCAAGGGCTTTGATTCTCATGTCTAATGAACGGGGCGAACCCCTTCAGCTTAGCGCTGAATATCAAGGGCGGCGTCATGGGGCGGGATATCTAGCTTGGTGTGACCAACTCAGGTGTAATGTGGAATTTCTTCCCCTTGAGCACGGCCTCTCTGATCCGCGCCCAGGCCAGCAGATAGGCCCATTCCATCTCTCTATCCGGTATCGCGGTCTTTTTGCAGAACCAGTATTTCGTTATTTTCATGGGCGAAAAAAGGAGAAGCCCGGTGCCTAGCTGTCTCTCCGTCCCGGTCTCCTGCATAGATTCAGACTGGCTGGAGAGGGATTTTAAAACCCCTATTAGAAGGTTCCTCCAAGATGAGGGGCAGCATGGGGGCTTGATTTGGCTTAAAGTCGATGCTGTGGATGAAGGAAATTATCTTCTTCACCATGTGGGACTGTTGGCTCATGAATTAGGGCGAACTTGTAATGAGATTTGGGTAGCCTCTTCGGACCCCTTCATTTTTTGGGAAGATTTCTTTGGCACTACAGACCATTGCGGTTTGCTTCATATTCTTAAAGCCAGAACGTTGGTATTGGTAAAAAACGGTTGTTATCTGCCAAATAAATGGATCAGACACAGGCTTCTAACCCTCAAAGGGTTATGCTTAACCCATGGCCTGGTCCTTTTTATACCGATTTTCCATAGGGAGGGACGCGGATTAAACGGACATCCAGATGGCACTTTAATCTTAAAGGTTCCTCCATTCAAAGAATCTCCTCGCAAGGAATTGAGGATATTAGCTGTAGAATTGCTGCGTGAGCGGAATCCAGATATGAGTGTTGATTCCTGCCTACAGATGGCTTTACAGCTCACAGAGGCAGGTCCCAATAGCCGGACTGAACTGCAGCAGTGGGTCGATCACTACACAGCGCAGCGCCAGCTATTTGGTTCTGAAGCAGCCTGGCCTCCACCGGAATTGCCCAGATTGGTAACTTCCGCCCCCAGAGTCAGTACGCGTTCTATGCTGCAGAGTCGTTTTCAGGCCACTTTTGCATGGCTCCATGAAGCCGGAGAAAATTTTTTTTCGTGGCTGGGGCGTCCTCTCTTTCCTCCAGTTCAGGATTCTATGGACCCTTTCCAAGCTCAAGATCCTTTACATTGGTTCTGGGCAATGGTCTCGTATATTTACTCTTTGATCATGGACGCGGCCGATTCTGGTTTACTTCTTTTACTCGAATATCGGGAGGGTTCACAGCCAGGAGAATTAGTAAACGTGCCACGCCCTCACTTTTGTAGATTAGTGGGTGCTTTACGCACCACTTTACAACATAGCCTTGGGGAAGGAGTACAAAAAAATCAGGAAGTCGTCTTTTCTTGGTATCATGAATGTTGTAAAACCGTAAAACCCGAAAGATACCATTGGCGTCATTTAACGGAATGCTTGCTAAAAGAATGGGAAGAACTTGTAATTACTTTGCGAGACTCCATTAGGTGCATCAGGAAATCTTCTGGTAAGTCAAGCATTGAAAAGCAGTTGGCGATGAAAGCTCGGAATTTATCGTTGCATCAATGGCAAACTATCATTTATGAAGTTATCCACAACTATCAGTTGCCCTTTGATTCTGGACAACTTACCCGAAAACATTATTCTCAGTTGAATCTGAAATTGAAAGAATCTGTAATTTCAGAAGGGGAACTTTTGAAAGAGGCACGAAAATTGGCGGAGGAAGTGATTTGGAAGGAAACGGCGCGTTGTCCCATAGAAGCCCATGATCTCATAGCCTTGGGAGTTCCACCTGGCAAAAGGATTGGTTTTTTATTGGAAGAAGCAAACCAATTATATCGCCAAAACCCTATGCTTTCCAAAAAAGAATTACTAGATCAATTACCGCTTAATGCAGATAATGGTTGATTTTTAAAACTCTATTTGCATTGCAACCGCAACCTTCTCTCCCTCTCCTCCCAATCAGGCATGTAGGCGAACATGAAGCTCTTGAACAATTTGCCATGGTTAGGGGCCAAGAGGTGAACAAGTTCATGAACGATGACATACTCCCCCAAGTCTTTGGGGATTGCTATCAGATCGGCGTTAAGGGTCAGCCGCCCGGCGGTAGACATGGAGGCCCATTTGCTCCGCATCCGGCGCACATAAATTTGCGGCATCTTCACGCTCATGCGCACCGCCCAATGCCGGGCCGCCCATTTCAGTTCTTCGGCGTCGTGCCAATGGCTGTTGGCCGCCTGCGTCTTTCCAGAGGAAAGGGTCATACTCTCTGCAACCTCAATAGGGCGTTGGCTGCTTTGATGACCTTCTCGGCCCCCACCAGGGGGTAGAGGACTTTATAGAGTTCGGTGCGCAGCCGCCGCATTTGCGCCTCATCCCAGCGATAGTCAGGGAAACCTTCGAACACGGTGTTGATAGCCTGAGCCTGTTCCTTCTTTATCCCCTGGTGATCGTTTTTCAGGGATATATAAATGGCGAAGGTGTTTTCATCCACCCCCATTTTCTCGCGCTGGGCGTCGGCCTTCACGTACTCCTGGGCCAGTTTTTCAAATTCCAGCAGGGCTTGCTGGGTGGTAAGCTGCCGGTCTTCGTATGCCTGGGCCAGGGCCTCCGCCCGTTCGCCGATAGAGATCAAAAAGGGCTTAGCCCCGCTTTCTTCAATAACCGTTTCGGCCAGTATCTTTTTTAGGTTTAAGACCTTGGTAGAGTCAGAGGTGTCCCCATCCTTGAGGGCGGCCAACTCTTTCGGACCTAATTCGTGAATGGCTCCCGGCAACTCAAATTCCCCGCCGGTAGCGTGCTGGCGTAAAAGCTCCCTGGTCTTGGCGGTGAGTTCTTTGTCAACATAGATTTGGTCGGTATAGGCATTGCGAATCAGCCCATACAACTCCGCCAGCTTTTGGTAATCATCCATGAAAGGGCGGAGAAAGGCGTCCGGGGAGAGGATGTCATAGAGATTTTGCAGTTGCCGGAAAAACTTGAATAATTCCTCCCGCCGGGTCTTGTCGGCAAAATGGGCGATGGCCCGCTCCTTGGCTTTGTCGTCCCGGCCTTGGGCCAGGGGTAGATAGTCCGGCCCCCGCTCCTCCATGAGGCTGGCGAACAGCCTTTTCAGCACATCTACGTTCTGGATAACCGAAGCCACTACATCGGAGTCGAAGGCCAGGGCCTTCTCCAAGTTTTCAAAAATCCCCACGAAATCCAGGACAAAGCCGCATGGCTTCACCAAGCCGTCGTCATCCTCATAAGGGCGGTTAACCCTGGCAATGGCTTGCAGGAGCACATGGTCCCGCATGGGCTTGTCTAGATACATGCAGTAAAGGATAGGCGCGTCATAGCCGGTAAGCAGTTTTTCCGTGACAATGAGAATCTTTGGCAGGGCCTCCTTCTTGATGAACTCCCGGCGAATTTTTTTCTCCTCATCATCGCTCAGGTAAAATTCCTTAAGCGTGGCCCCATTAGTGTGCGCCGGGGAGTAGACTACTCGGGAATATTCCTTGGGCAGGTAGTTATTCAGCACCCGCTTATACATGGCGCACGCTTCCCGATCCACGGCCACCAGGAACGCCTTGAAGCCCATGGGTTCGACATTCTCCCGGAAATGGTCGGCCATGTATTGGGCTACCCGCTCCATCCTGGTGGGGGACTTCATGATTTCCTTGAGGGCTACGGCCCGGTCTAGGATAGCGTTTAGCTCCTCCGGGTCGCTCACTCCTTCAGCAACGGTGAGGCTTAAAAACTCCTTCTCCAAGGTCTCCCGGTCAACCCGCAGTTCTGAGGGGGCCAGGGCGTAGTTGAGTTTGACGGTGGTCCCGTCCTCAATGGATTCGGCGATGGAATACTTGTCCAGATACCCCGTTTCATCATCGACTCCGAAGACCTTAAAGGTGCCCTTGCCCTGGGAGAGTTTATCAATGGGGGTGCCGGTGAAGCCGATATATGTGGCGTTGGGCAGGGCCGCCATGAGATAGTTGCCCAGGTCGCCGCCGGTGGTGCGGTGGGCCTCGTCCACCAGCACGATGATGTTTTTCCGGGTATTCAGGTCGGCGGGTACATCATCAAACTTATGCACCATGGAGACCACCAGGCCCCGGTAATCCTCCCGCAGGATTTTCCGCAAGGCCCGTTTGCTCTCCGCCACCTTCACCTGGGTGAAGCCGTAGCTGGTGATGTTCTTGAAAAGCTGGGCTTCCAGTTCATTGCGGTCCACCAGCATCAGCACCGTGGGCTTCTCCGCCCCCACGGTCTCCCGTAAGAGCCTGGCGGCAATGGTGATCATAGTCAGGGTCTTGCCGCTTCCCTGGGTGTGCCAAATGAGGCCTCGCCGTTTTACCGGTTCAAGCACCCGCCCGATGACCTTCTCCACCCCCCTGGTCTGGTGTTGGCGCAGAATCACCTTGGTGAGTTCATCATCCTTGGTGAGAAAGATGATGTAGTCCTTGATCACCTGCAAAAAGCGGGCAGGGTCGAAAAAGGTTTTGATCTTCGCCTCATAGTCTCCGGGAACCTCCTCCCGCCAATTGAAAAGGTTCTTGCGGCTGGTGCTCCAGGTGGCTCCATAGAAAAAATCCAGGAGTTGGGTTACTTCAAAAACCTGCGTGGCCGTGAACATCTCCGGGGTCTCCCGGTGGTAGCGGCGAATCTGCTCCACCCCTTGAGCCAGGGCGTCGGGCTTGCCCGCCGCCTTGGTCTCCGCCAGGGCTACCGGGATGCCGTTGATGAGAAACACCACGTCAGCCCGGTTGCGGAAGACCACGCTTTTCTGCGGCCACTCATCCGTCACCTGGAAGAGATTATTCTCCGGTTTCTCCAGGTCCACCAGACGGACATTGCGCTCCCGGTTTTCCTCCGGCACAAACACCGACATTTCCCCCCGGAGCCAGGCCAGGGCGTCCCGGTTGCCTTCGATGGCGGGCTTGAGCAGGGAAAGCCGCCGGATGATGTCCGCAGCCCGGCCTTCGTCCACCACACCGGGGTTGAGGCGGAAAAGCTGGGCCTCCAGGATGCCGGAAAAGTAGATGCCGGTTTCACCCCCCCGGAACTCCAGGGCCTTTTCCGGTTTGAGATATTCCCAGCCCACTTCTTGGGCGTATCGGAGCATGGGGTTTTGCACTGCCGCCCGCTCGTTCATGCCTTGACTTCCCCTTCCACCAAGGCCAGGGCCGCCAGCCGCCCGGTCATCAGTTCCTCCAGCATGGCTCGGAAAAGTTCCTCCAGCAGCGCCGCCTCCCGCTCCAAGGTAGCGATCTTTGTATCACAGGCAATCAATGCCTTGGCAATGTCTTTCTGTTCTGAATGTGGAGGTAGAGGAATCAATGTATTACCCAATTGCTCTGAATTTAAATGGGGTTGAGCCGAACGGTCTCTTTGGCTTTTAAAATATCTTTGTGCTCGTTCCCCAAGAAGATACTGAGCCAGAAATGCGGAATTAAATTCCTTATCCGGAGATACAACCAAATCATACCCAGCAATTGCTTGGTCCCACCTACCATCATACATAGCCACATCTCCGGTATAAGCCCCGCTCCTAACTACCAAAATGTCACCCTTTTTTAAAAATGGGCTTCTACTTTTCGGAATGGCCTCATTTTTGACCTTTAAAACGCCATGAGAAATAATTTTGCCATTTTTAATGTCTGTAGCCCTTATCATTGGGACGCCATTATCATCAAGCTGTGGGGGTTGGCCCAACCCGTATCGAACTTTAGATAATTCACCTAACCTCGCTGCCTGCCAACTATTGGGGATTTCGCCGATCTCGGTCTGTTTTCGGGGTTCGCCTTGGGTGCCGTGGCTGAAAAGGTAATCCATGAGAGCAGTCTTGCGCTCCCGCTCCAAAGCCGCCTCTCGCTGCCGGGCTTCCCTGGCCTCCTGCATCGCCCGCAATGCCTGAATAATGGCTTCCTGCTCTTTTCTCATAAGTGGAATCCATAAGGGCAAAGCTTGTAAGTCGAGGCGCGCGATACCCTTTATTGTGGTTCCCCTTTTACGACCTAAAAAGAATGAACCGACCCGGTGAGTTTTAAATTGGTATGCAATAAAGGCGGGAATAACGGAAGAATCTAAAATTATGCCTGTAAGGTCTTGACTGATGGCGATGTCGATCGAATTAACCACCGCCTTTCCAACCCCCACACGTGTTCCTACAAGAAGGTTGCCCTCCGGGACTAAATGGGAGGCACTTTTTTTAAGGCCCTCCGAAGTGATAAAGCGTTGCCCACGATCCAAGAATATGTCTGTGTCGGAAATAGGCGCACTCGTAGTCCAGGGAATGTCACCATCCCAAAATTTTGCTTCACTAGTGGATGGAGTTCCCCCACTAATAAATTCCTTGGCGATTTTTCCCAAATTAGCAATCTGCCAAGTCTGTGGAACTTCTTCAATCACGGCTATCCTTCCGCCTACTCCGATAAGCCCAATTTCCCCAGCACTAAGGCTAATTCCGCATCCGCCCGCTCCCGTGCTTCCCTGGCGGCAGTGAGATCAGCCAGGATTTCCGTAAGAGGGCGGTGCTTAGCTCGGTCGTTGATCTCCACGAACTGGGAGGGGCTGAGGTTGTAATCGGCGGCCCTAGACTCCTCAAGGGTAATCACCCGGCTCAGCTTCTCCTGAGTGGCCCAGCGCCGATAAACGTCGGCCACGGCGTCAATGCCCTCCGGGGTCAGCACATTCTTGGGCTTCTCCTTGGCGAAAAAGGCAGTGGCGTTCACCAGGAGCATCTGCCCCTTCCGGTCAGGGGTCTTGTTTCGGTTCAACAGCAAAATAATGCCGGGGGCGGTGGTGTTGTAAAACAGGTTCTCCGGGAGCAGGATGACGCCCTCGATGAAATCGTTCTCTATAAAGGCTTTGCGAATCTCCTTCTCCTTGTTGGCCGACTTGCTCCCGGAGCCGCGGGATACCGCCCCGGTGTCCAGAACGATGGCGGCCCGGCCATTGTCATTGAGGGAGGCCAGCATGTGCTGCACCCAGCCCCAATCGGCGGAGGAGCCTGGCGGTATGCCATATTTGAACCGGCTCCATTGGTCGTGGGAATAAAATGATTCAGAGTATTCTTTCTGATTCCACATGGGATTGGCCACCACATAGTCGAAGCGGTCCAATCCGGCTTTGGAGGCGGCGAAACCCGGTTTTAAAAAGGTGTCGCCGATAGCGAAAAAGGCGTGGTAATCATGAAGGACCATGTTCATCTTGGCCATGGCGAAGGTGGTTGCATTGAGTTCCTGGCCATAGAGCTTGGGAGCCTTGGTTTTCTGGTCCGGGTGCTGCTGCTCGAAAAGCAGACGGGCCTTGATGAGGAGGCCCGCGGAGCCGCAGGTGGGGTCGTAAATCCGGGTGTGCGGGGCCGGGTCAATCAGCCGGGCCATGAGCCACCCCACCTCCACCGGGGTGTAAAACTCCCCGGCGCTCTGGCCCTGGCCTTCGGCGAATTTCCTCAGCAGATACTCATAGGCCCGGCCCAGAATGTCCGGTTGGGTGTTGCTAAGGCCCAGGCGGTGGCGGCTCAAAACCTCAATCAGGGCCGCCAGGCGCTCGTCATCCAGGGTGCGCTGCCCGGATTGGCGCTCATTGAAATCCTTGACATCCAACACCCCCTGCAACTCCGGGTTGAGGCTGGCCACGTCCCGCATGGCCTTGGTAACGAACTCGCCCAACTTCCCGTTAACCGGGTGATGGCGCAAAGCATCCCAACGGTATTCACGGGGAATATAAAAACGGATGATCGGCGGGCGGCCGTTTTTTAGGGCATCTTCATGGTCAAGCTTGACCATTTCCCAGGCCAGGTCTTCGCTGCCGAACTCCGCCACTTTCCCGGCAAATTCATCGTCAAAGACGTCGGAGAGCCGCTTATAAAAAACCAGGGGCAGGATGAAATCTTTGAACTTGGGGGCGTCGGTGGTCCCTCGAATCTTACAGGCGGCATCCCACAGCCAGGTCTCCAGGGCGGAGATGTCCAGGACTTCTTCGGCAGTGGGCGATATAGGCAAAGAATTTTGATTCTTGCCCGCCGCAGAATTTGCCTTTGGATTTCCCCGTTTTTTCCCTCTGGCCAAAGGTCTCCCCTCCCGTAAGCCGCCAGTGAGGACAGGATAAAGAGATTATATTTTGAAAATTCAATTAGTTACCTTGTGACCCCGAACCTGTTTTTAGGGACTCTTATCAGAGAATTTTTTTGGGTTTTTGTCAAGGCATTTCAGCAGGGAGGTTAAGGGCGGAGAAAAAGGATGGTTTAAGCTGCTTGACGTTGGGTATGGGGTGTGATAACGGGTCTTTATCCCTTAAATGGGCGTGTGGCGGAATGGTAGACGCACCGGCCTGTCACGCCGGGGGAGCTTGCTCCGTGTGGGTTCGAATCCCACCACGAAAGTAATCCATCCGGCTATGGGTTATTTTCATGATGGGATTTGTTCCTTTTAGGCCACTGAGTCCTACATGTGCATTCATATCTTCACCGCCTTCCAGGTGTGGCGCTCGAAGAGCCAGCCATCTTGAACATAATATTGCTTCTTCTTCCAGATGATTTCCTGTCGGGGCTTTCGCCGGTCCAGCATTTCAGGTTGGGGGATCACTGGAGCATTCGGGTCCTTTAATTGCAGGTCAAATTTTCTAAAAACTCGGCCAAACTGCACATAACCATCGCCCCACGCATTAAAAGGGAGGTTCTTATCAAGCATCAAGGGCTTTGCCCTGCTTGCGCCTTCCAGTACCGCCAAGGTGATTTTATTCAGGCTCCCCCGGGGCCTCCCCGCTGGGTTACCGGATTGTCCTGGCTTAAAAGGACACCCTCTTGGTTTCCCTTTTTTTGATGTTTGCTGTTTCATTGGCGACTAACTCGACCCTCAATTTAATCTTACCAAATTTCACCTTATTATTATTGTAGTAAAAGAAAATATTAGCTGTAAAAAGTCCCATCATTATTGAACTGATAATTTTTACAGATAGTGAAATGAACATGCTCTGTATGGGAATTTTGCCCTAAAATAATTGATGAAAATATCAATAAACTTATTTTATCTGTAATTATGATGGCTTAACTAATAATTAAGTAATTTAAAATTAAAAGTTCCATAAATTCTTCAATATTTTACTATCGGATAAGTTATCCAAATAATTCATAATAATAGAATAAAAGCATTATTTCCTGATTAAATAAAATTTTGGTCCGTTTGTAATCAAATTTCCCATAAAATAGTTTTTGGGGGAACAATTCAAATATTCTTCATTCACTTGGTCCCATCATCCTTTACCTTTCACCCTTCTATCCCGCATTCCCGTTCATCCTGGGATTTATGAAGAGAATTAGAACCGTGAAAGTGGGGGAAAAAACGAGTGGCCTTGCTCGCTATGGCCAGCTTCTCCTTGTGCTCGGGGGAGAGCACCCGCCGTTTCCGGGCTGCTACGGCTACGGCAACCTGCTCGAAAAGCTCTGGCGGGAAATAGAGCACCGTTTCGTAACCATCAAACCCGTCATCCAGGCGGACCCCAGGAGTATCCTTGAACTGTGCAGCCAGCTTGCGGGAGGTTAGGCGCTGCTTGGGGGTATAGAATTGCAAAACCACCATGGGCTTGTCCTGGAAGAGGCCGATGAAACCCCCGCAGGCAGTGGGCACTTGTTCATACCAGCCTTCATAGCCGATCTTGTTCTCCGGCTTTTCGTACCGCCAACTCTCCTCCATTTGAATTTTCCAGCGTTTCCCGAAGGCTTTCTTTATGCTGAAGGGGTGGAGGAAAGGGTCGTGGGGCATAGGGCCGGTTTGGGCCTTGGCTGACATTCTGCTCATAATTCCACCTCCATAATTTTGGTTTCGCATTCCAGCAGGGCCTCGCAGGCCGTGGCCACGCCATATCTCCCTCGGTTCCGCTTCCTACAGTGGCCCCAGGCCTGGGTGGGGTTTAGAGAATTAGCGGCAGGTATAAAATGGCCGCACTCATAACAGGTGAGGAAGCGCTCGGGGGTTTGCGGCTTATCAGCCAAGTAGAATATCGCTTCGGCATCTTGTCCTTTCATGGTAGACAGCACCTGGTCAGGGTCCAGGGTGCGGGGACATTCCATCTGGTCCTCTTCCTCACGCCGATATTCAGCGATCCCGGCTTCAATCCAATCCCGCACATTCACCCCAGCCAGGCGCATATCTCCAGGGTCTTTACCACCCACCGGAGGCCAGCGCCGCGCTTGGGAAAAATGATTCAACCACCATTGCCAGGCTGCCTTGGCCCCGGCGTCATCGCTGTCAAGGGAGACCAGAATTAGCCGACTGTGCCCGAGCACTTTAACGGCTTCCTCATCGGGAGTTTTCCCGGCAGTCCCCAGGGAAATCGCACCTACAAGGCCATGGGCCTCCTGGACCACCAGCATGGCGTCAAGGTCGCTTTCCACTACCATTTGGATTTCCCGGCGCGGCTCCAATACCACGGCCCTGGAGTCCGACCCCCTTATGGTGTAATACCGCCGGTCCTTACCTGATTTGAGGTCCATCTTGGGCCGCCTGATGCGGATACGGAGGATATTTCCACCATTGCAAAGCGGAATACAAAGGCCGCGGGGAAGCCAAATCTTCTTCGGATTCCCGTCTGCTTTCAGGTCCGGCTCAAGGCCCCATTGCTCATAGCCTTCCCATCTATCAATGGGCACCAGGCCAAGGCGGAACTTTTTGATTGTTTCCTCGGATAGCCCACGGTGTTCTTTCAGCCATCCCAGCATTCTCTGGGCAAAGGTATGGGGGAGAAACAGTTCGCGCTCGCTCGCTTCGACCAACCTCTTCGCCCTGGTCTGCCAGGGATTGGTCGGAAATATAGTTTCCCTTGGGGTCCAGGTTCTCAGAGTATTTCCACTACCAAATGAAGGGGACAAGCCTTTAAGCTGCTTGCCCACAAACTGGGCGGCTACTTTGAAGCTCATCTTTCGGAAAACTTTTAAATATTCGATACAATCGCCAAATCGCCCGCATTGCCGACACCACCAGCGCCCGCCATGGCCCTGCTCCGGCCAGCACCGCAGCCGGTCGTTGCCCCCGCCGCAAAAGGGGCAGGGTCCGGCGTACTCGCCGCCGCCGGTGCTCGCCACCTTCTTAATGGGAAAGCCATCTGCTGCCAGGAGTTCCACAATCGTCATGTCAACCTCTGCAAAGTCTGCAATGTCTTGAAGTTCGCCATCGGTGAAAGTTTCCGCCTTGGATATTCTTCGCTGACATCTGAAATGTCTTCAACCTCTTCTGCTGATTTCACAGACGATGCAGACTTCGGCTCTTAATCGTCTGTATCCTCAAGCCCTTGCCATTCCTGGCTTTTCTGACGTTGCAGACATTGCAGATGGGTTTCGATGAAAACTTCAGTTTTTTTATCCCATTGGAGGCAACTTACCCCCCGATGGCCATTAGCGTCATGTTTGCCTGGAGCCATGGTCAACTTCGCGGCTCGGAGCATCGCTCCCATCCCCCGCGGCTTGCCGATCCTTTGGGTCTTGGGGGCTATCGCGTTGAAATGCTTGTGAATGAAGCAAACCGCCAAACGGCCATTCTGGAGGTGGGGCCGCAACTGGTCCAAGGTTTGGGCCAGAACCAGTGACCTCTCGGAGATTTCCGGCGGAGAAAAGTCTTCCTCGATAATCAGTCGCAGGGCGCCTTGAACTTGCCCCAGGTAGAAACTGACGGCCTTTATCCCCCGCTCCACATCCTCCACGGTCAGAATTGCCTGGGGAGTTCTGCCCAGGGAGAACATGTGCATGCAGTGGATGATCCCGGCAAGGCGCAGAACATACTCCACAGCTTTAGGGAGGAATCCGCGGAGTTGTGGAGGAAGGAGGTCCTTGAAACTATAGATTTCGTTTCGCCATCCAAAGAATTTGGTCTGGGCCTCGGAATTAAACATCATCCGGGTGGATTTCTCAATCCTTCCCCCGCAGTCAAAGATTTTCCCATCCACCCAGTCCATTGCCCGGTAGAGAACCGCCTCCCATTTGCCCCGGTCCCGATCGCCCCACGATTCCGGGGTAAGGTCATAATAGGTGGGGGATTCACAGATCACCAAGAACCGGTACAAGGTGCCATCCTCAAGGTACAACCCTTCTTCCCCGGCAAAGAAGGTTCAAAAGACCTTGGGTTGGACCCCTCCAAAAATGGATACCCGCGCCCCATGGAGGTACATTGTCTTCCCGGCCCGTACAATCCTGGCCGATTTTCCATCAAAGAGGCACAACCAGGCTTCCCGGTCAGTGCCTTTTGGCTTATACTGATTTTGTGAAGTGATAAATGAACTGATTTCATCATGGATTCCTACGATTCCACCATGGGGTGAGTTAATCAGGTCATCCCGCAGTCCTTCCAAAGTCAGGTCCGAGACGAAGTACCCTCTGGGAGGTGTTGGTGGTGGCGTCTGCTCCCGTTCCTTTCTCGTTAACCGTTTGTAAGCCTCCATTTCTCTCCTGTACCTAATTTCCTCTTTCAGTTGAGCTTCATGGATAGGCCCGGCCATCAAATGGACGGGAGGGGTCTTGCCTTCCCCTGACTCACGAATGTCCATGTGCCAGGTGTTCATTGGAGAATCCCAGCCCTGCTTGGGCGAAACCGTCAGCGTCCTTCCCATGATGGAGCCCGTCAGACAGCATCCGGCCCCCGGGAGGGCGGCTGGGGAAGTAGCGCAGGCCCGGCCCAGTTGTTGGAGACTGTCTGCCACACTGCCGGGTAGCACTTCCCAGGGGAATGGGATGCGCGGGAACAGTTGGGCAGCCAAATTCCATGGCGTTGGGGGTGGAAGTGGACAGAGTGTTTCGGAGAACTTGGCTTCACCCGCTTCCGTTTTTCGATTTTTTGATTTGCTTTGATAAGAGTCCTTAGAATGGGTGCCGCCGATGATAAACCCGGTCAGCTTGTCGTGGCCGCTTATCCTGGCCCTGGCCTCCGCCCAAGTGCGGGCTTTGCAGGAATTGTGGAAACATTTGTAGGCAAGACCACCGTTCGCCGCCTGGAATATGGCCGCCTCATTGCCGCTATGGGAAGAGTCGAACATACACTCATGCAAACAGTAGAGGAGGCCCCCGCAGTGGGGTTTAACCATTAGCACTTCCACGCCGTAATGCCGTAAATAGGCTTCCACGTCCAGCCGACCTTCCCCCACTTCGGAGTTTCTCGGCTGCGGGTTTTCTGGGCTATTGATGGTGGCGGCCAGCTTCTTGAGGAGTTCCAGGGGGACCGGCTGACGGGTGTTGGGCAAAGAAATGATTCTCGCCAGTCGGTGGGGCCTATCCTGGGTGTTATCCCCCTTCCGAACCATAGTCCCGTATAGTTTTGTTAGCCGGGCCGGGTTGAAGACCGCTTGGTCAATCTCAAGGTTACGGCGTTTCAGTTCGTCCGCATAACGCTGGGCCAAGGCCACTAATCCTGCCTTCACCAAAGCTATGCTTTCCGGGGTATTGGCCAGATCCAGAGGAAAGACCAGGTGGGCACCGTTCCCGGAATCCCCCAATAGCGGGTTCGGCCATCCCTCTGCGGTCAAGTCGGCCTGGATTATCTGGGCCATTTCCAGAGCCGCGGCATGCTCAGTATCGGTGCTCGAAATGCCCGCGGGTCTGATTGGGTCAAGATCAATTAGCAGGTTCCGAATCCATTCTATTTCTCCATCTTGGGTCCGCCCCACCCCAGCCAAAAGTCTCTCGTTAGCACGGGACAATAATCCTCCATTAGCGGGATTCAAGGTTATATAGACCCCGGTGGCCCAAACTCGCGTTGCCAGTTCCGCGGCCTTTTCATGGTCCCTGAACCAGCCAGCCACAATTGGCTTCCTGCCTCCTGCGAATCCTTCCCACCATTCGCAATTAGGTGGCTTTGGTCCAATGACGCACATTTCGAAAACCACCCCGTCCGAATGCAAGTAGGCCAAGGACGCTTTAATGATAGACACTTGGTCCATCTCGCCAAACTGCAATATGTCAGTAGCAGATTGACCATGGTGTTCGGTAGCTGGAAAGTCGCTTTGGAGGTGTTGGCCGATGTCCCCCATGGTGATTTCCCCAGCGCCTCCTACCGTGGGGGATCGCTGGTCCGTTCCTCGATTTCGTCCAAAGGGCGGGGTGCTCATTTTCCCCGTTCCTCTAACCAAGCCAGGACTTCCAGCAACCGAAAGCGGATGTACTTCCCGACCTTAATTCGAGGAATGGTTCCAGGTCCAGTTTTACGGGTTTCTCCGTAAACCCAAGAAGGCTTGACCTTCAACGCTTTAGCCAGTTCTTCAACAGTCTGAATTTCGAAGTCTTCCATGATGAGCCTCCAAAAAACAAAAAGGATAAGAACGATTAGTTCTTATCCCTCAAGCTATACTAATCAATATAATAAATAAAGCGTGTTTTTTTGATAGGTTTACGCAAACGTTACGTCTGCGTTTAAAAATTTAAATATCATCGCAAACGTTACGTCTGCTTAATCAAATAGTTTCCCTCCCGGATGAAATCGCGTTCTAAAATTCCTGCTTCATTTAAATATCTGTAAACGCTGTCACGACTCGGAGTACGCATCTTCTCAACTTCCAGAGGGATAATCCCCCAAGGTCCTTCTTTGCCCCGCCAATCGTTAAATTGCTTTTTTATTAGCTTATATACTTTACCGAATTTGGTTCCACAAGCTATCTCTCCTCCATGTTCATAGATCGCGATGACAAATCCTTTCCTTTCATCGGTCTTTGCTTTCTTGGACTTGCTGGCTTTCTTTGTTCGTGCGGTTTCGCGTCCGCCCTTCATAGTATATTTTGCTAAT
>VGSW01000055.1 GCA_016874915.1 Deltaproteobacteria bacterium
GGGCCAATTCCTGGCCCTCCAAACGGCGGAAATAGCGAGCATAGGGCGCAAAGTAATCGGCAATATCCGGAAAAATAACCTCCTTGGACATGGAGCTAACATACTATAATATCCTTTAATAAGCAAGATAATCTGTCGGAGTAGTATTAGGTGTTAGGTGTTAGGTTTCAGGTGTTAGGAAACATCCAGGAACCTGAAACCTTAATCCTAAAACTAAAATTTAAAGCCTAAAACCTGGACCCTAAAACCTAAAACCTAAAACCTAAAACCTAAAACCTAAAACCTGGAACCTGAAGTTATGATTCGCGCCTTTTTAGCCATCGATCTGCCGGAAAATCTGAAACCGGGCCTGGCCCTGCTGCTCCAGGAGTTAAAAAAGAGCGGCGCTGACGTCAAGTGGGTGCCACCGGGCAACGTCCACCTCACCCTGAAGTTTTTCGGCAACGTGCCGGATGCCGACGTGGAGGCCCTGGCCCAGGCGGCCCAAGAGGTGGCCGCGGCGCAGGCCCCCTTTCAGCTTAAAGTCACCGGCGCCGGAGCCTTTCCCAACCTCAACGCCCCCCGGGTGGTATGGCTGGGGCTGGAAGGGGAGATGGCGGCCCTGGGACAGCTTTTCCGGCGGCTGGAAAAAGTTTTCGAGAAGCTGGGGTTCCCCCCCGAAGACCGGGCTTTCCACCCCCACCTGACCCTGGGCCGGGTGAAGTCGCCCCAGGGGCGTTTCGGATTGACTAGGGCGCTTAAAGAACTGCCCGCCCCCGACTGGCCCGCCTTTCAAGTTAAAGAGCTCATCCTCTATCGCAGCGTCCTTTCGCCTCACGGGTCCACCTACACCCTGCTGCAGGTTATTCCCTTGGGAAAATTGTAGGGTGCGTCTTACGCACCATTTGATGCGCCCTCTTCCTTTTGGTGCATGAGACGCACCCTACGGCCCCGATTTTGCCTGAATATTATTATACTTGCCTAAAAGCGTGCTTTCAGGATAAAATGATAATTTAGAGGAAACCCAAGGGTCAGGGAAGGCCCTTTACCAGACATAATTATACAGAGGAACCACCATGACCGAGCAAGGCGCCGCGGACAAGACCAAGGCCCTGGAGCAGGCCCTGGGCCGGATTGAAAAGCGGTGCGGCAGGTAATTATAGTGCGGCCTGTGGCCGCCGAAACCGGATAAAAGACTTGACCTAGGCTACCCCATGTAATACATTGTAAGACATGAAGACTAGCATCTTGACCATCAGGCTTGACGAGGAGTTGGATAAGCTCCTGACGAAGGCGGCGCAACAATCGGGAAAGAATCGCAGTGAAATTGCCCGTGAGGCGCTGCGCCGCCAACTCCGGGTCAGTCAGTTCGAAGCCCTGCGCCGGAAGATCATGCCTTTCGCCGAGGCGCGGGGATACCTCACCGATGAAGACGTGTTCCGGGAAGTTTCGTGAGGGTGCTCCTGGACACCAACGTCATCATCAGCGCGGTTGCGACCCGGGGGCTGTGCGCCGACGTCTTCCGTGCGGTGCTGGCGGCCCATGAACTCGTCACCTGTCCCCAGGTGCTTCAGGAGGTCCGGCGCATCTTGATTATGAAGTTCGGCGTCCCGGAGCAGTTGAGCGCGGAATACCTGGAACTCATCAGCCAAGAAGCCGTCGTGGCCGAGCCTGCGGACCTGCCGGACCTCCCCATCCAGGACAAGGATGACGCGGAAATCGTCGCCGCAGCCATTAGCGCCCGGGCGGAGGTCCTGGTTACCGGCGATCACGAACTGCAAGGCCTCAAGAGTATTGGAAAGGTAAGGATTATTTCTCCGAGGGCCTTCTGGGAAGAACTAACGGGCCAGGAATAATGTAGGGTCGCACTGCGTACCAGTAATTGCATGGGAACGAAGGGGGAGCGATGAGAACCAACGGTTTGCAATGCATAGGGGTTATTGCTTTGGTTCTTTGGGCAAGTGGCGCAACCTCTCAAGCCCGTGCTGAAGCGACTTCCAGTCTTGCGTTTGTTTCCGAATACATTCGTGAACTAGCTGCAAATGAAAATACTCGTGCTAAAATTGAAAAAGAATATAAAGCCAGCAATTCAGAAAATGCCAAACTGTCAAGTATGATTCACGGAAGTACCTTAATTCAATTAGAACTCAAATCACAAATAAACATGTTAAAAAGCATGCGCCTTAATCCTCCATTTAATGACCTTATTCCAAGTATAATCGCTTTGTATGAGAAGAAAATCAACTTACATCAAAAAATAATCGAAATCGTTAGCATCTTGCTTGGAGGCCCACGACTTGGCGTAGATTATGGCAAAGTATCTGCTGAAATGCCACAAATAAGAGCTCAAATAAATTATATTGCTGAAACGTTATTTAAATCCACCACGCTAATTTTTGCAACATTGATAGACCAAAAACCTAACCATCTCAGTCATCTAATTATCACAAAGAAAGAACGTGAAAAATTAGTGCACGATCTCACGGCGGCTTTCGGGAAAAAACTTGAACAAAAAGACCAAAATTATATCGTTAGTTCTGCCTCTGTCCTGAAAGCATATCTTACAAAGAATTATAAATGTTCCGATGAACCGTGGGAGTGATTTAAATGTATTAATTAGCTTGGGAACGAGGGATGAATTGCTTTTGCTGAAAGCTGATCGCTGAAAACTAAATCCAGTAACTCCAAAACATACGAAAAGGAATATAACCATGGCAGAACAAGGTGCACCGGAGAAGGCCAAGGCCCTGGAGCAGGCCCTGGGCCAGATTGAAAAAAGCTACGGCAAGGGCGCCATCATGCGCCTGGGGGCCGACGAAAAGATCGACGTGCCGGTGATCCCCTCGGGGTGCCTCTCCCTGGACCTGGCTTTAGGCATCGGCGGCATCCCCCGGGGCCGGGTCACTGAAATCTTCGGCCCCGAGGCTTCCGGGAAAACCACCCTGGCCTTGCAAGTTATCGCCGAGGCCCAGAAGCTGAGAGGAGTGGCCGCGTTCATCGACGCGGAGCACGCCCTGGACATTCAGTACGCCCGCAAGCTGGGGGTGCGCACCGAAGACTTGCTCATCTCCCAGCCCGACTCCGGAGAGCAGGCCCTGGAGATTGCCGAAATCCTGGTGCGCAGTAACGCCATCGACATGGTGGTGGTGGACTCCGTGGCCGCCCTGGTGCCCCGTTCGGAAATCGAAGGGGAGATGGGCGACGCCCAGATGGGCTCCCAGGCCCGCCTCATGAGCCAGGCGCTGCGCAAGCTCACCGCCACCATCGGCAAGACCAATACCTCGGTAGTCTTTATCAATCAGATCCGCCACAAGATCGGGGTGATGTTCGGCAACCCAGAAACTACTACCGGGGGAAACGCCCTGAAATTCTACGCTTCCATGCGCCTGGACATCCGCCGGGTCACCGCCATTAAAGAAGGCAACGAAGTCATCGGCCACCACACCCGGGTCAAGGTGGTGAAAAACAAGCTGGCCCCGCCCTTCCGGGAGGCGGAGTTCGACATCATTTTCGGCCAGGGGATTTCCCGGGAAGGCGATCTCCTGGATTTGGCCGCGGACGCCGCCCTCATCCAAAAAAGCGGCGCCTGGTACAGCTACGGGGGCGAGCGCATCGGCCAGGGCCGGGAAAATGCCAAGAACTATCTTAAGGAGCATCCGGAAGTGGCCGGAGACCTGGAGCGCCAGATTCGGGGCCTGCACGGACTGCTGCCCCAATCCGCCGCAGAAAAGGAGGCCTCGCCAGCGCCATGATGACCAGCCGCGATGTCCGGGAAAAATTTTTGGAGTATTTCTCCTCCCAGGGCCACACCCGGGTGGTCAGCTCATCGCTGCTGCCCGCCGGCGACCCCACCCTGCTCTTCACCACCGCGGGCATGGTGCAATTTAAAAAATCCTTCCTGGGGGAGGAAACCCGCCCCTATACCCGGGCCGCGTCCTGCCAGAAGTGCGTCCGGGCCGGGGGCAAGCACAATGATTTGGAAAACGTGGGCTTCACCGCCCGGCACCACACTTTTTTCGAGATGCTGGGGAACTTCTCCTTCGGGGACTATTTCAAGGAAGGGGCCATCGAGATGGCCTGGGAGCTGTTGACCGAGCATTACGGGCTTCCTAAGGACAAGCTCTGGGCCACGGTCTTTTACGAGGACGACGAGGCCAGGAAGCTCTGGGAAAAGATCGCCGGGCTCCCCCCGGAGCGCATCGTGGGCATGACGGAGAAGGACAACTTCTGGGCCATGGGCGACACCGGCCCCTGCGGCCCCTGCTCGGAAATCCTCATCGATCAAGGCCCGGAGATGGCCTGCGGCCCGGACTGCGGCATCGGCAAGTGCGAATGCGACCGGTACCTGGAAATCTGGAACCTGGTCTTCATGCAGTACAACCGGTCTCTGGGCGGGCAGGACCACCCGCTGCCCAAGCCCAGCATCGACACCGGCATGGGCCTGGAGCGCCTGGTCGCGGTCATCCAGGGGGTAAAGTCCAACTTCGACACCGACCTGATCCGCCCGGTCATCGGCCGCATCGAGGAAATGGCGGGCCTGGGTTACAAAGGGGACTCTTCCAATGAAAGCGTGGCCTTCCGGGTCATCGCCGACCATAGTCGGGCCACCGCGTTCCTCATCGCCGACGGCATCCTCCCCTCCAATGAGAGCCGGGGCTATGTGCTGCGGCGCATCATGCGTCGGGCCATTCGCTTCGGGCGCCTGCTCAATCTCAAGTCCCCCTTCCTCCCCACGGTGTGTATGAAAGTGGTGGAGATGATGGGGGACATTTACCCCGAACTCAATACCGCGCGGCAGTTCCTCACCCAGGTGGTGACCGGCGAGGAGGAGCGCTTCGCGGACACCCTGGACCACGGGCTGAAACTCCTGGCCGAGGAGCTGGACAAACTAAAAGCCAAGAAAGGCAAGGTGCTCCCCGGAGAAGTGGCCTTCAAGCTCTACGACACCTACGGCTTCCCCCTGGATTTGGTACAGGACGCCCTGAAGGAAGAGGGCCTGCAACTGGACTACGAGGGCTACGAAGCTCACATGAAGGTGCAGCGGGAGATGTCCCGAGCCTCCTGGCGGGGCGGCGTCGGGGAGGAAGTGCCCCCGGTTTACCTGGAACTGGCCCAGTGGCCCGCCAGCCATTTCCTGGGCTACGAGGCCCTGGAGGCGGACAGCGCCATTTTGGTCCTCATCCGCCATGAAACCAAAGGCGACACGGCCCAGAAAGGCGAAGAAGTGGAAGTCATTACCCGGGAGACGCCTTTTTACGGCGAGGCCGGCGGCCAGGTGGGGGATACCGGGGTCATCACCGGAGATGGTTGGCGCATCCGGGTGACCAATACCCAGAAGCTGCCCAATGACCTCCTGGTTCACGTAGGGGTGGTGGAGGAAGGGGTGGTGAAGGTCAACGACCCGGCTCATCTCCAGGTGGACGCGGAGCGCCGGCGCCGCATCGCCCGGCACCACACCGCCACCCACATCCTCCAGGCGGCCCTCCGGGAACAGTTGGGAGAACACATCAAGCAGTCCGGGTCCCTGGTGGAACCGGAGCGGCTGCGCTTCGACTTCACGCATTTCAAGGCCATCAGCCCCGAAGAGCTGGACCAACTGGAACTGGCCCTGAACCGGGCGGTGGTGGAGAACCTCCCGGTGCAGACGGACCGCATGAGCGTCACCCAGGCCCTGGAGGCCGGGGCCATGGCCTTGTTCGAGGAAAAATACGGCGAAGAGGTCCGGGTGGTGTCCATCCCTAGCCTGAGCCGGGAGCTGTGCGGCGGCACCCACGTGGAGCGCACCGGGGATTTGGGCCTGTGCAAGATCGTCAGCGAAGCCTCCGTGGCCGCGGGCATCCGCCGTTTGGAAGCGGTGTGCGGCCTGGAGGCGGTGAAGGTCTTCCAGGAAGAGACCCGGGAGCTAGATAAGGCCGCAACAATGCTCAAAGGCAGCCGGGCCGATTTCCTCAGCCGCCTGCAAAAAGCCCTCAAGCGCCAGAAAGAGTTGGAAAAAGAGGTGGAGGCCTTGAAAAGCAAGTTGGCCGCGGCCCAGGCCCGGGAAATGCTGGACCAGGTGCGCCAGGTGGACGGCGTTCCCGTCCTGGCCCTCCAGGTGCCGGCCCAAGACCCCAAGGCTCTGCGGGACTATGCGGTGAAAATCCAGGACAAGATGAAGTCCGGGGTCATTGTCCTAGGGAGCGCCGCGGACGACAAGGCCATGCTCATTGCCCTGGTGAGCCAGGACCTGGCCAAACGCTTCCCCGCCGGGGAGATCATCAAGGAACTGGCCCCCCTGGTGGGCGGCTCCGGCGGCGGCCGGGCCGACCTGGCCCAGGCCGGCGGCCCGGATAAGGATAAACTTTCCGCGGCCTTGAAGCAAGCTTACGAGGTGGTGGCAAGGAAAGCGAGAACGTAGGGTGCGCCCTGCGCATCCTACGGCACTATTATTGGCAAATAGAAAGGCTTTTAGCATAAAAGAGGAAAAAATATGGATAAAGAAATTTATGAGTTTGTTATCGCCATTGGGGCCACTGCTCCACAGCCAGGCGATGAGGTTTATCACTTGTGGAAAAAAGCTTTTAAAAGAGCGAATTATTTTTTGTTAGAAAATAATTTCCTCATTATTAAAATAAGTAGAACTGAAAAATACTTTTGGGGTGTGGGGAAAAAATATATTGATTTTTTAAATAACTCAGATAATTACTTTCTTGTTCTCCTTATTAATAATAGGGAAGGTTATGTCTATTCAAAACAAGAAATTAATATAAATATAGAAAATGGCTATTGGAAGTTACGGGAAGATGACCAAAATTATAAAATTTATCCAGCAGTAGTAAAAGAAAAGAATTCGTTCTCATCTCCTAAGCAATTCCTGAAAACAATTGGTATGGAAAGAATATCCCGTTAACTAATGGATTTGGATAGCTCTATGCTTGAAAGTCAGTAATCCCGGGATTGATCGCATCTCACCACATTAACCTTATTCTGCCCTTAATAACGTAAGAGGCCGGCCATGACCAGAAAATTCACCGCCGTCATCGTCAAAGAACCGGAATGGTATGTGGCTCATTGCATTGAGTTGGGGGTAGTGAGCCAGGGAAAAACCATCGAGGAAGCCAAAGCCAACCTCAAAGAGGCCGTAGAACTTTACCTAGAGAGTTTTGGGACGGAAGACCTTCCCGAAACTTCCGGCGAGGCCTTGTTCTACCCTCTTGAGGTTGCGGTAGGTGGTTAAAATCCCAAAACTATCCGGAGCGGAACTAGTTAAAGCTCTAAAAAAGGCCGGGTTTAAATTTGTGCGCCAAAAGGGTAGCCATATAAGCTTACAAAAGGGGAAGCACCGGACCGTAGTGCCCCTTCATGATGAACTTGCCATGGGAACATTCCTGGCCATTTTAAAGCAGTGCGGTTTGACAAAAGAAGAACTCTTGAAATTCCTATAAAGTCTCCAATTTGATGGTCTAACCCATGAAATGGTGCGATTTATCTTGTGAACACGCCTCTTTTCCCCAGGTATCGGCCGTGGATGGGGCCGGGTCGTGCCGCACTTTTCAGGCCCTCCATTGCGCCCTGCTGGACCGGCTGGTGCACAAAAATGCGCTGTGTCCTTGCGAAGATAGGGCCGACCAGTGGGCAGGGGAGCCTAGAGGATAGGTGGCACAGGCCTCCGGCCTGTGAAAATTGGGCACAGGCGGGACGCCTGTGCCACCAATAATTTGCTCAGGATGACTGATTATTCGTTAAACCCAGCATTGGGGCGGGATAATTACTCAACCCATCACCCTAACCATCTCCCCAAGAAAGGCTCAAAATGACCCTGGTTTACATCTTACTGGCGTTAGTGGTGGTTTCGCTGCTGGGCGCGGTGGCCATTTACAACCGGTTGGTGAAAAACCGGCAGATGGTCCAGGAAGGCTGGTCCGGCATTGACGTGCAGCTCAAGCGCCGCAACGACCTCATCCCCAACCTCATCGAGACGGTGAAGGGCTACATGGGGCATGAAAAGGGCGTACTGAAAAAGGTCACGGAGATGCGCGCCCAAAGCCTTAAGGCCCAGGGGGTGGGCGCCAAGGCCCAGGCGGAGGGCGCCCTGGGCGCGGCCCTGGGCAACCTCTTCGCAGTGGCGGAAAATTACCCCGACCTCAAGGCCTCCCAAAATTTCATCGAACTCCAGCGGTCCCTGGCGGACATCGAAAGTGAAATCCAGTTGTCCCGGCGCTATTACAACGGCGCGGCCCGCAACCTGAACATCCTCATCCAGTCTTTTCCCAGCAACTTAATTGCCAACTCCTTCGGCTTCACCCTCGCGGAATATTTTGAAATCGAAGAAGCCGGGGAACGGGCGGTCCCCAAGGTTAGCTTTTAAAGGCGGTTTTCTGTTTTCTGTTTTCGGTTTTCTGTTAAAAGATTAGGATTATCAAGGTGATACAATTTAAATTTGCAGCATTTGAAATGGGAAATCGTGAAAAAAAGGGTGGCATGACGGCCTGGGCTCGATTCCCCCTCCTGGCCCTGGCGGTGTTGTTTTGCTGCCTGGGGTTTCTGGGTTCCCCAGCTGCCGCGGCGCCGCCGGAGCGCATCCTCGATTTCCACAGCCGCATCGTGGTCCATCCCGACGCCACTATGACGGTGACCGAAACTATCAAGGTTAAGAGCGCCGGCCAGGAGATCCGGCGGGGCATAATCCGTGACTTTCCCACTACTTATAAAGACCGGCTCGGCAACACCGTCAAGGTGGACTTTAAAGTGGAGCAGGTCTGGCGGGATGGAAAGCCCGAGCCTTATCATATTGAGGATGTCACCAACGGCGTAAAGATTCGCATCGGCCAGAAGGACGTGTTCCTGCGCCCCAACGTTTACACTTACGTCATCACCTATCATACCGGGCGTCAATTAGGGTATTTCCAGGACTTTGACGAACTCTACTGGAACGTCACCGGCACCGGCTGGACCTTTGCCATGGACCGGGCCGGGGCCACGGTGGCGCTGCCCCCGGGGGCCAAGATCCTCCAGCACGCGGCCTATACCGGCCCCCAAGGGGCTAAAGGGAAGGACTTCTCCGTCTCTTACGACCGTGAAGGCCGCATCGTGTTCATCACCACCCGGGGGCTGGGCCCCCGGGAAGGGCTGACCATTGCCGTAGCCTGGCCCAAGGGCCTGGTGCACCAGCCCTCCGGCCAGGAAAAGATGGGGCACTTCCTGAAGGACAACCTGAGCGCCGCGGTGGCCCTCATCTGGCTGGGGGTGCTCCTCTGCTTTTACCTGTTCACCTGGGTCCAGGTGGGCAAAGACCCCGCCAAGGGCGTCATCATCCCTCTATTCACCCCCCCCAAGGGCTTTTCGCCGCCTTCGGTGCGCTATCTGAACCGCATGGGCTTCGACAACAAGGCCATGGCCGCGGCAGTGGTGGACATGGCGGTGAAAGGCTACTTGACTATCGAAGAAAATGACGGAGAATTCACTCTCCGGCAAAAGCAGGGCGGTAAAGGTGACTTGTCCTCCGGGGAAATCCGGGTTTCCAGCCACCTGTTTTCCTCCAGCGATACCCTCGTCCTCCAAGACTCCAACCACGCCCAGATCAAAGGCGTCCTGAAAGCCCTGCAAGAGGCTCTGAAAAAGGAACTGAATAAAGTCTATTTCAACACCAACTCCGGTTATTTCATCTCCGGGCTGGTCCTTACTCTAATAGGGCTGGGGGCCATAGCCTTGACTTCCGCGGACAAGTTCGCCGCGGGCTTCAGCGCCCTGTGGCTCACCGTCTGGACCGTGGCGGTTTACGCCCTGGGGGTTAATGCGATCCGGCGCTGGCAAAGCGGCAGGATCCTCAGCGCCCTGGGCGCCACCCTGTTTTTTCTCCCCTTTTTCGCCGGCGAGATTGTGGGCCTGGCTTTTCTAACGTTCGCCATCTCCCTGGTCCCCGCCTGCCTTCTGGCCCTCATGGTGGTCCTGGACGGGCTGTTCTATCATCTTCTCAAGGCCCCCACCCTGCAAGGCCGCAAAATCATGGATCAGATCGAGGGCTTCAAACTCTATCTGTCCGTGGCCGAAAAGGAGCGCCTGGAAGTGCTCCATCCTCCGGAAAAGACGCCGGAACTTTTTGAAAAATACCTGCCCTACGCCCTGGCCCTGGACGTGGAGAACGAGTGGTCCCAGCAGTTCGCCGACGTGCTGGCCCGGGCCCAGGTGGACGGCCGGGCGTATTCCCCCAGCTGGTACTCGGGGGGATCTTGGGACCATTTTGGCTCTTCAGGATTTGCCTCATCCCTGGGAGACTCCTTTTCCGGGGCCATCGCCTCTTCCTCCTCCCCTCCCGGCTCCGACTCGGGAAGCGGCGGCGGGGGGTCCTCCGGCGGCGGTGGCGGCGGTGGCGGCGGCAGCGGCTGGTAACAAGACTTAGCTGTCAGCATTCAGCCAATAGAATAATTTTTAGCTGAAAGCCGATAGCAGTCGCACATGAGCCGTTGGCTCACCCGTTAAATCATTAAAAGGTTTTTGGCCAAGCCAAGCTTGGCACCCAAGTGCGTTCCCAAGTACAATTTGGGAACGAGAAGTAGATTTTTGGCTGGTCGCGGATAGCTTTATCGCTGAAACCCAAACCGAGGTCTCTGAAGAAATGCACCGGATTTTTACCCGGCTCCGAAGCCTTGTTCTGCTAATATTTTGCCTGGCCCTGGTTCCCGCCGCCAAAGACAAGCCCACCGAACAAGACCTTTTCCTTAATTCCCCCGCCTGGGGAGATTTCCGCAAGGCCAAAAAGGTCCTGGAACCAGGCCAGGTTTCGCTAAAAGTCTGGGACCATCTGCGGGAATACCTGCAAAAGTTTCACGAAGGCGCCCCGGATTTGCGCACCGGCCAGGATCAGATGGCGGTTCCTTTCGACGAGGTCTGGGCCCTGGAGCAGGAGGATTACTTAAAGCTGGGGAAGAAACGGGGAACCAGTCGAGCTCCGGACCTGGTCAAGCTTTACTGGAAAGGGCACCGGGTGCAGGCCCTGACGGTGGAACGGGGCTTCAAGATCGATCCCCTCACCTTCCAGGCCTTCCCCCAAACCGAATACCGGCTCATGGCCATTTTCCCCCGGGACTATCTGATGCAGGAACTGGCCCGCCAGGCCCAAAAAGATAAAGCCTTCCAGGCCCTGCTCCCCTTTGAACATTTGCGGGAGGCCAAAAACGCCCTGGCCGAAGGCAATCCCGACGCCGAAGACCCCCGGCAGAGGACTCATGGCCGGTTAGGGGACGCCCGGCGGCACCTGGAAGCCATTACCCGGAAGCACGACGAATACGGGGAAGCCCGGGAACTCCTTCAGGAGGTGGCCCGCCGGGAGAAGGAGCTGAAAAAACATAGCGAAGCCATGGCCAAAGCGGCGGAAGAGCAGGCGGTGAAACGCCGCCAGGAGCTGGCCGCGGAATTGGATCGGGAATTTTTGACTAAGGGCTTCGATGTGAAGATCGAACTCAAAGGCTCCGGCAAGGACGCCATTTTCCTGGACTGCGTGCTGTTCTCTCGCCCTATGGTGTTTTTCTTCCTGGATAAGAGCGACTTGGTGAAGCAGCTTAAAAACGCGGGCTTTCGGGAAGTCACTTTCTCCAACAAGGCCATCAAGTATTACTGGGAGATAGACCTAGACTGGTTGTGATACTACGGTTCACCGGCTGGCTTCACAGAACCGGTGCATTATAACCCGGAAATGATGGCCCACCGCGGCCATCAACATTCCCACCGGCAATCTCCTGGGGTGCTGCCGGAGCAGACGCCCCAGGAAAGCCCAGAAGGCCCGCCGGCCCGGTTCTTGAAAGCCCAACGCCAAAATAATCTTCAGACCCGCGTGGACTTCCCGGAGGTTGAGGGGGCGGGCGGGGAGGTACGGGTTGGGGGGGCAGTGATTCAAGAAGGTGAGCACCCGCTGGTAGTAAGGCTCAGGCTCAAAGAGCCGGCGCAGTAGGGCCTGGTAACCCTCCAGCAGCCGTTCCCGTCCCATCTTGGGGATGAAGTTGAGTCCGCTGGCGCTCATGGTGGTATTCCCGTCACTGGCTTCCAGCAGGCGTCCTTCCGACTCCAGGCGTTTAAACAGACGGCTGCCAGGGGGCGCGGCCAACAGGTTGATCATGGCCTTGGGAATGGCGGCTGCTTCGATGAAGTCCGCCTGGCGGGCGAAAATGTCGGGGGAGTCCGTGTCAAAGCCCACGATGAAGCCGCCGATGACCTCCATGCCGTGGGCCTGGATAGCCCGCACCGCCGCCACCAGGTCCCGGTTCAGGTTCTGGCGCTTGTTGCATTCCAGTAAGGAGGCGGGGTCCGGAGTTTCCAGTCCCAGGAACAGCCCCACAAAGCCGGCCTGGGCCATGAGGGGCAACACTTCCTGATCGTCCACCAGTTCCACGCTGACCTGGGCAATGTGGAAGAAGGGGTAGCCGTGTTCGGCCTGCCAGCGACCCAAGGCTCGGAGGATATCCTTGGCCTTGCCATGATGGGCGATAAAATTGTCGTCGGCAAAAGACAGACACCCCCGCCAGCCCCGGTCATAGATTCCCTGGAGCTCGGCCAGGACCTGGTCCGGACTCTTGTAACGGGGACGGCGGCCGTAAAGCACAATGATGTGGCAAAAATCGCAGTCATAGGGGCAGCCCCGGCCCACCTGGACCAGCATATTGGCATACTTGGAATGGTCCAGAAGTTCCCAGGCCGGGGCCGGGGAGCGGGCCAGATCCGGAAACCGGGAAGCCCGGTACTCCGATAAAGCCCTCCCCTGGGCCAGGTCCTCCAGAAAGACCGGCAAAGTCTCTTCCACTTCGCCGATGAAAAGGTGATCCACTGGCTCGAAGGGCGCCCAGGGAGTGCTGAAATGGACCCCGCCGGCACAGACCTTGACTCCCGCGGCCCGGCAGCGACGGATGACCGCGTCGGCCGAGGCGGATTGGATGGTCATGGCGCTGATAAAGGCCAGGTCGGCCCAGGCCAGATGCTCATCAGTCAGCGGCTCTACGTTCAGGTCCACTAATTTCTTGGCCCAATCCCGGGGCAGCATGGCGGCCACAGTGAGGAGAGCCAGGGGGGGACTCTCAGCCCTGACGCCCACAAACTTTAGGGCATTACGGAGAGTCCAGAAGGTTTCCGGGAACTCCGGATGGAGGAGCAGGGCCTTCATTTGCCGACCTGAGAATGGCATATCAATCCATGGGAACCGAGGTCTCGATACTGAGCAGTTTGGGACCCTGTTTGAGGCGAAACCGGCCGTCCACCGTCTCCCAGATCCAACCCGAATATCCGTAGCCCCCCACCGGCTTGGTGACAAAGGATCCCTTCCAGGTTTCCAACCGGGGCGCGTTCAGGGCCACCGTGCCGAACTTGCCGAAGGTGAATTCCGGCACCGGGTGGCAGTATTTCTCCCCGGCCAAAGCCCGGGCCGCGGCCTTGGCTTCCGGCCCGCCGAAGACTGCGGCCCGCAGGCCATAGCGGTGATTCCGGGCCCGGGCGATGACCTCGGCGGCGGAATCAAAGGGGCTGGCGAAGACCACCGGACCGAAGACTTCCTCCTGCATCCCCGACATCTCATCGGTGGCATCCCGGATCACCGTGGGATAAACAAGGTTGCCGTCAATCTCCCCTCCCAGGAGAACCCGGGCTTTTTTGTCCACCGCATCCCGAAGCTGGTCTTGGATGCGGCTCACCGCCAACTCACTGCCCACCGGGGAAACCTGGGTTTTGGGGTCTTCCGGCGCCCCCACCCGGAGTTTCTTCACCCGGCGGACCAACTCCTCTAAAAATTCCTCATAAATGGCCCGGTGGACAAAGATTCTCTTGGGCGCGCTGCACGTTTGCCCGGAGTAGGAAAACTTGGCGGTCATGAGGTCGGTCAAAGCCAGATCCAGGTCCGCATCGGGGAAGACGATGAAGGGGTCCACCCCGGGGCCTTCGAAGACGAATTTTTTGCCGGTGCGGCGGAAATCCGCCTCATAGGGAAGCACATTGGCGTCAAAACCGAAGACAATGACGCCAGAGATATCCGGGGCCTTCAAGGCGTCTTGCATGAAGGTGCGGCCATCCCCCCGGTAAAATTGAATATCCTCGCCGAATATGGGCCGGTAAAAGCTTTCGGTGAGCCCCATCAACTCGTTTCCCCGAGACGCAAATTTGGCCAGCACTTTATTGCCCACCATATAGATGGACGCGATGACCGTGTTGAGCCAGGCGCTGCCGTTATAGGAGAGCATCACCGCCACCCTGGAGCCCGGCCCTCCCAGAGGCTTGCGATTGCTCAGGAAAAATTCCGTATGCTCAAACAGCCGCAAACGGTCAATGGTGATTCCCACTTCGTAGGCGGTGTCTTTCACCGCAAATTTCAGATTTCGGGCCGCCAGGTCCATTAAATCCTGCTTATAGCGGGGCAGGACGTCGGCCAGGGCCATCACTTTTTCCAGCCGGTCATCGAAGGTCATGAGGTAGGAGTTCCTCTAATTGCTGCGGAATTTTACATTTATTTAGTTATCATGGAACTGTTGCAAAAAGCCATTGGGAGAGGGGGCCAGGGGCTTCCACAGGCGGGGACGCCTGTGCCACTGGCCCCGGCCCTCCCCTCAAAATCACTTTTGCAGCAGCCTCATCATATCAGGTTTTTTGGGGTCATGCGGCAAAGGAAAAAGTTTTGCCATGACTTCCTTGCTTGTCCAGTTTCCAAGGGAAAATCAACAAAAATAGCGTTTCTCCCTCATATGCCATTACAAAATGGCCCAATCGTGCTTATATAAAGCATATTATTGAGATTAACCGTGAGTCTGACCTTGTTCCCATGATTCCCATCGATCCGGTGCGATATCCTAAATTGGTGATTGCCCTGGGAGGCAATGCCCTGATCCGTCCGGGGGAACTGGGCACGGTGGAAGAACAGTATCGCCGCATCAGCCAGGCCATGGCGCCAACCGCGGACCTGGTGACTTCCGGCTTTCAGTCGGTCATCACCCACGGCAACGGCCCCATGGTGGGACATCTGCTGCTGCAGATGGAATGCGCCCGGGCCATTGTGCCTCCCATGCCGTTATTTATGTGCGACGCCGACTCCGAAGGGGGCCTGGGATATCTCATCCAGCAGTGCCTGGTGAATGAACTGCGCCGCCGGGGCAAAGAGCGGGGAGTGGTCACGGTGATCACCCAGGTGGAGGTTTCCGCGGATGATCCGGCTTTTGGCAATCCGGACAAACCCATCGGTCCTTTCTATCCCCCGGGCGAAGCCGAGCGGCTGCGAACCGAACAGGGCTGGCAGCTCCTGGAAGACGCGGGCCGGGGCTGGCGCCGGGTAGTACCTTCCCCCCGCCCTTTGACCATTATCGAGCAGGACATCATCTCTTATCTATTGCAGGGCGGGATCATCGTCATAGCCGCAGGGGGCGGCGGGGTGCCGGTGGTGCGCCTGCCCGACGGCGATTTACGGGGAGTGGAGGCGGTCATCGACAAAGACCGGGCCTCCGCGGTGCTGGCCCGGGAAATCGATGCGGACCTGTTGATCTTTTTAACCGCGGTGGAATATGTCTATTTGGATTATTGGCAGCCCGCCCAGCGCCCCTTGACGACGCTCACCAGCGCCGAAGCTTATAAATATTTGCAGGACGGTCATTTTCCCCCCGGCAGCATGGGTCCCAAGATAGAGTCGGCCGTTGATTTTTTGTCCCAGGGCGGGCGTCGGGTGCTCATCACCCAGCCCGAAAGCCTGGCGGAAGCCCTGCAAGGCCGCACCGGGACGCATATTTTTGCGTGGATTTGATGGAATATCATTTTTGAGGGGAGGGCCGGGGGAGCGCGGCTCCCCCGCCCTCCCCTCAAGCTCCCCTCCCAACCCCCTTTAAGGGATTGGGGGTGGGGGTTTGGGGGAGGGGTAAGGGCGGGCGCCCTTAGCCCCCTCCCCCAAAACCTTTACCAATGAGGTCCCACCATGGCCTTCGCCCTTCCGGTTTATCATCCCCCGGATTTCTCTAAGACGCCTCTCAAAGATGCCCCCATGGTAACCTTCGCCCCGGTGCGGGAGAAAGGCGTGGCCCCGGAAAATTACCATGCCACCACCATCTTCCCCGAGTATTTCCAACTGGAAAAAGGCCGCTGGGTGTTGCTGGAAAATTCCCGGATGGACTGCGTGGTGGTCCGGGCCCCGGACGGGTCGCTGCGGGTCAAGGAATTCCGCCACCTCCAGGTGGGGGAGCAGGTGGCCTTGGGGCGGGGCGAAAATGGCGAGGACGGCATTTATGTGCACACCGAGGCTTTTGCTCAACCCCCGCCGGTGGCGGAAAAATTTGCCTTTCGCACCCGGCTGTCCCGGGAGACCGCTTTCTCCATAGATTACGATGAGCTTTATGCCTTATTGTCCTTTGAAAGGGACAACGGCTTCATCTTGTGGGTGGCGGGTCCGGCCGCGGTCTTTGACCGGGATTCCCGGAACGCCCTGGCCTCCCTTATCCGCCGGGGTTATGTCCACGGGCTGTTGGCGGGGAACGCCCTGGCGGTGCACGATATCGAAGCCGCGCTCTTTCAGACGGCCCTGGGACAGGAGATTTATTCCAAGCGCCCCGTCCACCTGGGGCACTACAAGCACCTGGATGCCATCAACCTGGTGCGCCGGGCCGGTTCCCTGGACCGGGCCATGGAAACGGGGCTGATTCAAAACGGGGTCATGCACGCCCTGTGGCAGCAGCGGATTCCTTACGTCCTGGCCGGTTCCATCCGGGACGACGGGCCGCTGCCGGAAGTGGTGACCGATGTGATGGAGGCCCAAGACGCCATGCGGGCCTTGGCGAGCCGGGCCACCACCGTCATTGCCGTGGCCACCCAGTTGCACGGCATCGCCGCGGGGAATATGACCCCCATGTATCAGGTCTTGCCGGAGGGCCAGGTGCGGCCGGTCTATTTCTATATGGTGGATATGACGGAGTTCGCCGCGGACAAACTGGCCAACCGCGGCTCCCTGGCCGCCCGGAGCATTTTAACCAACGCCCAGGATTTTCTGGTGATTCTGGAAAGGGGGTTGAGTGGAGGTAATACGTGGCGCCCAGGTCCATGAGTTCAACCGGTATGTGCAACGCCAATTGGAGGACAGAGTTCCTCCCGAAGTGAGGTTGAGAATTACCCATGAAGATTCCAGGGACAACCCCGGCCTCCAAGCCGCGGATTTGTTTTCCTGGGGAATCTTCAGGAAGTATGAGAGGGGGGATTCAGCCTGGTATGAGGTTTTCAGGGGCAAGGTGCGCTATGAAGATGTTTACCTGCCTGCTAAAAGAAAATGAGCGCGCCTTGCAGGCCATGGCCCCGGGGTTTGTCCCACCGATGGAAGGACCGTGCCCCAGGGACCTGCAGAGGTCTCACCGCTCAATTATAAAGTAATGGTAACCTGTTGCATTGTCAAGCATTATCTTGAGCGGGGTCTTAGAGGTAACTTGTTGAAAATATAAGACCTTAAAGCCGGACTTGCATCGCTGACCTGAAGAGATTCGGACCCCTGACCCTGTTTCTGCCCCCCTATTAAAAAAACTGCGGGCTGGCGCCCATCCTTTTCTCCAAAACCTCTTCCAAGCTAGGCTCCCCATAATCCTGATACTCGTAACGCACCCTAATCGTGGGTTTATTACAGGAGAGCAGGCGGCATAGTTGGATGGGGGTGGAAAAGAGGATCAGGTCACAGGGGGTGTTATTGATGGTGTCTCCCAGGTCCCGGATCTGTTCCTCGTTGTACCCCATGGCCGGCAGGACCGGCCCGATATGGGGATACTGCTCAAAAACTTCTCGCAAAGTTCCCGCGGCAAAAGGCCGGGGGTCCACAATCCGGGCGGCGCCGAATTTTTTCGCGGCCACCCAGCCGGCCCCGTAGGCCATGCCGCCATGGGTCAGGGTGGGGCCGTCCTCCACCACCAGCACCATTTTCCCGCGAATCCGCTCCGGCCGGCTGACCAGCACCGGCGAGGTGGCCAGCAGGATGTCCGCCCGGGGCGCGAACTTGGCAATATTTTGGCGCACCAACTCGATATCCCCGGCTGCAGCGGCATCCACCTTGTTGATAATGGCGATGTCCGCCAGCCGCAGATTGGTCTCCCCGGCGAAATACAACAATTCATGCCCCGGCCTTAAGGGATCGAAGAGCACCACGTGGATGTCGGGGCGCAAAAACGGCGTGTCATTGTTGCCGCCGTCCCAGACAATGATTTCCGCTTCCTGCTCCGCCCGGGACAGGATCTCCCGGTAATCGACGCCGCCGTACACCACGATGCCCCGCTCCACCAACGGCTCATATTCTTCCCGTTCTTCAATGGTCAACTGGCGGCGGGAGAAATCCTCGAAAGCCGCGAAGCGCTGCACCACCTGTCGCCTAAGGTCGCCATAGGGCATGGGGTGGCGCACCACCACGGTCTTCTTTCCCCAGCCTCGCAAGATCTCGCAGATTTTCCGGGTGGTCTGGGATTTGCCGCAGCCGGTCCGGACGGCGCACACCGCGATCACCGGCTTTTGGGACCGGAGCATGGTCCGGGCCGCGCCGGCCAGGATAAAATCCGCCCCCGCGGCCATGACCTGGGAAGCCTTGTGCATCACTTCCACATGGGAGACGTCAGTGTAAGAGAAAACTACGAGATCCACCCGGCGGTCCCGGATCAGCGCGTCCAGGTCTTCTTCGGGGTAAATGGGAATTCCTTCGGGGTAAAGAGAACCGGCCAACTCCGGGGGATAGGTGCGATCGTGAACCGAGGGAATCTGGGCGGCGGTAAAGGCCATGACCCGGTAATGGGGATTATCCTTGAATAGGGTATTGAAATTGTGGAAATCCCGCCCCGCCGCGCCCATGATAATTACTTTTTTTCCCATAGCCGCCTTCAGCCTTCGGCTCACCCGTCTTTGGGGGGAGGGCCAGGGAGTTTTTTGTAAATGCTCCCTGCCCTCCCCCCAACCCCCCCTCCCAACCCTTTGTAGGGCGTGATTTATCACGCCCGCGGGAGTCG
Source organism: Deltaproteobacteria bacterium (assembly GCA_016874915.1). Taxonomy (GTDB): domain Bacteria; phylum Desulfobacterota; class Desulfobaccia; order Desulfobaccales; family 0-14-0-80-60-11; genus VGSO01. The sequence goes on from VGSW01000055.1 coordinate 18,930, forward strand.
GGCGCAATAAATTGCGCCCCTACAATGGATTTGGAAAGGACAGGGCGCTGCTTGCTAAACCTTGAACTTTGAACCTTGATGGATTCGTAAAAAGTCGATTTCATATAATTATTTGAAATAATTTAAGATTATGGTATTTTTTTCTTGTCGGGCGTTGCTTTTTATGGCATAATTCGGTGAAAAATCAACGGGTTAATGGCAAAAAGATGATTCGTACACGCGATCCCCGACAAGCCTCATTAATTGATCCCTGGGGGGATTTAGGTCCTAAGCGCCGCCAGTT
>VGSW01000056.1 GCA_016874915.1 Deltaproteobacteria bacterium
GTGATCCGGCTCCCTTTGGGGAGTTCTGCAACTGTCCGTGCCATCTGCGGTCCTCCTGTGATAGGTTATCACATGATACCACAGATTTATTATTAAGTGAACAGTATTGGGTTAAGGACTGGACCCATAAGGAATAGGGGTCAGGTTTCAGGTTCCAGGTTTTAGGTTTTAGGTTTTAGGTTTTAGGTTTTAGGTTTTAGGTTTCAGGTTTTAGGTTTTAGGTTTTAGGTTTCAGGTTTTAGGTTTTAGGTTTCAGGTTTTAGGTTTTAGGTTTCAGGTTTTAGGTTTTAGGTTTCAGGTTTTAGGTTTTAGGTTTCAGGTTTTAGGTTTCAGGTTTTAGGTTTCAGGTTTTAGGTTTTAGGTTTCAGGTTTTAGGTTTTAGGTTTCAGGTTTTAGGTTTCAGGTTTTAGGTTTCAGGGGGGCAGAGGAGAAGGTGGCTCGTCACTAGAACCACCAACCTCCCTGGCTTTTGTAATTCTCCTTTCCGGCCCGCCCAGGACGCGCCCTGCTCTCCCCTTGCCGCGCCTCTCCTCCGTGCTTATGTTTCTCCCAAAGCCAGGGGTTTTAGGGTTCCGAAACTGTTCTTTTTTAACTCTCCTGGGCAACTATTTAATTGACATTCAAGCAGAGCTTGAGTAATTATTCACAATTAGTCCGGTATGTCCGGGGAAAGGGCTAGTTATGCCCATAGACCTGAACATTCTCATCGGCGGGGCCGCCGGCCAGGGGGTGCACGCCATCACCTTGCCCCTGGCCAAGACCCTGGTGCGCCGGGGCTGCCAGGTGCTTTTCATCCAGTCTTATGAGTCCCGCATCCGGGGCGGCCACCTCTTTAATGTGATCCGGGTGGCGGATAAACCCCTGGTTTCCTCCCGGGAAGGGGTGGACATCCTGGTGGCCCTGAATCAGGAAACCGCGGCCCTGCACCAGGGAGAGCTATCCCGGGACGGGGTGATAATATATGACGCCTCTCTCGTCAAGGAGGTTCCCGCGGGGCGCCCCTCCGTGGCCCTGCGCCATGAAGACCTCATCCCGGGAGAGGCCAAGGCCGGGGAGGTGGCGGTGAACGCCGGGGCCTGCGGCGCGCTCCTGGGTTTGCTGCAAGTGCCCCTGGGGCCTATGCTGGAGTTGCTGAAAGAGACCTTCCGGGCCAAGGGCGCCCAAGTGGTGGAATGGAACGTCCAGGCCGCCACCCGGGGCTATGAATTGGCGGCCGGTAAAGGCGCGGCCTTGTCCCTGGCTGGGATTCCCGCGCCCCCTGAGCCCCGGCTGCTCATCAGCGGCCACGACGCCCTGGCCCTGGGGGCGTTGGCCGCGGGCTTGCAGTTTATCAGCGGTTACCCCATGACCCCCTGGAGCAGCGTGCTCAATGCCGTAGGCCAGCGGGCCGGACGCTACGGGGTAGTGGTGGAGCAGGCAGAGGACGAAATCGCGGCCATTAACATGGCCCTGGGCGCGTCCTATGCCGGGGTCCGGTCCATGACCGGCACCTCCGGGGGCGGTTTCTGCCTGATGACCGAAGCCCTGGGGCTGACGGCCATGACCGAGACCCCTCTGGTAATCGTGGAGGCCATGCGGCCGGGGCCCAGCACGGGTCTGCCCACCCGCACCTCTCAGGGGGACCTGGGCTTCGTGCTCTGGGCCGGCCAGGACGATTTCCCCCGGGCCATCCTGGCGCCGGGAACTCCGGCCCAGGGGTTCGCTTTAGCGGCCAAAGCCTTTAATCTGGCGGACCGTTATCAACTGCCGGTGTTCCTGCAAACCGACCAGGCTTTCGCGGACACCCATTTCACCCACACGGCGGCGGAATTCCCGAAGCAGGTGGAGATTGACCGGTCGCTGGAAACGGGTCCGGCCCCAGGGGAATATGAGCGCTACGCGTTCACCGACTCCGGGGTTTCTCCCCGGAGGCTGCCGGGGTTCGGGCCGGTGGTGGTGGCGGACTCGGACGAGCACACCCCCGACGGCCACCTCACCGAAGATCTCACGGTGCGGGTGAAAATGCACGACAAGCGCCTCCGCAAGCTCCAGACCATGGTAAAGGAGTTGGGGGGCATCTCAACTGCGGGGCCGGCTGATGCGCCTCTGGTCCTGGCCTGCTGGGGTTCCAGTTACGGGCCGGTGGCCGAGGCGGTGGAACGGCTGAACGCCGACAAAGTTCCGGCCCGCCTGGTGCACATGAGCGAGCTGTGGCCTTTCCCTCGGGACGTGGTGAGCGCGGCTTTGGCCGAAGCCAAGAAGCTGGTGATGGTGGAGATGAACGCCTCCGGCCAGCTTAACCGGCTGCTGCGGCAAGAGACCGGAATAACCGCGAACCACCTGATATTGAAATATGACGGCGCTCCCTTCACCCCGGAGTTTATACTGCGCGGGCTGAAAGGGATCGGGTGAGGGAGAAGGCCATGCTGCCCCTTGAATTATACCAAGGCGTCGAGTCGGCGTGGTGCCCGGGCTGCGGCAATTTTCCCATGCTCAAGGCCTTTAAGCAGGCCCTGGCGGAGTTGGAAATCCGGCCGGAAGAGATCGTGGTGGTTTCGGGCATCGGCCAATCATCGAAATTTCCGCACTATCTAAAGTGCAACACCTTTAACGGCATTCATGGCCGCACCCTGCCGGTGGCTACGGGCATCCGCCTGGCCAACCCGGAGCTCAAGGTGGTGGCGGTGGCCGGGGACGGCGATTGCTACGGCGAAGGGGGCAACCACCTCCTGGCCGGGTTCCGCCGGAATGCCGATATGACCCTGGTGGTGCACAACAACCAGGTGTACGGGTTGACCAAGGGACAGGCGTCGCCCACCAGCGATGAGGGCTTTGTGACCCTGCTTCAACCCCAGGGGGTGTACACCCCGCCGCTCCACGCCCTGGCCCTGGCCGTGGCCCAGGACTGCTCCTGGGTGGGACGGGGTTTCGCCGGCGACCTGGAATACTTGACCAAACTCTATAAGGAGGCTATAAACCATAAGGGTTTTGCCCTGTTGGAAGTGCTGCAGCCCTGCGTGACCTTCAACCGGGTGAACACCTTCCAATGGTACCGCCAGCGGGTGTATCACGTGGATCAGGAGCCGGACTATGATCCGGAAAACGAAATCTGGGCCTACCGGAAGGCCAAGGAATGGGGGGACCGGATTCCCACCGGGGTGATATACCGGAACCCCCGGCCCTTGCTGGAGGAGGCCCACCCGCCCCTCCGGATGGGGCCCCTGGTGCGCCAGGAGCCGGTGCGGCCTATTGATGGGCTTTTGGCGGAATTTTATTAAAGCAGGGGCGGGATTGATCACGCCGAGTAAACTTCTCGTTCCCCAGCTGAGCTTGGGAACGAGCAGGGATAACGAGGAGAGAACCATGACGGAACAGACTTCCTGGGACATTCTGAGAGACCCCAACCGCATCCTGTTGGAAGACGACTACAGCGGACTGATGGAGCTGCTCATCTATCTGCTCACCTTTTCGGTGGAGATCGGGCTCTGCTTTGTCCTGGGCGTAACCTATCTACGGGTCTAATGACAGGGTGCGTCTCACGCCCCGTTCAACCTGAGCGGCTTTAGAAAATAAGGTGCGTAGAACGCACCCGACGAGATTCTTGGGCGGCGACCGCCGCAGAATGACTCATTGGCGGACCTTTGCAGAGGTCTGAAGGGTATGATATCCTTAAACCATGTAGTATCTTGCAAAATTAGCCGGCCTTGATGCAGCCGCAGGCTTCAGCCGGCGCCGGCATAGGCTGAGCCTGGGCCACCGGATATTGGGGCGATAATTTGATAAAATTTCAGCCTCAAAAAAATTTTGAGGCTCCGTGGGTAAAAAAATTTCTTGGCAAGGAAGTTTTTTTCCATGATTTTGTGAATTTTGGTATTTATATCTGCTTAAGAAATATTTGAAAAAAAACCTGGCTTAACATAAAATAAAAGTTGGATTTGACATTGCCAACAGCCGTTAAATTATTTCCCTGCCGGAGGTCGAAGACAGCCGGGCCGCCGGTAAGTCGGCGCGGGGAGGAGCCCACCATACCTGGGGGTTACCACAGGCACTGGCGTAAGGAAAGTCGCAGAGCCGCGGAACCTATTGGCAAGGCTCAGGGAGGTGTGGGAGCTTTATGATCAATGAACTTTTAGCCCCAGGCGGCAGCCTGGAAATGGTGGACGGGGTTTTTAAGAACGGGGCCAACGCGGTGTACGTGGGGGCTAAGGGCTTCAGTCGCCGCAAGTGCGAATGGGAATTGGAAGACAGCCAGATCGGCCAGGCGGTGAACATTGCCGCCGGTTACCAGGGGAAAGTGCGGGTGGCTCTCAACGCCGAGATACCGCCGGAGAAGCTTCCCCTGCTCATGCAAAAGGTGGAAAAGTACGCCCACTTCGGCATCGAAGGGGTGATCGTCAAGACCCCGGCAGTGATGCAGGAGGTTAACCGGCTTTTTCCCAAGCTGGTGATTCACGCCAGCGTGGGCTGCAACATCCAGACCCAGGCGGAGATGGCCCGCTACCAGTCCTACGGGGCCACCCAGATCGTCGCCTCCACGGAAATCAACACCGTGGAGAAGTTGACCCGCTTCAAGCGGGAGGCCGATGAATTGGGGCTCAAGACTGAGATCCTGGTCCACGGCAACCGTTGCATCGGGGGGGTGGGCAACTGCATGTTCCATGAACTCATCGCCGATACCTATATCCGCAAGGTGTACCGGGATGAGGACGGCAACGAAATCGTGGAATATGAGGGCTGGCCCGATCGCAGCGGCAGTTGCTTCCGCCTCTGCCTGCTCACCGACGAGCAGCGCCACAAGGTCCTGTCCCGGCGGGGCCTTTCCCGGGCCCGGTTGGAGGAGATCAACGAGCGGATTCGCGTCCATCCCAACGTGGCCTTCGCCATTTTGGGCGATGAGATGAAGGCTTATCTTGACTTGGGATTGGCCACCATCAAGGTCCAGGGCCGGGAATACGCGGTGTCCATGATTTCCCGGATGATCTGCTGTTACCGACAGCTCATCGATGCCCATGCCCGGGGTGAAGACATCAATGGCACTTTTTATCAACGGATCCAGGACCGCCTGGCGGATTTGGTCCGGGAACGGGACCGGGCCAGGCTGGAAAAAACCCAGGAACTGCACCGGAACATTGTCGGTCTTTAATGCGTCTCTTTTTTATCCTTTGACCTAAAATTTTCATTTAAAATGTATGGAAGCCTATCCTATAATAGGATAGGCTTTTTCTTTATATTATGGGATAGTTAAATGGTCCGAGTGGAATAATTTTTTTCATACCAGAGACTTTAAAAAATCCTGATATCCATAAAGGTCAGCAATTAAGGCAGAAACCAACCCGTGAGGCTCACCCATTCTCCCACCCAGCCATCTTTTCCCGTACTCTTGGGAGGGGTGCTGCTGGCCATCCTCATCCTGGTGGGAAGTTTCTATAATCTGGCCAACTTTCCCACCCTCTGGTGGGATGAAGCCATCTTTTCCGAGACTTCGGCCAACCTGGTGCAGCACGGACGCTATGCTTTTACGGTCCAGAGTCCCGACCAGTTGAGCGACCTGGACTACCGCATCAGTGCGGGGCCGGCGGTGATTTTGCCCGTGGCTCTGGCCTACCGCCTGTTTGGGATAGGGGTGACCCCGGGGCGGACGGTGGCCGGCATTTACCTGGCCTTTGCTTTTTTAGCTCTGTTCATGGGAGCCCGGCGGCTTTGGGGGACGGGGACGGCCCTGGCCGCGGCGGCCCTGGCCCTGGTGGGAACCGACGTCCTGTACTGGGGCCGCTCGGTCCTGGGGGATATCCCGGCCCTGGGCCTGTTTTTGTTCGGCACCTGGCTGCTGGTGAAAGGCATGGAAGAGGCCGCGCCCCGGTTTTTGTTTTTGGGAGGAATCTTCCTGGGGCTGGCTTTTGACGCCAAGGAGTTTTACGGCCTGGCGTTTCTCCCCCCTCTCGGGGTTATGGCTCGCTATACCTGGGGAGATAAGAGCCGGCTGGCCCAATGGCTCCTGATTTATATTCTGGGGTTGAGCCTGCCTCTTTTGGCTTACCTGGGATTGAAATGGGTCATCCTGGGAGACCTGACCGCCGCGGTGCTCCATTTCTTCCAGCAGAAAAAGCTCCTGTGTCATGAATTTTTCACCCCCCTGACCATTGGGCGCATCTATCCCGAAAGCGTCTTTTATCTCTTGGGGCATCCCCTGATCTGGCTGGGAGTATTGGGGACCTGGTGGACCCTGGGAAGAGAGCCTTACTCTCCCGGCACCCGGCTCTGGATATGGAATTTTATCTTGTGGAGCCTGGTTTACCTGACCGCGGTATACTGGCATCGGTTTGCCTTGCCGGCTTTGTTTCTGGCGGCGCCCCTGGGGGTCAATTTTCTTCGCCAGGGGTTGCAGCGGTTGGCTGCGGCCCTGGGAAAACCCGCACCGGGGTGGCTGGCCGGCGGCCTGATCCTGGGCCTGGTCACGGTGTATCCCTGTGACGGGCTGAATTACCTGGACGCGATTCTCACCTGTAGGGGTGACAGTCCCTATCGCTTGGTGGATTATTTGAAACGCGTTCCCCGTCATTGCCTCATCGAGACTCCGGAATACGAACTGGCCTTTCTGGACGACGATCACCGCATTCACCTGATGCCGGAATTCTTTTTCGTGGAGTCCACTCCCGAAAAAGTGGTATTGCTGAACCCCCGGAACAAGCCTTACGATTTCGACCGGGTGGGGGCGGAAGTGTTGATTTTGGGAAGATTCGGCAAGGGTGTGTTTCGGCAGGTTTACCCTCCGGAGCGTCTGGCAAAGGGGTGGCGGCAGGTGGCTCAGGTGGATCAATATGAAATCTACATATCCCGGAAAATCGGGGATAAGTTATGGGCAAGCCTATCTCGCCCCGTGACCCCGCCCCGGCTGGACGATCCCTCCGATCCGGCGTATAATATGCCTGATGCCTCCCTTAATTATCAGCACTATCACTGAGTTCCGCCGACAATACCGGAACCTGGGGCCGGGAGACCTGGTTCTGGGACGTCTGGCCCTGAGAGGGGGCGAAGAGATCAAACTCTTTGACCTGGCGGAACGGGGGGTGAAGTTTTTCCCTTCGGCTTTGGCCCAACTGCTGAGCCGCTCCAAGGCGGCCCAGGCGGAAGTGCTGGGGGAGTTCATGGTCCCGGGGGGTTTTGTGGCCTATACCCTGCCGGATCTGGCAGACCGCGTCACCGAGTTCCAGGCCCGCAACCTGGGCCAGGTGGTGACTAAGCGGGACCGGGCCAACCTGGGGTTGGGGGTGAGCCTCTGGCCCTCCCTGGAGGCTTTGTACAGCCTGGCCGGGCTTCAGAATCTCCCCTATCCGGTGGTGGTCCAGCCCTTCGTGGCCCAGGCCCGGGACCTGCGGGTGGTTATCCTGGGAGATTATGCGGAAGCCTATGAGCGGGTTAATCCTCACAGTTTCCGCAAAAATCTTTTTCAGGGGGGGGAATCCCGGCCTGCGGACCTGGCTCCCGAGGCGCTCAATTTCTGCCGCCGGGTGATGGCCCGGGGCAAGTTCCCCTATGCAGTTTTAGACTTGCTTATGAGCCGAGACGGTGAAGTCTATCTTTCGGAAGTTAATCTCCAGGGTGGGCTTAGAGGAGCGCAGCTCACCCAAGAAGAGTTCCGCCGGCGGGTGGCGGCCCTGGAGGAGGATTTTCGACGACCATGGGAAAGCTCATAGAAGACCCTTCCCTCCGGGATCGGGTGTATGTGTTTGCTGACCGCGCCGACGCAGGGCAGCGGCTGGCAGTCCATTTTTTGAAATACCGGCAAGATATCCATTTATTTGCCACTCCCGCCGGGGGGGTGCCGGTGGCCACAAAAATCGCCCTTTTTGCCATTCCGGCCGGGGGCGTGCCGGTGGCCGCGGAAATCGCCCGGCTGCTGGGGATTCCCCTGGACCTGATTATTGTTCGTAAAATCCAGCTTCCCTGGACCACGGAAGCCGGCTTCGGCGCACTCAACCCTGCGGGGGAAGCCATCTTAAATGAAGATTTGCTGGAGCGCCTGCGCCTGACGCCCGAGGAGATTCAAGAACAGGTGCAGAAAACCGCGGCAATTCTTCAACAGCGGGAGGCCCGGTTGCGGGGGGGCAAGCCCTATCCTCGTCTGAAAGGCCGCCCTACCTTGGTGGTGGACGACGGTTTGGCCTCGGGTTACACGATGCGGGCCGCGTTGAAGTTTCTAAAAGAGCAGGGCGCCAGACCCCTCATCGTCGCGGTTCCCACCGGCTCGGGCCGCACGGTGCGGGAGCTCCAACCCCTGGTGGACGAACTTTATTGCCTCAACGTCCGCACCGGCCCCTCCTTCGCGGTGGCCGACGCCTACCGGGCCTGGTACGATCTGACGGAGGATGAGGTGCTGGGGATTTTGAGGTCGGTGAGAAAGGATTAGTGCCTTGTAGTCAGCATGGTTGCCAGGTTTAGTCTGGAGATTAAAGTTTTTAGATTAAAGTTTCGAGATTATAAATTAAATCATGTTCTACCGCTTGTTAAAGAAAATATTTTCATAAGGCGGTTTATATGGTAATAATTAATAGGAGGCAATCAGTGCTAAGGTTGGAAGAAAAGAGCAAAGAAAACCATTTCGAACACTCGGATTATTTAAAGGAGTGTGAGCTACTTGATTGCCAACTGTTCCGTCACTTTGAAGATAAATTTCTGGTCCATCCTTCTCTATCTCGCCAACTTGTTAGCTTCCAGGCAAATAAGAATGAAGCATCTTATAGATGGTATAAATTCAAGGAAGCCTTTTCTGCATCTTTAGTTCATCACTTTCTTTCTCATAACGAAATTTTATCGGGTAAACTTTTAGATCCATTTGCAGGAAGTGGAACAGCATTATTTGCTGCGAGTTCAGTCGGGTTGGATGCAGATGGGATAGAATTACTCCCGATTGGGCAAGAGATCATTGAAGCTAGAAATTGTTCGGAAAAGTCATTTACTAAAGATGATTTTTTTACATTAAAGCGTTGGTATCATGAAAAACCTTGGAATAAGTCACCAGGGAAAATTCTCCTTCCAATATTAAGAATCACCGAAGGAGCATATCCTCCAGAAACAGTTGAAGCAATTGAACGCTATATGAAATGTTGGGAATTGGAGAATCCATCAGTTCAGCTTATTTTAAAATTTGCATTGTTGTGTGTAGTCGAGTCAGTAAGCTATACGAGTAAAGATGGTCAATACTTACGTTGGGATTATCGTTCCGGGAAGGGTTTCGGATTAAGACCGTTCAAGAAAAAACATATTCTAAATTTTGACCAAGCAATCTGCATGAAATTGAATGAAATCCTTGTTGATTTAGAATCTGATAAAGCCAAAATGCTCTGGGACAATAAAAAGAGAAAAGGAAGCATAATTTTATTTAAAGGTTCTTGTTTGGAAAAAATGTCATCACTACCAGGTAATAATTACGATGTAATTATAACTTCTCCTCCATACTGTAATCGTTACGATTATACAAGGACTTATGCGTTGGAATTAGCCTTACTGGGAATTACTGAAAAAGAGATGATACGCTTAAGACAGGAGATGCTAAGCTGCACAGTTGAAAACCGTTCAAAGGACTTGTTATCAATAAACAATAACTGGAAATATCCTATTGAAGTTGCCAATCAGCAACGATTATTACAATCTATTATTTCTTACTTAGAAGACCAAAAGAATAAAGGTAGATTAAATAATAATGGCATTCCCCGAATGGTAAAAGGCTATTTTTATGAAATGGCTTGTGTCATTTACGAATGTTCTCGTGTTTTAAAAAAAGATTCTTTAATGTTTATGGTTAATGACAATGTACGGTATGCAGGGGCGAGTATTTCTGTTGACATGATTTTGTCAGATTTTGCTGAAAAACTAGGTTTTGAGGTAGAAAATATTTTAGTGTTACCAAATGGTAAAGGGAATAGTAGTCAACAAATGGGGACACATGGTCGCGCTCCCCTGCGTAAATGTGTATACGTATGGAGAAAGGTATAGTGGCAAAAGGAAGAGAATACCTTGTTCATTTGAATAGTAGTGAAGATCTGATTACGCCACATGCAAGCATTAGGGCAGGGTTTATTGCACTATCCCTAGCAAAAAACAATGCAGCCTCGCCAATTGTATCTGAAGCCAGGACACTAAAGGCATTAGCCTCTCAAGCTTTACATCCCTCGGAATTGATGGGAATAGAAGGGATTAGTGCCGCATTACTAATCGCGGCGGGGGTATCCGATAAAGCAGCCAATTACATGGATGAAAATGATAAAAAAAAGGCTATTCGGGGATTAATAAAAAATTTCCTTGAACCGGCAGGTCCTGATTTTCTTGAAGAATTGATTTATAGATTTCTTATTACTCGAGGAGATGCTTTGGGTGGAAAGATGCGAAACTTGGCCGGAATTCTTGCACAACAAAAAATTTCACGCACTATAATTTCAACATTAAAAATTGCTGGGATTAGTTATCATTGGCTAGAATCAAATTCTAATAAATGGATATCACAAAAAGATGATGATGCTGAGATAGAATTAAAACTAAAAGGAATTGCTTGGGTTAAATCAAATAAAATGAGAACATTAATTTATAATATTAAACCGCCTTTTGTGGGTAAAAATGTGGACCTTTGTTTATTTAATTGTAGTTTTATAAAAGTTAATAGCGATACCTATAAAAATCCTAATTTTTATATTGCTCTTGGAGAGTTAAAGGGAGGCATCGATCCAGCAGGAGCTGATGAACGGTGGAAAACAGCAAAGTCGGCTTTAAATAATATTAGGAAATGTTTTTCTGATTATGGATTGAATCCTAAAATTTTTTTCCTAGGAGCTTCAATAACCAAAAGCATGGCCAATGAAATATGGTATCAGTTAGAATCAAGAGTTTTAAATAATGCTGCAAATTTCACTAATGAAAACCAAGTTACTCCTTTATGCAATTGGTTGGTTAACTTATAATATCAATTTTCGCATCCTGTAGGGATTAGAAATCTTTGAAATTTTCGGGAATGAAGTACCCTGCAAGACACTCCTCAACCCCCAAACCCCTCCGCATTCCGGTGGACCAGGTGGCCTTTGACATTGACGGGGTGGTGGCGGACATCATGACCACCTTCCTGGACCTGGCCCGGGAGCGCTACGACCGGGGCCATCACCTGCGGTACGAGCATATTACCACCTTCCGCCTGGAGGACTGCCTGGATTTGGAGCCCTGGATCATCGCGGAGCTTATCCGGGATCTCATTGACCGGCCCCACGAGTTGCCCATCGAGCCTTTGCCCCATGCTATTCCGGTGCTTAAGCGGCTGGCGGCGGAGGCGCCGCTCCTGTTCATCACCGCCCGGGACCGGGCCGGGCCTATCCGCGCCTGGCTTACCCGGACCCTGGCCCCGGTTTCTCCGGAGGCCCTGCGGGTGGTGGCCACTGGCGACCCGGATGCCAAGATTCATTATCTGCAAGACCACGGGGTGCGCTACTTTGTGGAAGACCGCCTGGAGACCTGCTGGCACCTGGCGGCCCACGGCATCACTCCGGTCCTGTTTGTCCAGCCCTGGAACCGGTCGCCCCACCCCTTCCCGGAAGTGCAGTGCTGGAAGGACTTGGGCGCGATGCTGTTCGAGGATTGATTCTTTTCCCCAGATAGACAGAGCTTAACCGGGATTATTTCTAAGATCGATTATTGCCTTTGCTCCGGAAAGGCAATCAAGGTAGGGCATCTTAGAAAAAATCTTTCTATTTCGAGAGAGACCAACAACCAGAAAAATATTAGTGGCACATCGCGGCCTTTGGCCGCAACCAAACTCAAAAATTGAACTGATTACTTAATCAGATCAACGGGATACATGTAAAATCTTTGTCAAAAAACAAGAAATTGAAGATTAGTAGCACAGGCCTCTGGCCTGTGGGCGCCGTCTGTTTGCCAGGGAACCTTCCCACAGGCTGGAAGCCTGTGCCACTCATTTCATTGTATTTTTTTTATTTCAGCAAGAGGCAGCCGATCTTCAGAGGCCCTTCCCGGAGTTAAGGCAACAATTCGGATTTATAAAAAAAAGGCAGAGTCAAATAAGCTCTGCCTGAGGAGAAAAGGCCGGACCAAGAAGCCGGCTTTATTTTTTTGCGGCAGCCTTGGCCGCGGCGACCTCCTGAGGTCCCCGGGCCTTCCGGGCGGGAAGAGAAATTACCTGTTTCTCGGAGCAATCCAGAGTTTTCTTACCGGTGAGCAAGGCCAACAACAAGCCTTCTTCCCGGCAGCGGCCCTGGTGGGCGCAGTTGCTGCGGGTCTTTTCGAAATAATAGAGAGGCGCCAGGCAGTTGAAGGCGGAGACATGGACTTGGTCCACGGCGCCGTTGGCGCCATATGCGAGTTTGGTTTTGCCCCGGAGAATTTCCACTCCCAGTTTCAGGTCAGGACAGTCCTCCTTAAAGCGGGGGCAGGAAGAGCAACGCTCGTAAAACCGCAAGGGGGACTGGCAGCTAAATTCCAGGGCATGGATTTTGTCTTTCATGCGGACCTCTCTTTCGCCATTTTAGGACCGATCTTAACCCGATCCTGCATATACACTGAATTTGTATCAGAGTATTATCAGTTTTACTAATTGTCAAGGCCAAAAAAAGGGTGCGTCCCGCCTTCTTATCTGACCTTGATCCAGAGGACCCGGGCCACCGTAGGGCCGGGGTTGCGCCACTGGGCCGGCATTTCCGAGGTCAGGTAGATCACATCCCCGGCCCGGAGATTGTAAACCGCGGTGCCCACTTTCACCTGGAGCCGGCCCAGGAGCAGATAGCCGATTTCTTCCCCTTTGTGGAAAAAGAAGTGGGAGGGCAGGGTCTCCTTGGGAGAAATCTCAATGAGATAAGGTTCGGCTTTGGGGTCAAAGTCCACCGGGGACAGGAGCTTGGCCAGAACGGCTCCTTCCGGCAGGGTGGGGAGCTTCACCTCCACGGCTTCCGCGGGGGTGAAAATGATGCGCTTGTGAACTTCGGCCTGGTTCTGAAAAAAAGAAGTGAGATCCACCGACAAGACTTCCGCCATTTTCATAAGGGCCGGGAGAGACGGGTAAATAAGGTTGCTTTCCACCTGGGAGATGGTGCTGGGGGTCACCCCCACCAGCTTGGCCAGTTCGGCCTGGGACAGCCCCCGCTTGCTGCGGAATTCCTTAAGGCGCAGGCCCAGATCGATGCGCCCCGAGGTGCGCCGGTCCTCATCAAAGGTGACGGTGAGGTCTTTGGTCCAGTAACTGTGGGGTTTGTGGAGGTTTTCGAGACTGCGGTTCTCGGCCTTCAGGATGGTCAGGGAGGTGGTGCCCCGCTTGATGTTGAGTTCAATGGTCACCTGGGCGATCTGGTTGATCTGGGCGCGGACCTGGGGGGAATGGGCGTTTTTCTCCAGGATCCAGTATGCCACGGTGTTCAGTTCGTAGAGCCGGGGGCAGGAGTGGGTGTAGAATTTGAGGATGCGCTCTTCGCTGCCCCACAACTCCTGCATGCCGGTGAGGCTTTCAAAGATGAAGCGGACGTCTCCCTCCAGGGAGGCATGGATGCCGTAAAGGATCTCGTTGAATTTTTCGGTGTCCCGGGGCTCCTCCACCATAATGACCCGGCAGGGAAGCTCGGATTCGGCTTCGTCATAAAACTTGAGAAAGATGGGAGAACACGCGCCCTTGCCGCAGGTGAAGCAGTCCAGGATGGTGAGCCGGGAATAATCCCCCAGGGGGCCCAGTTTGTCCAGCAGATTCTTGGGAGAGCGGTCAAAGCTGACGTAAATGACCGGCCGGTTCTGGATTTGGGAGGCCTGGAGGAAGTTGAGGTAAAAGACCGGGGCCAGGCTGCCGGCATCGTCATGCCAGACCACGTTGTCGCCGATATAAAGGCCCCCCAGGAGAAAGTCCAGGCGACTTACTCCCGAAGGCACCCGCTGTTTGCCGGAAACCGCCATGGTTGGGTCAACTTGAGAGAAGTATTAAGTTTAACAAATAAAAATTATAGGATTATGAGGAAAAGTCAAGGGAGAAGAGGCCCCTGCCGCTGCCAAGCGGTGGAGTGAACTGCTCCCTCAGGGCAGGGGTTTGACTGTCAATTTTGTTAATGTCAAAGATTTTATAGGAATTCCGCCTGGGCGGCAGGCAGGGCACATTAATAATAGACGCTTATTAACATTCAGTCCCGGCATCTGGTATAATTCGTGAATAAAACATTTTTTGAGTGCCCATCCCATCCCGAGACCGGAGGCCATGGTAGAGACCTTCAACCTCTTCAGGAACATATACCGCAAATGGAAAGGCCAGCCTCCCCGGGAAGAGGTCACTTCGGCCTTCCGTTTTAAATACACCTGTTTCAAGGACCTGCTGGACTCCAACACCGAGATCTTGAATATCATCACCGACATGGAGGAAAAGCTTCGGGGCCATCAGGTTTTTGGCATGGCCTACATCCGTTCTCAGTCGGCCCGGGCCGCGTTTCACGCCTTCCGCATGATCAAGAGCCTGGACGTCCTCTCCGGCCACCGCTATCTCCAACTTTACCAGGTGCTGGAAAGAATCAATGGCCGAATCAAGGAGTGCCTGGGGGAAAGGAAAGAGATCCCGGAGTCCGCGTTTATCCTGCCGTATTCCCAGATCACCCGGGACATGGTGGATTGGGTGGGAGGCAAAAGCGCCAACCTGGGGGAAGTGGGCAACCGGGTAGGGCTCCCCATCCCCGGGGGATTTGCCATCACCACCCGCTCCTTCCAGGCATTTCTGGCCTATAACGACCTGGTGGATGAAATCAACAAATGCAAAATAGAGATTGACCCCCGGGACCCTCAGAGCGTCACCCGGGCCAGCGAAGATATCCAGGAGCTGATTCGACAGGCCCAGGCGCCGCCGGACCTGGAAACGGCCATTCTTAACGCTTACCAGGAAATGGCTCAAGCCCGGGCCGCCGGGGATTTGCGCGTCTCCATGCGCTCCAGCGCCATCGGCGAAGACAGCGAGTTGTCTTACGCCGGCCAGTACCGCACCATCCTGAACGTTACTAAAGAGGGATTAATTCCCGCTTACAAAGAAATCGTGGCCAGCCTTTACACCCCCCGGGCCGTTTCCTATCGGCTCAACAAGGGCATCCGGGATGAAGACACGGCCATGAGCGTGGCCTGCCTGGAGATGGTGGACGCGCTAGCCAGCGGGGTGATGTATTCCCGCCACCCCTTCAATATCCTGGAAGACCATATCCTGATTTCCGCGGTCTGGGGGCTGGGGCCTTATGCGGTGGAGGGGGTCATTTCCCCGGACCAGTATCAGGTATCTAAAAAAGGGGAGTTCACCATTCTCAAGACGCAGGCGGCCCATAAGGCGGTTAAGCTGGTATGCTGCCCGGAAGGGGGGCTGCAAGAAGCCCCGGTGCCGCCGGAAGACCAGGACCGCCCCTGCCTGACGCCGGAGCAGATCAAAGTCCTGGCCGGCTTTGCCCGGAAGCTGGAAGACCACTACCAGGGCTCCCAGGACGTGGAATGGGCCTTGGACCGGGAAGGCCGTCTCCTGGTGCTCCAGACCCGTCCCCTGCGAATCCAGGCGCCCACGGAGGCCCAACGCGCCGATATCCCTCCGGTTCCCGGCTATCCGGTGCTCCTGGAGCAGGGCGCGGTGGCCTATCCCGGGGTGGGCTGCGGCCCCGCGTTCCTGGTCAGGAGCGACGAGGACCTGCTGGACTTCCCCGAAGGCGGAGTTATGGTGGCCCGGCACTCCTCTCCCAAATACGTCCTGGTGATGCCCAAGGCCCAGGCCATCGTCACCGACGCGGGGAGCATTTCCGGCCACATGGCTTCCGTGGCCCGGGAATTCCGGGTGCCCACCATCCTGGGGGCCGAGGTGGCCACCCAGGTCATTCCCCCGGGAGTGGAAGTCACCGTGGACGCTTACACCGGACGGGTCTATCAGGGCAAGGTGCGGGAACTCCTGGGGCGGCAGCAGGCCCGAGAGTCCCACATGGAGGACACCCCGGTCTATCAGACCTTAAAAAAAGTGGGGGAACACATTGTGCCTCTTAACCTGGTGGACCCTCAGTCGCCGGAGTTTACCGCCAACGCCTGCCGCACCCTGCACGACCTGAGCCGGCTGGTCCACGAACTCTCTTACACCGAGATGTTCAAGATCAGCGACCTGGTGTCGGATAAGGGCGAAGGCGCGGTGAAGCTGGACGCGCCCATCCCCCTGGACCTGTACCTCATTGACCTGGACGGCGGGCTCACGGGGGTGAAGAAGGAGGCCCGCAAGGTCACCCCGGCCAACATCGCCTGCGTTCCCCTGAAGGCTTTGTTAAACGGCATGATGCACCCGGCCCTCCAGGTCCGGGGGCCCCGGCCGGTGGAATTCGCCGGTCTGCTCTCCGTGATGCGGGAGCAGCTTTTGAGCGGGCCCGGCCTGGAGGAGCGATTCGGGGACCGCAGCTTCGCCATCATCTCCGACAAGTACCTTAACTTCAGCTCCCGGGTGGGCTATCATTACAGCGTCCTGGACGCCTACTGCGGCAGGACGGTGAACAAAAACTACATCACCTTCTCGTTCAAGGGCGGCGCCGCGGACGACGTGCGGCGCAACCGGCGGGTGCGGGCCATCGCCATCGCGCTGGTGGGCCTGGATTTTTCCGTGGACGTCAAGGGCGACCGGGTGGACGCCCGGCTGATGAAATACGAAGCCCCGGTCATTGAAGAGAAGTTGGACCAGATCGGCCGGCTCCTCAACTTCACCCGCCAGATGGACATGCTCATGACCTCGGAGGTGAGCGTGGAAGCCCTGGCCAAACAGTTTTTGGAAGGGAATTACAGTCTGGAGTTTTTGGAGAGGCCGTTGGGGTAAGAGACCGCCAAAAACCAAATGTTCTTGAAAATCCTTCCTCCAATCGCTTTTTGTGATATTGGCAAGCTGTCTTCCATGATCACAGTGGAATAATTCAAGCCAAAAAAGGCCTGTCTGGACCAAGGGGTTGGCTTCCGTGCCTGTGGATACAAAAAATATTTTGTATAATACATGTATAACATGTATAATATGTATAACAAATAGAACAACAAGGGAGAGAGAGCCCGATGCCAGTATCTATCCGATTACCGGAGGACCTTGATAGGCGCTTGGATTTTTTGGCGCGCCAGACCGGACGGACCAAGACTTTTTATATACGGAAGGCGCTTGTCGAGAGGATCGATGACCTTGAGGATTATTACCTCGCTGCCGATGTGTTGGAGCGCATCCGCAAAGGGGAAGAGAATTCTTATTCCTCTGCTGAGGTGAGGAAAGACCTTGGCCTGGACGATTGAGTATTCTCACACTGCCAAAGAGCAATTGCGCAAGTTAGACCGGCAAACTGCCAGGCGGATCCTTGATTTCATGGATGAGCGTTTGGCTAATCGCGAGCATCCCCGAGACCTCGGCAAGGCCCTCAGCGGCCCCCTGGGTGAGTTATGGCGCTATCGGGTGGGAGACTATCGCTTGGTCTGCGATATTCAGGACCGCGCCTCCCGGATCCTGGTCTTGCGTATCGCCAAAAGGACCGAGGTGTATCGCTAAAAAGCCAATGTCATGACCACCGAAGTGAGCGTGGAGGCCCTGGCCAAACAGTTCTTGGAAGGGAATTATAGTCTGGAGTTTTTGGAAAGGCCCTTGGGGTAAGAAACCGCCAAAAACCACATATTCTGAAAATTATTCCTCCAATCGATTTTTGTGATAGTGGCAAGGTATGCTATTCTTGAATAGCCCTTCTCACTGTAAGATTTCAATAGATAGCCAATTTACTCGCCCGAGGTAGTATGTGTATGTGGACTCCGCCTCCTTTCTGTCGAATTACTTTTTTTACGAAATTTTGCCATCATGTCTCCCATGGGACAATCCCGCTAAAAAAGATGCACCATTAGGGGTTAAAACTAGGCGAAAGAGGCCTATCATGGATTAAAGTGAATTGACCCTGCATCACTTGAAAGCTGGCTACTATCATGCGGATTCCAACAAAAGGTTTGAGGACAAGACATGACCGCTACAGCATTAATCATTGAGTATGTAATATGCGGTTTTTTTTCTTTTATTTGGATGACTCTATTGGTATTATGGCTTTGGCCAATTGATCTTAAATTTATTTGTGATATACTTCCTAAAATTAGTACTTGGTCTACGGCTTTAATATTAATTAGTGCTATGTTTTTCTATCAACTTGGCTTCGCGTTAAATACAATTTATTTTGCATTAGAAGGCTGTTGAAAAACCAACGTAATTAAGCTGTCTCTCCTGTTTCAGGAAGACTTCGGTACCCTTATGACGGGCAAATTCGCTGATAAATCTGGGCCGCTTACCCCTTCGGTTGCCGGTTGCCGGGAAAATTACCGCATTCCCGGAGTCCTTTTCGGTTCAAGTAGCGACCTCTGCC
>VGSW01000057.1 GCA_016874915.1 Deltaproteobacteria bacterium
ACCTGCGGCAGGCTTCTTCCGTAGCAAACCTTCGTTCGAATTGCAGGATGGTTCGGGGATAATCTTCAATTTCCATCAACCCCTATACTACATATAGTGGTAGGGAGAGTCAAGCGGATAGCCCCAATAACTTTTTTTACCCTGACCTGTCTCCCCCTTCTCCCTCTCCATTTTCGGAAGGGAATTACCGTTTAGAGTTTTTATACCAATTCGCAATCTAAAGGCATTAAAGGGTAGGGGCGAACCTTGTGTTCGCCCACTATTTCAGGGCGAATACAAGATTCGCCCCTACGGGAAAAATTTACGTTTGATGGCGAATTGGTATTAAAGAAGCCCGCCTCCGAGACCAGACTCAGGGATTGATGATGGCGCTTCCCAAGACGTCGTGGTCGGCCCCCACCCATCGGTGGAACACCTCGGCCAGGGCCGGATTGTCCTGGAGGCGCATGGTAGTGTCATGTGCCGGCTTATGGTCATTTTTCCAAGCCTCGTTCCACCAGGAAAAGCCCTTAACTCGAGGCCAGCGCCCCTGGATCAGGTCGGTTAAGGCCGCTTCCGCCCAGGCGGCCTGGTTCCCCCGGGGGTTGTTCAAGGTCGCCCCGAACTCCAAAACAAAGATCGGCTTGTCGGCCGCCAGAGCCGCCAACCGGGGATAGACCAAGTCCATCCGGTTACGAAACAACGGCCAGCCTTTTTCCTTGGGGGTTTGGGCCCCATAGACGCTGACGCCGAGCCAATCGATATAGTCATCCCCAGGGTAGTAATTTTCAAAGTGGTTCCAGGGTCGGTCGGGGTCGTCCGCGCAATTCACGTGGAAGACCCAGGTGATATTGTTCGCGCCTTCCTGCCGCATCAAGTTGATGATATGACGATAGGCATCTTTGAAACGCTCCGGCCCGTCGGGCAGGGTGCGGTCGCCATAGCCCTTTTTCGTATTGCCGCCATTCCACTTGCCGTTCCAGGGAAACCACCGACCGTTGACTTCGGTTCCGTATTCAACAATGAGCGGGGCGCCGAAGTCCCGGGCTGCCCGAGCCCAGGCGCGGAAATCTTCATCAAAGTTTCCCGCCAGAATCCGTTTTAAAGTAAAGAGACGGTTGGCCCTGTTCTGGATGGGTTTATCCCACAACATAAGGCGGATAAAAGGGATGCTGCCGGCTTGACGGATCCAGGTGGCCGTGGCCAGGGGAAAATGGCGATCCCGGTACCAGTTATGGGAGAAATAGACCCAGACCGCGGTTTTACCGGCCAGAGCTTCATAGGAACGCAGGTCTGCCAAGGTGATGTCATCTTCCTGCCCCGTCACCCCGCCGGGATAAACCCCATGATAGAACTGGCCCTCGGAGGGGAGACCGATGGAGGGGAAACCTGTGGCTCCTCCCGCCCAAGCGGCCATCGCGACCAGCCACAGCCCAAGCCAAACCAGCAAGGCTCTGGCGTAACCCAATGGCCCCCTTCGCCTATGGAGATTAACATTGTTTGTCATTTGCCTTGAGTATAAATGAGTTTCGATTGTTGCCTTTGCTCCGGAAAAGAACCAAAGCGTCTATTTATAGACGCTCAAAGTTAATCAAAATCTCCCTCCCCCTGGAGGGGGGAGGGCTGGGGTGGGGGTGGCGAAATTATTCCAGTATGGTGGTGGCATATTTTTGCCACCCTCCCCCAAACCCCCTCCCCTCAAGGGAGGGGGCTTTCTCAGTAGGCCTCGACTTAACCCCGTTTAAGAGGAATATGGACTTAGAGTTGATTAAAAAAATCGGAGCAAAGGCAAGAATCGAAAATGAGTTTTTGGGTTGACTCTCATTTCCTGCTCTTCTCCCTCTCTCGTTTCCGCTCAAAAGCCGCGTCGATTTTGAGCATCAGGTCTTCCACGGGACAGGGTTTGAGGAGATAGTCGTAGCCGCCCAGCTTGATGATTTCCATGGCCGCATCCAGGTTGGCGTGGCCGGTGAGGATGATGACCTCGGTGGCCGGGCGGAGATTCTTGATTTCCTTGAGGGTGTGGAGTCCGTCCAAGTCCGGCATGCGCAGATCCAAGACCACCACGTCATAAGGCTCGGCGGCCAGGGCCGTTAGGGCTTCCCGGCCGCTCCCCAGGGCCAGGACTTCCAGGCCCTGGAGGGCCAGCATCCGGGCCAGGGTGGCCCGGAAGCGCTCTTCATCGTCCACCACCAGAACCCGGGGTTTTTGGGGCATCCTCAGGCGCTCCTGATAGGGGAAAGGAAGGGAAGGCGAATGGTAAAGCGGCTGCCCTGGCCCGCTTGGCTGGCCACGGTGATACTTCCCCCCAGCCGTTGGATAATTCCGTGGCAGATGGAGAGGCCCAAACCGGTCCCCTTAGCCGGCGGTTTGGTGGTAAAAAAGGGGTGGAAAATTTTGTCCAGGTTTTCAGAGGGAATGCCGCAGCCGGTATCTTCGATGACGATGACCACCCCGTCCCCTTCCCCCCGGGTGGTGACAGTGATGGCGCCGTCCTGTCCCACCGCGTCCCGGGCGTTCATGAGCAGGTTCAATATGACCTGGCGAAGCTGGGGACCGTCGCTGAACAGCATGGGTAACTCCGGGTCATAGCGGCGGATGATGGCGATGTTTTTGAGCCTGGCCTCCTTTTCCACCAGCCGGGCCATATCTTCAATCAATTTATTGAGTTCCAGGCCCTGGATGACCGGGTCCCGCTTGCGGGCGAAATCCAGCAGGTTCCGGGTAATTTCGGTGCAGCGGTCCACCTCCAGGATGATATGGTGGAGGGAATCTCCCAGGGTGAGGATCTCTTCCCGAACCAGGGTTTCCCGGTCTTTTAAGAGATATAGGATTAACTCGGCCTCCTGGCGGATGATGGCCAGGGGATTATTAATCTCATGGGCCACGCCGGCTGCCAGCTCTCCGATGGCTACCAGCTTTTGGGCCTGGAGGAAGCGGTCATCCAGAAGCCAGTCTTCTTGGTGGCCTTGCTTCATAACAATGAGCCTGATTAATTTGAGGCGGTTGCAAAAGTTCGCCAAGTGGGAATAGTAGGTTATTTTTTATCATTCTGAGCCACCGTAGGTGGCGAAGAATCTAGACCCATCGCTTCGCTCAGGGTGACAATTGGGGATTATTCGGGTAATTGCAACAGTCTCAATTTGGAATTGAATTCCCCCCATGGCGCCTGGGGAACCAGGAAATGGGGAAATGGACGGGTTATGTTTTTTTACCGAAAACCGAAAACTGAAAACCGAAAACCCTATTTCAAGCCGCGCTTTCCTGAAGCAATTTTCGTTCATAGGCCTGGCGCACCTTTTCCAGCAATTCATCCAGGGCCACGGGCTTCATCACGTAATCAAAAGCCCCCAACTGCATGCCTTGAATCCCTGACTCCACTGAAGCATGGCCGGTGAGCATGATCACTTCGGTTCGGGGCTTCTTTTTCTTCATTTCCCGCAAGGTTTCAATACCGTCCATCCCCGGCATCTTGACGTCCAGGATGACCACGTCAAAGTCCTGCCGGTCCATTAAGTCCAGGGCCTGGTAGCCGCTTTCGGCGCCGGCGACTTCGATATTCCGGGCCTTGAGGCGCTTCACGATGGTTTCCAAAAAATCGGTCTCATCGTCCACCACCAGCATCTTGAATTTCTCCATGAGGCCACCTCTCATTAATAAGTCAAAAAGCCCTTAGTCTCCGCACATACCTGGGTGAGTTCGCGAGGGGGAGGGAAAGTTTTTAGCTGTCAACGGTCAGCTTTCAGCTCTCAGCGATTAAAGAATCTTTGGCTGAAAGCTGAAAGTCGATAGCTAATAACGCCTCCTGCCCCCCTCAAAATTACGCTACCGCAGGCTCACTTTATCATGCCCTATTACTCAAAGTAATTAATAAATGGCTTGGGGTCTTTCAATGTCCACCGGCAAATAGATGGTAAAGGTGGTGCCCATCCCCTCATGGCTGGCCACCATCATGCGGCCCCCCAGCTTTTCCACAATGCTGTAAGAGATGGACAGTCCCAACCCCGTCCCCTTCCCCACCTCCTTGGTGGTAAAAAACGGGTCGAAAATCTTGTTCAGGGCGTCCTTGGGGATGCCGGGGCCATTGTCGGAAATTTCAATGGCCAATGCGTTGTTCTTGGCAATAAAGCTGGTGCGAATTAATATCTCTCCATCTTTGCCGATGGCGTCGATGGCGTTGTTGAGAATATTAAGAAAAACCTGCTGAAGCTGGGTGGAATCACTGGTAATGGCAGGCAGTTCCTGATCATAATCCGTCTGAACGTCAATATTGCGGTACCGGGCTTCATTCTCCAGAAAATCGATGGTCTCATCCAAAACCCGGTTGATGCTGACCTTCTCGGATACCGGCTCCATGCGCCGGGCAAAGCCCAGGAGGCGGTGGGTCACGGTTTTGGCCCGATTGATGTGAGACTCGATCTTGTTCACCGCGTCGGCGAACTCCTGGAAATTTTCACTTCCTTGCAGGTCTTCCGTCTTCAGGAGGTCTTTCATCCACCCGGCTTTTTCGCCGATGACCGCCAGGGGATTATTGATTTCATGGGCGATGCCCGCGGCCATCTTCCCCAGGGCCGCCATCTTGCCGGATTGAATGGAGATTTCATCAGCGGTGGCCTTTTTCCGCTCCATCCTCTCCAGCTCCTTCATCATGGCGCGGGTGATGAACACGGCGCCCACCACGATCACCAGAATCCCCGCCAACCCGATTAACGCGCCCAGGTGCCTGGCCCTGAACAACGGGGACAACTGTTCCAAGGGATCTTCTATGATTACCAGCACCCACCTTTTATTCTGCAACACACTAACCCCGTAAAGACGTTCCAAGCCGCCGATTGACTTTTCCTCCACCAACGTGCTGGTGGCGCCGGAAAAATTAGGGCAGGCTTCCCCGTATAAGGCACAGCTTACCGGTTCCAGCAACTTGCCATGAAAGCGGGGATTGGTCTGCAGGATGTTGTCCCGGTTGACCAAAAAGGCATCCCCGTGTTTGCCGATCAGGGCGGCGCGCACGATATTTTCAACGATCTCCGAATCGATGGTGGCCCGGAGAATCCAGATCTTGTTCCGTTCACGAACCATTACTGCAATGATGAAGTGGGGAATCCTCCGGAATCCGGTGAAGACATCGCTGATGTAAACCCCGGAGGCCATCACGGCGCTGAACCACTCCTCGTTTTTATAGTTGACTCCTTTGAGGATGTTATAATACGGCCCCACATAAGCCAAATGATTACCTTCTTCATCGATGACGCCCAGATCGATGTAATGCCGGGAGCGGGTCTGGATGATATTAAAGACTTTATGCAAGTAATCTTCATCCCTTAGCCGCTCCAGGGAGTTGGTCCCGGCCAGGGTGACGAGCTGAGAGACCCGTTCGTCTAAGAACAGATCCAGGGAGGCGCGACGATTTTCCGCCAAGGTCTTGAGACTCTCCTGGATCTTGGCCGTGTAGGAGAGGCTGAACTCCTGGTAGATAAAAGCTCCCAGGAGCAGCAAGGGCACTACGGAAAAGCCGATGATGGCGGTGATGATCTCCCAGCGTAATCTCTGGTAAGGGACTTTTTCCATATAACCTAACTCGTCAGAATCTTTCGTTTTCTCTAGTTATTACTCGAAGCGATTAATTGTTCCCATTATCCAAGGCAGGATTGTGTGATGAGGACTGATGTGACCTGAGTAATATTTTCCCCCACGGCCAGCCCTGATAGCAGGTATCCTAAATAAGGCTCAGGGTTCTGTCAAGCCCGATCGGGAGGAAGGCATCGCACCTGGATTGCCCGAGTTGGAGTTCAATAAACCGTGATTCGCCCGCGTTTTAAAGGGCCTTCCTTATCCCAAGTTGACGCACCTCTTCTGCAAAAAGAAGCAATGGCCGTGCCAGGGCGGGGGCGGGGAAATAAAGGCCAAGTCTTAGGAAAACAATACTCTCCGGAAAAGACCTCTCCGTTGATCTTGAGGTTGGATGTCAGTTATTTTTACAGCTTGTAAAAACCCTGGGGTAAACGGGTATGGTTTCTTTGAATGAAAAGGCAAGGGCCAAACAGACTCCGCATTCGCCTTCGCAGGGGGATTTTCCCTTGAATGTCCCATAACTCTGGGCTAAATTTGTTATATTGCACCAACTTGGGACCACCTCCCATGGAAAACCGCTCATAAGGGCGCTCAGGAGGAGTAATGTCCAAAAAACGATTCGGCGATGCTAACTGGGTGGCCAGCCAGGCGGTCACCCTGGATTTTAATTTTGCCATGTCGGAATTCGTGGGGGAACATGGCCTCACGGAGAAAGAGATGGAGGAGCTGCTACCCCGCCTGGCGGCCATTGATCAAGACCTGAACGAGGGCCGCCAAAGCGGCCGTCTGGGGTTTATGACCCTGCCCTTTGAAGAGCACATGGTCAACGATATCCGGCGGGTGGCCAAACCCATTTTGGAATGGTGCTGGGACTTCGTGGTCTTAGGAATAGGCGGTTCGGCCCTGGGGGCCCGGGCCTTGCACCAGGCTCTGTGCCATCCCCAGCACAATTTCTTCACCATGGCCCGGCGTCAGCACCGCCCGGCCCTTTGGCTCCTGGACAACATCGATCCCGATTACTTCTACGGCATGCTGGACGGCCTGGATTTGCGGCGCACCGCCTTTAATGTTATAAGTAAATCGGGGGGCACCGCGGAGACCCTGGCCCAGTTTCTCTTTATTTACCAATTGCTTAGCGGCCGCATGGGCCAGGAGCGGGCGGCGGAAAGGATCGTCATCACCACCGACCCGGAAAAGGGGCCTTTGCGCCGCCTGGTGAGCCAGGAGGGCTTCCCCTCCCTTAATGTCCCCACCAACGTGGGGGGCCGCTTCTCGGTCCTGAGCCCGGTGGGGCTGCTGCCCGCGTTTATGGCGGGCATTGACGTGGAGGAACTCCTGGCCGGAGCACGCTTCATGGCGGTGCGCCTCCGGGAGGAAGACCACCGCCGCAATCCGGCCTACCGGTTGGCGTCCCTCTTTTACCTCTTCGCCACCCGGCGCCGGCGGAATATCCTGGTGATCATGCCTTACGCCTCATTGCTGGGGGGGATGGGCGATTGGTTCAGCCAGCTCTGGGCCGAAAGCCTGGGCAAGAAATTCGACCTGGAAGGGCGGGTGGTTAACGTGGGCACCACCCCGGTGAAAGCCGTGGGGGTCACCGACCAGCACTCCCAGCTCCAGCTCTACATGGAAGGCCCCCACGACAAGCTCATCACCTTCCTGGAAGTGGGAAAATTTCAGCACCGGGTGGACTTGCCGGCCCTTTATCCCCATCTGGAGGAACTGAGCTACCTGGGCGGCCGCACCATGAACGAACTTTTGCAGGTGGAACGCCAGGCCACCGCCTTTAACCTGATGAAGGCCGGGAGGCCCAGCCTGACTCTGCGCCTGCCGGAGATCAACCCTTTCACCGTGGGCCAGCTGATTTACCTCCTGGAAGTGACCACCGTGGCCGCGGCCGGACTCTTCGGAGTAAACCCGCTGGATCAGCCCGGGGTGGAAGGCGGCAAACAGACCACCTACGGCTTGATGGGGCGGCCGGGGTTTGAGCGCCACCGCCAGGAACTGGACCAGGCGCCAAAGCCCCTGGAGAAGTATTTGGTTTAATTAGAAAAGTTCAAAGTTGGTCTTGAACCTTGAACCTTGAACTTTGAACCTTCTTTACCGAAATGAAGCCTTTGAAATTCAAGAAATCCTGGGTGCGGCCTGGAAAAGATCCCCAGACCTTCCGGCTGGTGAAATTCTTTTCCCTGGCGGGCTTCGTGGTCATCTTCATCTTCACCGTCATCCTGACGGTGTTGTTTACTCACCGCTTCCAGGAGATGGCCCTGAAGAAGAACGAGGACTACCTCCTGCTGCTGGCGTCCAATCTGAACCACCAGGTCTTCCAGCAGTTCGTCCTGCCCATCGCGTATGAAAAGGAGGGCCGCATCACCCTGTCGGACCCGGATCAATACCGGCGCCTGGACGCGGTGGTGCGCAACACCATCCACGGCTTTCACGTGGAGCAGTTGAACCAGTATGACCAGGAAGGCATTTTCTCTTACAGCACCGCGGATAATCCCCCCCTGGGCCGGAAGGACGCCGAAGTGCCCGGGGTGAAAAAAGCCCTGGAGGGAGAGGACTATTTCGAACTGCCCGGCTACAACCGCTGGCGCAGCATTTTCTGGTTCGGCACCTCCCAGCCCCAGTACCTCAAAGCCTTCATCCCCTTTCGCCTGGAGGAAAAACTGGCCCCCCATCTGGGCCCGGTGGTAGGGGTCTTCGAGATCACCCAGAACATCACCGCGGACCTGAAAGAGGTCAGCAAGTTCCGCCTCATCATCCTGTTCACTCTGGTGGTCATCATGGGCCTGCTTTTCCTGGTCCTGCGCCAAATCGTCAAACAGGCGGAGATCATTGTGGAACGGCGCCACGAAGAGCAGCGTTCCCTCCAGACCCAGCTTCACCAGGCGGAGCGCCTGGCGGCTTTGGGGGAAATGACCGCCAGCGTGGCTCACGAAATCCGCAATCCCCTGGGAATCATCAGCTCCACCGCGGAACTCCTCCAGGAGCGCCTGGCCCGGTATGAGCCTCAGAACCGCCTGGCCCGCATCATCGTGGAGGAGGTCAACCGCCTCAATGAACGGGTTACCGAATTTTTGGACTTCTCCCGGCCCCGGGTCCCCAACTTGCGGGCCTGCGACCTGGACGGGGTGCTGAACCGCAGCCTGGAATTTCTCCAGCCGGAGATTGACCGTTTGGGCATCACCGTGATCCAGGACTTCCGCCTGCCCCACGGGACCCTGGTGGCGGACCCGGACCTCATGCACCAGGCTTTTCTGAACATCCTGCTCAATTCCATCCAGGCCATGCCCCAGGGAGGCGAGCTCCGGGTTTCCACCCGCCCTGGCGCCAACGGCCAGGGCGGCGAGATTCATTTCCGGGATACCGGGGAAGGCATTGATTCGGAGAACTTGAAAAAGATTTTCAATCCCTTCTTCACCACCAAGGAACGGGGCAGCGGCCTGGGACTCCCCATCGTCAAGAGCATCATCGAAAGCCATCAGGGAACCATCCGGATTGACAGCGAGGAAGGGAAATGGACGGAAGTGACCCTCAGCCTGCCGGCCCTGGCGGCTAATCAGGGAAAGGCCGCGGCCTAATACCGTTTTCTGTTTTCTGTTTTCGGTTAGAAGAATAAGCGATATTAATGAGTTAAACAGCAAGGTTGTTTCATTTTTTAAATGAACGTGGTTTAACAACTCAAAAGTAGGGTGCGCACTGCGCACCATATAGAAGCCTATGGACACCATTTTAGTCGTTGACGATGAGCGCAATTATCTGACGGTCATGGAGGCCCTGCTGGGCGAGGCTGGCTATGAGGTCTTCACCGCCATCAGCGGGCTGGAGGCCTTGAAAGTCGCCGGGGCCACGGAATTGGACCTGGTGCTCACCGACATGAAGATGCCCAAGATGAGCGGCATCGAGCTGTTGGAAGAGCTGCGCCGCCTCTATCCCGACCTGCCGGTGATCCTCATGACCGCGTTCGGCACCGTGGAAAAGGCGGTCACCGCCATGAAGAAGGGGGCCTTCGACTATATTCTCAAGCCCTTTAAAAATGAAGAGATCCTGGTGACCATCGCCAAGGCCCTGGACCACCGGCACCTCATCTTGCAGAACCGCATGCTCAGCCGGGAATTGGAAGATAAGTTCGGCACCTCCAACATCGTGGGGGAAAGCCGGGTGATGCAAGAAATCCTGGCCCTGGTGAAACGGGTGGCCCAGTCCCGGGCCACCGTGCTGGTCACCGGCGAGAGCGGCACCGGCAAGGAGCTCATCGCCCGGGCCATCCACCTGAACAGCGCCCGGTCTAACAAGCCTTTTATCTCGGTGAACTGCGCCGCGCTCACCGAGACCCTGCTGGAAAGCGAACTCTTCGGCCACGAACGGGGGGCCTTCACCCACGCAGTGGCCATGCGCAAGGGCCGCTTCGAACTGGCCGACGGCGGCACCCTGTTCTTAGACGAAGTGGCGGAAATGTCCCCGGCCCTCCAGGTGAAGGTTCTTCGGGTGCTCCAGGAGATGGAGTTCGAACGGGTGGGCGGAACCCGCACCATCAAGGTGGACGTCCGGGTGGTGGCCGCCTCCAACCGGGAATTGCGGGAGGAAGTGGAAGCCGGCCGCTTCCGGGAAGACCTGTTCTACCGCCTCAACGTGGTGCACCTTAATGTGTCGCCTCTGCGCCAGCGCCAAGAGGACATCCCCCTGCTGGCGGCCCATTTCATTAAAAAGTACGCCCTGGAAAACGTCCGGGGCCAGGTGCGCATCACCCCCGATGCCATCAAAGCCCTGCTGCAGTACCCCTGGCCGGGCAACGTCCGGGAACTGGAAAACGTCATCGAGCGGGCCGTGATCCTGTGCGGCGACAACCTCATTACCCCCCAGGACCTGCCTGCGGAACTGGGCGCGGCCGCGGCGGAGCCCAAGCTGGATATCGACCGCTTCATCCCCCTGCACACGCCCCTCAACGAGGCCCTGGAACACATCGAAGAGCAGATGATCCGCCGGGCCCTGGAACAGAGCGGCAATGTACAGGTCCGCGCCGCGGAGCTGTTGGGCATCACCAAGAGTTTGTTGCAGTATAAGTTGAAGAAGTATCATCTAACCACATGATTATTTTGAGGGATTATGGTGAATGATTTAAGTACAGAAGCTTTTTTGGCTCTTAGAGATTATTTCTTTGACCAACAAGGAAGGCCAATCCCTTTCAGCTTGCGACCCAAAAGGAATACTCAAGACGATCCTTTTGATGAGCTTTTGGCAGTTAAGATTTTATCAAATATTCCCAACATTAAATGCGTAAAAGCTCCAGGCCCTTTGATTACACCCGATATGGTCCTTTTTCGACCTGAGAATTGTCTTAATGTTACGAAAGGAGAACTGAGAGGCGATTTTAATAGAATACTCGCTATGGAGGTTAAAAAGCTTGAAAGAACTTCCCAAAGAGGTGTAGCAAGGGCATCAGGATTAGATTACAACACAACACCGCCATGCGGCATTGTTCGCGTTTACGACTCTATTGGAAATACCCTCGATATCCGAAGTTTTTATCTTTTTGTTTGCTTAGAAGTAGATAAGAATGATTCATCAAAGGTTATATTGAGTGCGTTGGCGCTTGTTGATGGGGACCTATTAAATACAGATTTCAAGCTCTATCTGAGCGTCGTAGGTGAGCGTGTGAAGCGAATACATTTAGGAAGTTATACAAATGGGGCCGACAGGGCGCGTCCCATGTTTATATTTGCCAATCCGCTTGGCGCTGAAGCATTAGATCATAAAATTACTTTGGTTCATCCCTTACCTAAGCTTGAAGATTCAAGACTTCGATTAGTTCACGAAATTGAGAGAACCTTGCCTGACAAAGGCAAAAATAAGTTTTACTGCTATCGCTTGTCCTCTGATGTTCCTAAAGGCTGGCAGGCTTCTTCTTTAAAAGACCCTTTCCCAACGCCTACTCGAGATCCACGCACTCGCCCTCGCGGGCGATTTAAGCTTCCATTTAAGATTCAGGATTAAGCTGATAAAATTAAAAAAGATTAGGCTGAGACGAAGGAAAATCGGTTGCTTCCGTCTCTTGATGACTCCATAATGTATCAATGATAAGTTTATTTTTGAATAAAATATCTTTTAACGCTTGGGTAATATCATCTTCATGTCTCCCTGCTGAAAATTCTACCAATAGTTGACTAAAAAAAACAACACGAACATCATTTCTCGAAAGCCTCCGTCCTACAGAATTAAATCTCGATATCTTTGAAGCTGTTAATTTTTCAGATTTGCGCAATGCTTGTTTAGTCGAGATGATTGGTCTTTTGTCTTCATTTCTTTTTCGACAAACAAATAGAACATCTAGATCGATTGGTTCTTTTGCTTGACTTTTTGGCGCTGCAACTGAC
Organism: Deltaproteobacteria bacterium; assembly: GCA_016874915.1. Lineage (GTDB taxonomy): Bacteria > Desulfobacterota > Desulfobaccia > Desulfobaccales > 0-14-0-80-60-11 > VGSO01. Next base: position 11,928 of record VGSW01000057.1, read on the forward strand.
ATCTCTGATTTTACCGGCTGGCTTTGAATAAAAGAGAATCCCGCTCCAACCACCGCACTAGCAAGAGATATCCATCCTTCTTCACGAGAATGGTGATAGCTGAATACAAGTAGACCCTCATCGCGCAGAACTCTACAACATTCTAAAAGAACCCGCTTGAGTTTTATTGAAAATGATTCAGGTTCAGAGTCTTGAACTTCTTCATTTCGTCTTGTGGTGCAGGATTCGGAACAGCGACCTTCATTAAAATATAATTCCTGCCAAACATAGAAAAAGTCTGCAAGCTCTGAGTAATGCACATTGTCAAAAAAAGGTGGGTCTGTAATAATCAAGTTTACGCTGTTATCAGGAAGATCAATATGCGAAGAGTCCCCGCAAGAAAGGTAAATATTACTTTGTTTAAGTTTCATCTCCTCAAAGGAGTGGGATATTTCGGTTCCTATGGGTTGACTGATGCCGAACACCTTCCTTCCTTTTTTTAGCTTACCATTGGGCTCTACGGCAACCTCAAATGGTGCATCTCTGTAATCAAGAGCACGCACAAGGCGAGATCTAAAAAGGGTGGAGAAGGCTCCGGAACTTTTGGGTGTGCCCCAAACATTAGCTTCGATAGGAGTCCTTTCCGGTTTTAGGATATGATGGGAAAACATGTGTCTTACCGCCCCGGTCCCTTCCCCCTTATAAGAGGCAAACATGTTGTTAAACTCAAGCGTTCCAGAAAAAAGAATGCTAAATGCATCTCTTGTTTCGTTGTCAGAAATCTTCTGAATTCCTTTTGCCAGGAGTGTTAATGCAAGGAGTTGGCGATCATTAAAAAGTTCATGCCAATATGAATAACCATAATTAAGAATTTGCTTAGTGTTATGTCCAGTTAAGATAGGAACTCGAGGTAAGGGTGGGTTTAGGTCTCTGAGATTTTTCACAGTATCGGCATAGGCTTCTTCATCTTCCTTTGTTATTTCAAGATATTCTTTCCTCCCATCCTGGCACAAAACCAGCTTAGCAAACAACCTATGTGAAGGAGGATGTCCCGCAGAAAGTGATACTTTTGCAATAGGAAACTCATGTTTGCATAACTTACAAATAGCCGTTATTCTTTTAGCCCATCCTTTAGTTGGACAAAAAAGTAAATTGCATCTATTACACTTAACCATTGGTGAATCGTAATTAATAGTAAATATCAAAGAACAATCAGGGCAGATGGCATGCGCTAAAGGTTTTTTTTCGGCGTAAGCATGCTTTGCAAAAATAAATGATGAAAATAAATCTATTGATTTATTGCAAGCTGGACAAGGGATTATCTTAACCCAAAAATAATAAAGCACATCGCAAACATTTCCATTGCTGTCTTTACTTTTGTAAAGAGAACGAATATCCTTTCCGACAATAAAATCAAGCTCATGATAAGCATCTAATATTTTTTTCCGAGACATTGGGCCAAGGGCCGTTCGAACCACCCGATATGCAACGGGATTAATATCACGGCCTATGACCGTGCACCCAAGTTTGTATGCCTCTCCTATCGTAGTTCCGCTTCCCATGAATGGATCAAAAACCACCAGTCCGGAAAGGCTTACAGGCTGATAAAAGATATCAATAAGCGAAACATTATGGGGAATTGCAGACCCAAGGATTGCAGCGCGAAAGACTGATCCAAGCCTTTGTGCCCACCATTTATGGATGTGGTAAATAGGTCTATAGATTTCCTTTCGCCAGCTTTCTATTTCCGCTATTTGGCTAATTTTTTCGAATGGAAATCCATCTTCGATAACCCTTGGGCATCTAATCTCTTGCACAAATTCTTTTTTTAATAGATTGATGCCGATCGGATTCATTTTTTGCTCTATCCCTTGATGTATCCTTTTTCGGAATCCTAAATTTATTTCATAAGCCTTTTTGAGAGAAGTTCGCTAATTTCGCTTACTAGGCTCTCAAATCTATTTTAAAATGTCCCAAAGCGAACATCGAGGATTTTTTACGACTTTGATACCTGAAGGCAATAATTTTTCGAAACGGCAATTTTCGCCAAATTATCTTTATGTTATGATTTTCATTAACAAAGGTGAATATCTCGGAGTGGACCCTTGAAACCTCAAGACTTCCCCGAAGACATCCGCCCCCACCTCATCCCTGCGCCTGCCGGGGACATGGTGTACCGCTGTCTGGAGTGCGGGGCGGAGCATGGGATTGAGGAGTTGCTCTACACCTGTCCCGAGTGCCGGGGGTTGCTGCTCCTGGAGGATCGGGCGCAGGATCGCTTAAAAGAGCATCCCGGGGCGTTCTGGCGGCGGCTCTTTGATTACCGCAAGATGCTTAATATTCCGGCCCTGAAGGGAATTTTTCTCTATTACGAACTCATCGCCCCCGTCATCCCGCTTTCCGACATCATTTACCTGGGCGAAGGCCACACCCCCCAGGTGGCGGCCAACGACAGTCTGAAAAGTGAAGTGGGCGCGGCCTTTTATTATAAAAACGACGGCCAGAACCCCAGCGCCTCCTTCAAGGACCGGGGCATGGCCGCGGCCCTGAGCTACTTGAACCACCTGGCCGGAAAACCCGGCGTAGGGAAGATGCTGGCCATCTGCGCCTCCACCGGCGACACCTCCGCGGCCGCGGCCCTGTACGCCGCCTACCTGGGGGACAAGGTGGCCTCCGCGGTGCTCCTGCCCCACGGCAAGGTCACCCCCCAGCAACTGGCCCAGCCCCTGGGAAGCGGGGCCCGAGTGTTGGAAATCCCCGGCGTCTTCGACGACTGCATGAAGGTGGTGGAAGCCCTGGCGGATAACTATCAGGTGGCCCTGCTCAACTCCAAAAACCCCTGGCGCATCCGGGGCCAGGAGTCTTACGCTTACGAGATCGCCCAGGGTTTCGACTACGACGTGGCAGGGAAGGCCGTGGTGGTCCCCGTCGGCAACGCCGGCAACATCACCGCTATCATGCAGGGGTTCTTAAGGCTACACGACTTGGGCATCATCGAGGCCCTGCCCCGGGTGGTGGGGGTCCAGTCGGTGCACGCCGACCCGGTGTTCCGCTACTACGCCCAGCCGGACAAAACGAAGCGCGTCTTTGCGCCGGTGACGGTGCAGGCCAGCGTGGCCCAGGCGGCTATGATCGGGAACCCTGTCAGCATGCCCCGGGTCATCCGCCTGGTGGATGAGTACACCCGCCGGGCCGGGGAAGGCGCGGTTCTGGTGGTGGAAGTCACCGAGCAGGAAATCATGGACTCCATGCTCCTGGCCAACCGCCACGGCCATATCGCCTGCACCCAGGGAGGCGAGTCCCTGGCTGGCTTTCGGGCGGCCCTGAGCCAGGGCGCGGTGGCAAAAGACGAAGTCGCGGTCCTGGACGCCACCGCCCACCATTTGAAATTCATCGGCTTCCAGCAGATGTACTTCGACGACGCCTTCCCGCCGGAGTTCGAAGTGACCCCCAAGCCGGAATACCAGAACCGGCCCCAGTTGCTCGCCACCGGGGAAACGGAGATACAGAAGAAAGTGGCGGACCTGGCAGGCCAGATCGCCGCGTTGTTGGCTCTAAGCCCGAAGAAATAAAAAAGTAATCCGGGTTAATCTGCGTTCATCTGCGGTTTAAAAATGACAACAGCTGACCGGAACCAATCCAAACTTCTGGACTCCCCCTTAGCCGACAACTACTGCTTTGTTTGCGGCCAGAAGAACCCCAGGGGCCTGAAGATTAAGGTGAAGTACCTGGAAGAAGAGATGGCCGCGGAAACGGAGCTGTCCCTCCCCAAGGAATACCAGGGCTGGACCGAGGTCATCCACGGAGGCCTGCTGGCCACCCTGCTGGATGAAATGATGGCCCACGCGGTGTGGCGCTATGCCGGGCCGGGCCTGACCCTGGGCATGGAAGTGCGCTTTCATGCGCCCTTAAAGCCCGGTGAAGAGTTCCGGGCGAGGGGGGTGCTCCAGACCCCCAATGGGGCCCGCCGCCAGGCTTCGGCGGAAATTGTGCGGTTGGCCGACGGCAAAAAGATAGCCTCAGCCCGGAGCCGGTTTATACTGATTGAAAAACCTCTTGATAATCCAAGTAATTACTAAAAGTACTGATAACCCCGCCCCCCCATCGCTACAAAAAACCCGGCAACTTCTCCTGCTATTGACATATTGACCGGCAAGTATTGACTAATTGGAGGGGAACGGATATATTAGCAGGACATTGACGCGGGGTGGAGCAGCCTGGAAGCTCGTCGGGCTCATAACCCGAAGGTCGCTGGTTCAAATCCAGCCCCCGCTACCAAGTAATTCCAAGGGCTTGGATGATTTTCCAAGCCCTTTTGCGTTCAGTTGAAAATTAATTCCCCACATTATTCCCCACACGGCTTTAGAAAATGGAGGCAGAAAGAGCGAGATTGTGGCCTTGTGGCAATCTTTTTGTGGGGGAGGGTTAAACCCTGCCTAAGAGGGGGAGGAGCCAAGCCATGTCAGAGTCCAAGAAGATGAAAGACGCACCGATGTTTTGCATCAGGGGACCGAAGGGTCAGATAATCTCGCCCAAGTTAGAGATAGGGCCAGACGGGAACTGGCAGTTCTCCGAGCCCGAGAAATTGAAGCAGATGCTCGGGCTGGACGAGAAAGCCCCTGGGAAGAAGTAGGGTTTAGGGCCAGCTTTTTAGTGTGTGGGGAGAGGCCGGGGAACGCTTCGGGCGTAGCGGCGGGGGACTTTGCCTCTAAGGGGGTGATGGTGCACCTGGGGCCCCGATTCCCCCCTCTCAATTCTCAGGAAGTGGATGGGGAAGCCAGATCGTTGAGGGCGCGTGGTGGGCGGGTTACCACCGGTCCTGCGAACCCGACGTTTGGCGAACCCACCCGCTCACTCAGGGCCCCTATCGCGCCTCTCGACGCGTATCCGCGCCCTCAACAAGATAGAGTGTAGCCACATACCTTGAGCAAGTCAATCTGTGCTCCGGCTTACCCATCTTGCTCCTGCCCCGCCCCTGCCTCCCCTGCGCCGCCTGGCGTACCGGCCACCGCCGCCACCTCTGTTCTGCTTCCTGGCCCGAGCCACCCTCTACGTCCCCCTCTTCCCGGCCCAAACCGAAAACCCGGAGACGGGACTCCTACCCCCCCTATACCTTGTGAACCCGCACGGAAGATTTTTCAATTTTTCATTCCGAAAAATACGGGGAAATATGTTCCCCTCTAAAGGCCCTGGCAACCCCATCGCCGGAGAAAGACCCCCCGGCCTATGGGACTCGAAGCCAAAAATTTTTATAATGAAAAACTGGCGCGTTCAGGTCTAGGGAATCTCCTTCCACGGCCTCTCTCTTTTTGCTCCTATCCTCTTTGCCAGAATGCCCCTAAAAAAACGCTACACGCTTTTTCCAGGGGGTTTCAACGCAAGGCAAGGGTTTGGTAAGGGTGAATGTGGCAAGGAATGTGATTCCCCTTCAACTTTGCCTTCGCCGGGAGTGATTATAGTTGGTTTGAAGCCCCTGCTCCCATGCTGGGAAGGTTAAGCGTAGGCCCGACATGCGTAGCCCCGGAGAGTGCGGAATCGCTACCGGACGCACCAGGGGCTTCCTCCTGGGTAAATCTGCCGTAGTCCGACCCTCAAAAAAGACTTAACCAAACCCCTCCACCCATGGCATAATGTCCCGGTGAGGGCTTAATGAATCCCCTGGAAACCTACCTCAATGAGCTTTGGGAGGTCCGCGCTTCCGGCGCCGGGGCCAAGGAGACTTCTTATTATGGTCCCCTGGCCCATTTCCTGAACGAGATTGGCAAGAAATTCAAGCCCAAGGTCAAGTGCATCATCAACTTGAAGAACGTGGGGCCGGGCTGCCCGACGGCGGCTTTTTTACCCATGAGCAGTTTCAGAAATTCGCGGACGCCGCCCCCCTCCCCGGCCAGACCCTGGCCCGCGGGGTCATGGTTTTTAATTCACCAAGATAACGCCTGGGTAGGATGGTCTGTGCCCAGATCACCAATTATTGCAACCGCGACCGGCAAGTCTATGTGACCAATTAACAAAAACAAATCCAGTGATAGCTTTGGCCAATCTTTTTCGGGGGTTTGGTATGTATGCCCATTCTAAGAATTTCAAAGGGGAAAAGCATCTTCTGACCCAGCACTTGGAAAAAGTCGCGCTGCTGGCGAAAGCTTTTGCTGATAAATTTCAGGCCGGCCAATGGGGGTATTAATACTACTCCGACAGATTATCTTGCTTATTAAAGGATATTATAGTATGTTAGCTCCATGTCCAAGGAGGTTATTTTTCCGGATATTGCCGATTACTTTGCGCCCTATGCTCGCTATTTCCGCCGTTTGGAGGGCCAGGAATTGGCCC
>VGSW01000058.1 GCA_016874915.1 Deltaproteobacteria bacterium
AGAGATACCGTTGCAAAGTCCCCAGAATCCATGATACTCTGTCGCCAAGCTTCATCGGCTCCCCCAAGCTATTGTTTTACTATCAAAAATACTTTAGCACAGGCGCGCCGATGAGGCTTAATTTTTTCAGAAAATCAGCCTAAAAAATGACTTTTGCAAGAGGCTCAACCCCAAAGAGACTTTTGCAAGAGGCTCTATATGAAAGCTTTCAGGGGTCGGCTTTCAGCTTTCAGGAAAAAGAATGGCAGGGATGGCTCCGCCCGGCATCTCATAACCCCGGGGACCGGCTTTCGCTCATTTAAGACTGCGGCAACAAAAGTCTTAAGGGAAGAGTGGGGGTGCCAGGGTGCCCTCCGTCTTCACCTCAAACTCCCCTGCCAATCTCCGCAGGGGCGGTTCGCGAACCGTCCCTTCATTACCGTTTGTTGCTCGTGAACCGGAAAATGGTATAAGCCTGCGCTCAGGCCCAGCCTCGGTGAAAAAGTTTTCATCATCGGGGTCGGCCCCGTTCAGGCCATGCACGTTTCATAACAGTCGCGCACGGGCCTTGGGCCCACCCGTATGACATTGAAAAGATTTTGTGGGGGGAGGGGGTGTGGAGGACGGGGCAAGGAGACGCAACCCCTGGTCCCTCCGCCGACAGACCTTTTTCAACACCCTGCTACGGCAAGGGTGATGGTGGTGCGAGCGTGAAGGAGTGCGGCAGAAGCTGTGCTGCCCCGATTTCCCGCGGGCCCTCCCGGTCTTGAAAGAGAATCAGGGCTTCGGGGGCCAATTCCATGAGCACCTGGCGACAGGCGCCGCAGGGCGGACAGGGGCCCGCCGGCTCCGACACCACAGCCAGGGCCCGGACCTTAAGCCGCCCGCCGCCCTCTCCCCGCACCGCCGCGGCCAGGGCCGCCCGTTCGGCGCAGAGGCTGAGGCCGTAAGAGGCGTTCTCCACGTTGCAGCCGGTGTAGAGGCGGCCCCCCCTGGTGAGCAGCGCAGCCCCCACCTTGAAGCCCGAATAAGGGGCATAGGCCGCCCGGGCCGCCTCCCGGGCCGCGGCCAGCAGCCGCTCCCGCTCCTCGGGGCCGAGAGGTGTCGCCCCTTCTTCTGACGTCATGGCCCCGTCACCTCTCCCCCTTCATTCCAGGTAAAACCGCCACCGACAAAAAATGTCCGGCGGGTGCGGGTCCGGCGGGGCAAAGAGGCACTGGGTGGCGATCTTGGGGTCGATGGCCCGGGCGAAGCTGTCGAACTCCCGGCGGTGCATCTCCTTGCAGCGGTATTCGGGCAGCCCCCTTTTCAGCCGGGCCACTTGGGTGGGGCAGGAGGGCACGGTGATGATCACTTCCTCCGGCCGCTCCTCGATCTGGTAGCCCACCAGGATGGTCCAGGGCCAGTAGCGCAGCGCCCGCACAAACCCCGGGAGCCCCTTCTCCTGAATGTCGAAGCGCTGGAGCAGGTCCCGGACCCCCAAAGACGCCACCCGGTCCCAGACCTTTTCATTGAGCCGGTCCGCGGTGTCTTCGTCGAACATCTCGGCCAGGTAGATGTACCAGAAGGAGTCCACCACCCGGTAATGCCAGAGCAGAAACTGCAGGTAGCGCCGCACGGCCGGGGCGTCCAGGCCCTCAAACAGGGTAAGGTCCATGGGTCATCCTTTTCTGTGCAAGTGGTTAAATGTATGGAAAAATAATATATATGTCAAGATGGGGGCTGGGCTCGGCCTCTTGACCGGGCTCCCGGAAAAACGCTGTTCTTTCCCCCGGTATTTCGGGTAGAATTCCCCCAGGAGATAAGGAAAAGAAAGATGGTCATCATAAAATTAGTTGTTGGATTACCAATTATTTCCTTTAGTTAACCGGTATCTCCTCTGTAACTTATGCCATTGTTGGCAGGATGTTCGGTCATGTTCACCCATGCCTGACCAGGTGAGAAGAGCCCAAGAAAAGCCGTCATGCTGGCCAAAGTGAAAAGCGGCGCCCTCAAGGGCGTGGACGCCTTCCTGGTGGAGGTGGAGGTGGACCTGGCCTTCGGTCTGCCGGCCTTCACCACCGTGGGCCTGCCCGAGGCCGCGGTCAAGGAGGCCAAGGACCGGGTGCGGGCCGCGGTGAAGAACTCGGGCTACGCCTTTCCGGGCGGCCGCATCACCCTCAACCTCGCCCCCGCGGACGTGCGCAAGGAAGGGACGGGCTTCGACCTGCCGGTGGCCGTGGCCATCCTGGCCGCCCAGGGGCTGGTGCCCCCCGAATCCCTGGAGAAGTATCTGATCTTCGGCGAGCTTTCCCTGGACGGCCGCCTCAAGCCCACCCGGGGGGTGCTGTCCGTGGCCCTGGCCACCCGGGAGCTGGGGCTGGCGCTGCTCATCCCCCGGGAGCACGCCCGGGAGGCCGGGGTGGTGGCGGGCCTGGAGGTCTACGCGGTGGAGAGCCTGGCCCAAGTGGTGGATTTTCTGACCGGGCGGGAGGTGCTGACCCCGGCGCCCCCCCAGCCGCCCTTCAGCGCCGACCCGGCGCCGCACCTGGATCTGGATTTCCGGGAGGTGCGGGGCCAGGAGGCGGTGAAGCGGGCCCTGCTGGTGGCCGCGGCCGGGGGGCACAACGTCCTCATGGTGGGGCCGCCCGGCGCGGGCAAGACCATGTTGGCCCAGCGCCTCCCCGCCATCCTGCCGCCCTTGAGCTTCGAGGAGGCCCTGGAAACCTCCAAGGTTTACAGCATCATGGGCCTGCTGCCGCCGGGGCAGGCCCTGGTCAGCCGGCGGCCCTTCCGGGCCCCGCACCACACCATCTCCGACGCCGGGCTCATCGGCGGGGGCAGCATCCCCAGGCCCGGGGTGGTGTCGCTGGCCCAACACGGCGTGCTCTTCCTGGACGAACTGCCCGAATTCAAGCGCTCCACCCTGGAGGTGCTGCGCCAGCCGCTGGAGGACGGCCGGGTGACGGTGGCCCGGGCCGCGGGCTCGCCCACCTACCCCGCCCGCTTCATGCTGGTGGCGGCCATGAACCCCTGCCCCTGTGGCTACTACGGCGACGCCCGGCGGCCCTGCACCTGCACCCCGCCGCTCATCGCCCGCTACCGCGCCCGCATCTCCGGGCCGCTGCTGGACCGCCTGGACCTCCAGGTGCAGGTGCCGGCGGTGCGCTTCCAGGATCTGTCCGCGGAGACGGGCGGCGCGGACTCCGCGGAACTGCGGGAGATGGTGCTGGGTGCCCGGGAGCTCCAGCGCCGCCGCTTCGCCAAATCGCCCCGGATCTTCGCCAACGCCCAGATGACGCCCAGGCTGCTCAAGGAATGCTGCGTCCTCTCCCCCGAGGCCCGGCGCCTGCTGGAGGCCGCCATGGAGCGCCTGGCTCTGTCGGCCCGGGCCTACACCCGCATCCTCAAGATCGCCCGCACCATCGCCGACCTGGACGGCGAGGAGAACCTGGCCCCGCACCACGTGGCCGAAGCCATCCAGTACCGCACCCTGGACCGCACCCTGGCGCAGTAGTGACTGGCGCTACGGGTTTTTGAGCCCGCCGCGGCGGTCCACCACCTCACCTTGACAGGCGGTTCCCCTCGTTAACCATACAACGTCAATTATAGCCTGACAAGAGAGGCTCTTGCAAAATTCTCTCTTTGTCCTGGGAAAGGGCGGCGGTTTTGAAAACGCTCTGCAAGATGGCAACCTCTTTCATGGTGCGCGGTGCGCACCCTACAAGGGGGCCGGAACATCAGAGGATCTGTAGGGTGCGCACCGCGCACCATGATTTTTCGGAAATCGTAATACTGTCCGTAAGTTTTGCAAGAAGCTCAAGAGTAAATTATTAGCATAATATGGCCCAAAATCGACAGAGGAGGGCTGGTCATGCTGCCTGAATGTCGCACTTACGGAGGAGAATATCCTATTCCGAAAATTAGCCTAGAAAAACGTGATGTCCAAGAATTTATGGAGGAACTGCGGGGGTTCCAAGAAGAGTTTCGCGATTGTTTTTCCCGGAGTGAATCGAGGGATAATTTTTTCCGCTATATGGTCGGCCAATTAAGCGAATTGGAAAGAAAATCGAGCTTCTTGCAAAACTTCCGCCGCCACGTCAGGGTTTCCGAAATATCGAAATATCATGGTGCGCAGTGCGCACCCTACAGATCCTCTGATGTTCCGGCCCCCTTGTAGGGTGCGCACCGCGCACCATGAAAGAGGTTGGCATCTGGCAGAGCGTTTTGAAAACCGCCGCCCTTTCCCAGGACTAAGGGAGAATTTTGCAAGAGCCTCAATCGATAGAACCTATTGCCCTGCAGGTAGAGGGCGGAAAGGTACGATCGTTGCAAAAGTTCGTAACCAACGCGGTCTGGGATGACGCCAGGATGTTGAGGAAATATCACACCCTCCTCAAGGAAGACCTGGGGTGTGCGCCCGGCTTCTTGATCTTTCTCTGGCATCTAAAAATAAAATTGGGGGGGGGAAAAGCACCGCATATTACTCTCTCGCAGCTTAGAATCTTGTTGGAGGTTGTTCTCCCCTTACGGGTTTATGATATTGAGAGCGCCCTATTGCTGGTGGAAGGGATTCAACAGCGAAATCACCTCGCCTATCTCTCCCATAAGAGGAGAAAAAAGCGAAAAATGACCAATTGACGTTATAGGGTTGATGGGTTACACAAGTTGCTTTATGATTATGATGACTTTACACAACGCAATGATCTGGCAATACAGAATTTTATAATTTATAGAGCGGTGTTACTTTTAATTATTTTATTGCGTAATGCGTATTGAAAGTATCGCAGTACAATTTGCTTAACCATCTATAAGTCAAAGTATAAGTAATTGCACCAGGTGCAGTCGTAAAAACTGGATATTTTTGGCTTGGACTTAAGCAGGGGAGGGGAACAGGTAAACCCCTTGGAGGTCAGCTTCTGAACGGGCCTGAAATATACATCCATGACTACCGGATTTACAAAGAATCCTTGGACTTGCTGCAATGAAACTTATTGATTAAAGGATCAGGAGGGAGCTGTGATAGTCAAATGGTCAGCCGCCGATGCTGACCATGGGAAGGTCGCAGGGGATGGCTTTGAGGCCTGTTATGGGGTGGGCGGATTTCCGAAGTTTGAGACTGATGACCTTTTGGAAAAGGTGGCCCAGAAGAGCATCGGAAACTCCCTGACGTAATGCCCCCTTAAGATCAAGCTCTTTCTCCTCCAGGAGGCAGGGTCTCAAGGCGCCGTCAGACGACAGGCGCAGGCGATTGCAGACGCCGCAGTGATGTTGGCTCATGGGGCTGATGAATCCCAGTTCCCCCCGAAATCCCGGCGCCCGAAAAATCCTGGCCGGGCCCGCGGCGGCTTCCCGGATTGATGGTTCCAAGGAGCCCAGGACCGCTAATCTTTGGCGGACTTCCGCCATGGGAAGGAAATGGCGCTGCCACCAGGTTCGGGAGGCCGTGGGCATCAGCTCGATGAAACGCACCTGGAAGGGATGATCCCGGGCCAGCCGGGCGATATCCAGGATTTCGTCATCATTGAGGCCTCGCAGCACCACACAGTTGATCTTCAGGGGGTTAAACCCCAGCGAAGTCGCCTTCTCGAGGCCCGCCAGGACTGCGGGCAACCTGTCGCTACCGGTTATCCGGCGGTAGCGCTCCCGCTTTAAGGTGTCCAAACTGACATTAAGGCGGCGCAAACCTGCACCAAAGAGGGCCGGGGCCAACTCCTTCAAGAGCACCCCGTTAGTGGTGAGGCAGACCTGGTCGATGCCGGGAAGGCGCTTGAGCTTCTCAATGAAATTTACCAGGCCCCGGCGTAACAAAGGCTCGCCCCCGGTGAGGCGAACCTTGCGGATGCCGGCCTCGGCGGCTATGGCGGTAAGACGGAGCAGTTCTTCGTAACGCAGGATTTCCCCAGACGGCAGTTTCTGCCAATCCCGCCAGTAGGTGCAGTAGACGCACCGCAGGTTGCAGCGATCCGTGACGGATAGCCGTAAGTAGTTGATTTTCAAGGGCCCTGATTCTTCCACGACTCATATCCCTTTGCCGAAAGGGCAGTGGGGGTAGGTGCAGGCCCGGCAATCCCGGCAGAGACCGCCGTGTCCTAAAAGGGCCAATTCCACCTTGCCGATGCGCTCACCCGCTAAAATCCGGGGCAGCACCAAGTCCAGGACCGTCACGGGATGGTGCAGGGCGCAGGCCGGCACCCCCAGCAAAGGCGTCTCTCCCAGATAAGCCACCAGGAACATGGCCCCGGGGAGGACCGCAGAGCCGTAGTGCACTTCCGTGGCCCCGGCCTGACGAATGGCGTGGCGGGTGACGTCATCCGGGTCCACGCTCATACCGCCGGAGAGCAGCAGCAGATCGCAGCCTTGCTGCAGAAAAGCCTGAATAGCCTGGGCGATGGCCGGGGCGTCATCCGGCAGGAACTCCACTGCGGCCACTTCCGACCCCAGATCCTCCACTTTGCGACTCAGGATCGGGGCGAAGCGGTCCTGGATCAGGCCGTGATAGACCTCGTTGCCGGTGATGATGAGGCCGGCCCGCTTTTTCTGTAAGGGCCTTACGGACACCACCCCGCCATTTTGGGAGGCAATGGCCGCAGCCCGTTCAATGGCGGCCCGCTTCATGATCAGGGGGATGGCCCGGGTGGCTGCGATTTTGTCCCCTTGTTTGACGGGCAGATGGTTGTGCCGGGTGGCGCACATGACCTCGTCCACCAGGTTAAAGGCGGCCAGGGCCGGCACATCCACCCGGAGGAGGCCGTCGCTGGCGGCATACAGATCAATCTTGCCTTCCCGGGGGTTGTTCTCCCAGGTCACTCCATCCCCGGCCAGGGCGCCGGCCAGGATAGCCGCGGCCTCGTTTTCGTGGATTTCATCCTCGGCCATCTCCAGCACATAGAGGTGATTTTTCCCCAGGCGCTGCATGCGGCAGATATCTTCGTCGCAGACGGTGTGCCCCTTCCGGAACGCCGGCCCCTTAAACTCCCCGGGACGGATTTCGGTGATGTCATGGGCCAGCTTAAGTCCCACAGCCTCTTCCAATTTCACGGTTTTCAGCATCGCTTTTCCCCGCGGCCTCACCCGGTCAGGGGTGCAAGCCGGTTGCTTCAGAGCCATGGGGCCCGGTTGGATCAGGGCTGAATGAGGGCGACCAGTTCATCTCCGGCCAGGCGATCTCCCGGGCCCCGGTAAAATAAGCCCCCGCTGCGCAAGGTCGGCAAAATACGAAACCGTTCTGCCTTACTTCCCGGTTGTCCCGCACCACCTGGCCGCACTTCATGCAGGTGGCCTTGCGGCGGGTGGGGCCGGGGAGGTCAAAGGGAGTGAGGTCCACCTTAACCTCCTGGACCCGAAACAGCACGCTGTCCGGCATGACTTTGTAGGCTGTGGTTTGCCGCCGCCGCCGGTCCGGTTCACCCGGCGCATAGAGGGCCGCCAGTTCCCGGGACTCTTCGGTGGAGATGATCCGGAAAGCCTCATCTGTGGCCAGGTTCAGGAAGGTGGCGGCCATGATGCCGTAATCCATAAACTTGAGGGACCGCCGTCCCAGCTTGGCGTTGGTCACGTAAGCCACCGCGTCCCCGGTGCAGCGGTCCATTTCCACGAAGACGATGAGCTGCTTCAGTTGGGGGTGCGTCGGCGGAGCCTGGAAACCCAGAAGCCGAAGGCCCAACATGGCCAGGCGCACCCCCACCACCTGGCCCGGACAGAGATGGCCGTGGGCCGCCACCGAACCGGCCAGCAAATCCTCAAAGATTTGCATTGAGGTCTTGGCGCTAACGGACTCCTCCATCTTGGACAACTCCTGCCTCAGACCTTCACCAGTCTTACCTGGGACTGGTAGAAGACGGCGCTGCCGCCCACCACATCCACCAGGCCAGTGTTCTTAAGCACCGGGTCCACCCGCATGGCCGCGTTGGCATGAATGCCCGTGGCCCGCCGGGGATCGGCCGGCACCCTGACGCCGTCGATAACCACCTCGCCCGCGCCATAGGCCCAATGGCCGCCCCCCAGGGAGAAGGCGATGGTCCCCGGCCTGATACCCTCGGTTATGCGGACCTTGCCAATCATGAGTTTCTGATTTCCCGGAGCGAGATTCCAGGCCCCCTCCTCGTTGGAGGGTGACACCACTTTCACCTGGTCGCCGTCGGCCAAATTCAGGCGCCTGGCGTCTGGGGGGGAGATGTCGATGGTGTTATAGGGGTACACTGCCTTGGTCCAGTAATTGCCTGCGGTCCGGGACTTGGTCTGGGTGATGTGCTTATAGGTGAGGAGGGTCAGGTCATAACCCTTGGCCTCGTCATTCAGTTTGCGCCCCAGAACATCGGTGGGGCCCTCGATGAAATGGCCGTGGCCCACATAAGGCTTGCCGGTCATGGAGTTCTTGGCGGTCACCAGGTTGTCGAAATAGATGCCCACCATTTTGCCGTATCTGTTGGCCAGTTGGCCGTCTTTGTAGGCCTTCTGGTATTCCTGGAAGCGGCCGCCCCGGTTCAGGACATAGGCCACCTGGGGCCACCATTTCTCGCCCACCACGGCCCGCCAGCGCTTGAGGTCATAGACCGTGGGCGGCAGGTGGCGTCTGGCCTGCTCCAGGATTTTCAGTTCTTCCGGGCCGGCCGCGGGCACTTTTTCGGAGCCGTCGGATTTGTCGCCAAAGGCGATATTGGCCACCATGCGCAGGTACATATCCTCGTCCCGCTTCAGGTGCAAACCGGGACCGAAGGCATTCTCCCCGAACCCCGGCAGCTTCATCTTTTCGGCGATCCCCAGGACCAGGGATTCGGTGGACAGCGGCATCTTTTCCCCATACACCGTGACGGTGTCGGTGAGAGGCGCGGAGGCGGGCTGCCGGAAGGGGGCCACCTTGGGGGTGACGGAAGGGTGCGAGCCGGAAAACTCCCACCTTTCCAAGAAGGTGATATCAGGGAAGATATAATCGGCGTACATGGAGGCCTCGCCGATGACGATGTCCGAGGCGAAAATCAAGGGAATTTTCTTGGGATCGGACATGATGGCGATGAGCTCATGTCCCGCCGGCAAGGCGTAGATCTGGGAGGCCATGTAAAAAAACAACGCTTTGATTTGATAGGGGTAAGCATCCCCCATGCTGGGGATGACCTCCTGGTAGATATCACTGGCGAAGGGATACCAGGGCCGCTTGGCGGGGAACTTGGTGAACAGGGTGGACTTGTCATACTTCATGCCCCCCCGGATGATGTCCACGCCCCAGGTCTTGATCTTGCCGGGATGCTTTTTCAGGTTAAACGGTTTGCCTTCCCTGTCGCCGTCGATGTTGTAAGTGGTTCCCTTGGACAGGCCCCCCTGCCAGTCGTGGTTCCCCAGGAGCACGTTCAGGGTCATGTAAATGAGGACGTTATAAAACCCCGAGGTGTGCTGGGAGACGCCCCGGTGAATGTCGGCCACCGCCCGTTTGCCGTGGTTGGTGAATTCCCGGGCCAGGTCGATAATATCCCCCTCCTGGACCCCGGCCAGTTGAGCCCATTCGGCCAGCTTTTTGGCGCCGGCGGCTTCCTTGTAAATCTGCAGAACACTCTTGACCTTATGGCCTTTGACCTCGGCGTCCACCAGGAGATCCCCCTCCACGGCCGCGGTTTCGCTGTTGGGGTCAAAGGGCACCGGTTGGCCGTCTTGGAGAACCACAAAGGCATCGAATTCCCACTCGCCCCCTTCTTTTTTGGGGCGCTTCTCCTTAGGCAGGCCGATATCCGAGCCTCTTAAGAAAACACCGGGGGCGCCGTCGGGGTTGATCTTCACCAGCCAGGCGGCTTGCGTCCAGGTAGGCTCTTTATCGGCCGTCGCCGCAGCCTTATTGGCGTTGGCCAGGTAGCGGGCATCGTAGCGCTGATTTTCGATGATCCACTGCATCAGGCCCATGCCCAAAGCCCCCACCCCGTTCGACTTGATGGGCAGCCACCTCCAGGCCCTGGCCGCGGTTTTGGAGCAGCGGGGGTCCACCACTGCGATGCGCATGGCGCCGTCCACAATGTTTTCGGTCACCTTTTGGGCCCTGAGAGGCGGTCCATAGTTGGCCTCATAGGGATTGGCCCCTACAAAAAGGATGAAGGACGCATTGCCGGTGTCCGCCTGCCAGTAGAATTTGCTGCCGCCGGTGAATTTTCCTTCCGCGAATTGGTCGCTCATGGCCTTGCAGGTAAAATAGAGCGACCCCTGGCATACAGTGGTGTGACCGTGGGCGTTCACCGACCCCAGGGCGGCTACCAGGCGTTTTAACATCTCCCCCCGGCCCGCTTTCAAACGTCCCCAGTTGAAGCAGAATTGATTGTTCTTGGGGCCCAGATCAGGATGGTCCGGGTCAATGAGATACTTCAGATTGTCTTTGTGTTTTTCCTTAAACGCGGCCAGGTCCATCTTTTTGGCCGCGACCTGCTGTGCGTCTTCAGCCAGTTCCTTGGCGATTTTGGGGTCTTTCAGAATGCAGATATCCTTCAAGCCCTCGACGTTTCCTTCGCCGAAGAGATTGCCGCCATTGACGATCTCGGTAATAGCCTGGTCGAAGGGGATGGTCTGCCACTTGTTTTCACCCCGTTTGCCGGCCCGTTTCAGAACCTTGACGATGCGGTACGGGTCATAGAGCGCCTGGATGCCCGCCTGGCCCTTGGGACACAGGGAGCCTTCGATGGTGGCTGCCTCAGCAATGGGGGTCTTGTATGGAATTTGCGGTGTCATGGTCCAGGGGCTGTAGGGATTGCCGTCGATCTTGGCCACCAGCCCGTCCACGAACTTCACCTTGATGCCGCAGTTGGTGTTGCACTGCTGACAGACGGAGTAAATTTGGTTCTCCGGAAGATGCTGAATGTAGGCGTCGCCGACATCCAAAATGTGCCAATCCTGCCCCACTGCGGCCTGGGCGAAGCGGCCCAGATAGGTGGCTGCGACCAATGAGCCCCCCAGGAAGGCAGAGCACTTGACAAACCCCCGGCGGTCCATCTTGGTGTCCAGGATTTCCAGGATTCCTTTATTTTTCTTTTCAGACATGAGCCTCTTCTCCTTTCCCGGCGGCGATCACCGGCAACCAGCGGGACCCCAGCAAGAAGGCCAGCATCCCCAAAGAAAAGACCCAGAGACTGACCAGCCACTCCGTCAGATTGGGGAAATACTCTGTGGTTCTCAGCCGGTGGTGATAGAAAGTGGCCTCCAGGCCTTCCAGTTTGTAAACTGCCTGGTCCGGGATGACAAAATTCAGACGCACCGCGATGAAGGTGATGACGATGAGGAAACAGGCCCAGGCCACCGCTTTGGCGCTGGTATGATGCGCCGCCAATAAATACAAAGGAATGGCGCTGCCCAGGAGCAAGTGGACGACCCAGAATACCCACCAATACGGCCCGAAAGCGATGATGTCCAGACTGGCCCGGGTGATGGGCAAAGCGGTGCGGTAGCCCACGAAGAACTGGACGAACTGGAGAAATAGAAAGACCACCAGCAGGAAGCGCACCACATGCCCCAGATAGTGCACCAGGGCGTCGTCGATGCGGAACAGATAGGTGAGCAGGGTAATGAGAGCCCCGCCGGAGAGGAGCGCCGTGACGATGAACAACAACGGCGTCAGCGCTCCGTTCCACAGGGGGCGGTTCAAGAGGATGGCGAAGATGGCGCCGTTGAGCCCATAGAAAATCAAACCCACCGGCAGGCTCAGGATGGAAAGAGTCCGCACCCGGCGATGGTCGGCGATCTCATCCTCTTCCGTAAATTCGGTTTTTCCAAAGGATAAAAACCGATACAGCCACTGCCCTGGGCGACCTTCTTCCTTTGACCACTGGACCAAATCCTTCCTCAGCAGGAAATAGCACTCCAGGGCATAAATGACGATCATGGCATTGGTGAACACCACCATCCAAAAAATCATGGAATACCAGCCGGGGTTGATGAGAAAGCGGTATGCTCGCGCAAAATGCCCCAGGTCAAAGCTGATGATGATCACTTCGCAAACAATGGCCACCAGCACCGTGAAAGCCGATAACGGCCCGATGGGGGCAAATATTTTGACGCGAAAAACATAGGTCAGGATGGTAATGAGAAAAGCCCCGGCGGTGAGGCCCAGGAAGAACAGATAAACCGCCACCCACAGGCCCCAGGGCACATAAGACCCCAGATCGGTGGCATGCTTACCGTACAACAGAGTTTTGATTACCCCAAAGCTCCCCAACACCAGACCGATGACGGCCAGGACAACCAACACCTTGAAATAACGGTCATTTTTCATAGAGCTGTCCCCTTACTTTAAGTAGTAGACCGAGGGCTGGGTGCCCAGTTCTTCTTTCAAACGGAAAATCCGGGGCGACCCCAACATCTCGAAAACCAGGCTGTTGGGATCGGTGCGGTCCCCGAAAATGGTGGCCCGGCCCACACAACTGGTGACGCAGGCAGGGAGCATGCCTACTTGCAGGCGGTGCAGGCAAAAATGGCACTTGCGGGCGTTGCCCACCGGGGAGCCGCCGTTTCTCTCCGGCCATTTCTGGCCGTACTCCGCCGCGGGGTGCAACTCATAGCCTTTGGCCGCGCCCTGGCGTCCCAGGATCCTGCCTTCGAGTTCCGGAGTGTTGGCGGTGTACCATTCCCGGAAATCCGAAGTGCGGGCGGCATAAGGGCAGGCCACCAGGCAGTAGCGACAGCCGATGCAGCGCTCATAGCGCACAATGACCGCGCCCTGCTCGGTTTTGTAGGTGGCCGTCACCGGGCACACCTTGGTGCAGGGGGGATTCTGGCAGTGGACGCAGGGCCGGGGGACAAAGCGCCGCCGCACCGCCGGGTACTGTCCCACCTCCTCCTCCAGCACCACCCGGTACACTACGCCCGGAGGCAACTTATTCTCAGCCACGCAAGCCACGGTGCAGGCATGACAGCCTATGCACTTGGCAATGTCGATGACCATGCCCCACCTGACCTCTTCGGGCTTTTTCTTCTGTGTCCGCTTGAGGTCCCGTTGCATGCGGATCAACAGATCTTCAGTCGGCAGGTCTTTGCTCATGAACAGCCTCCTTGGCGCAATTGGATTTCCACGCCTGGAATCCTCCCGTACCTTTTCAGGCTAAGTTTCGGCAATGCTCTTCAGCCAGAAAAAGAGCTCCTCGGGATTTAAGGGCTTGGCCAGGCTGGCATAAATATAGGATCCCATAGCCTCTTCCAATCCCGGGTGATGCTTCCGGCTGGAGAGACATAAAATATGCAGGTCGGGGATTTGCTTCTTGAGCTTTCGAAAGAAGTTGTTGTCAACCTCCAAGGTATCCAGGTCTAAGATCAATGTCCTGACGGGCTCTCTTTTCAGGTGCTCAAGCAAGCCTTCCAGGGAATGCAGGGGAGTGGCCGACACGTTGGCTTGCTCCAGCAGCGCGCAGACTTCCCGGCAATTGTGAGCATCAGACTCAACTACCACCACCCCAAGCCTCCGCATGCCGGATTCCCCAACCCTCTGGCTGTCCCAAGTATTTTCCACGGCATTTGTTAGAGCACATTTCAGGCCAAAGCCTGAGAGGCGGCGATTTTTTCACGGAGCGCCTGCCAAAATTGAGGTGTGATGCCCTTATCTCACTGAAATATAAGGTAAAAGGCTTGGAGAATTTTTGGGGGGATTGATAATGTCGCCAAGGCGGTAAGGCTTACCGGACACGACACAATAAGACACTATTGATAATATATAATTAATATAATAGGTTACCCTTGTCCGAGAATCGGCGCGAAAAGGGGCTGGAGGACAAAAAACGACGCCGAGGAACAGATTGAGACCTAATGGGTGGCAGGTTTGGAGCCGGAAATCTTATGCCTCTTCAGCATGAGATAAAGGGTGCTCCGGCTGATGCCCAATCGCTGGGCCGCCAACTTCTTATTCCAACCGCATTCTTCCAGAATCTGCCGAAGGGTTTTGCCTTCTTGCTGAGCCAGAGTCGGTGATGCTACGGGGGAGATAGTCTGAAAGACGGAAGGCAAATCCCAGGCTTCCACCTGTCCGGCTTTGGCCAGAACCACGGCATGCTCGATGGTGTTTTCCAGCTCCCGGACGTTGCCCGGCCAGGAATAATCCAGGAGCAGCCGCAAGGCCTCGGAACTGATTCCCTGGACCCCCTTGCCTTTGGCCGTGGCAAAAAGCTTCAGGAAGTGCTCCACCAACAGCGGAATATCGTTCTTCCGGTCTCTGAGCGGCGGCAACAACAGGGGAATGACATTGAGCCGATAAAAGAGGTCCTCCCGGAAAGCGCCGTTTTTCACCTCCTGCATGAGGTCCTTGTGGGTGGCTGCCAGGATGCGCACATCCACCGTCAGGGTCGCTTCGCCGCCCACCCGCTCGAACTTGCGGGTTTGCAGGACCCGAAGCAGCTTGATTTGGGCCGGGAGGGGAATGTCCCCTACTTCATCCAGAAAAACGGTGCCGCCGTCGGCCTGCTCGAAGCGGCCAGCTTTTTGGCGCAAGGCGCCGGTGAAAGCCCCTTTTTCGTGGCCGAAGAGTTCGCTTTCCAACAGGGTCACCGGGTAAGCAGAGCAGTTGATGACGACAAAAGGCGCGTCCCGACGAGGACTGTGGAGATGAATGGCCCGGGCCACCAGCTCCTTGCCGGTGCCGCTTTCTCCCTGGATGAGGATGGTGGCGTCCGAAGGCGCTACATCCTCGATCAGCTTATAAATCACCCGCATCTTGGGGTCTTTGCCGATGAGTTCCCCGAATCCCTGCCCCTGCTCCACCTGGGCCTTGAGGGCGTCTTGCTCTTCTTCATACTGTAGGGCCCTTTTCAGCGCGCCCGCGGCCTGATTGAGGATCATCCCCACCCGCTGGATTTCCTCCATGTTACAGTCACAGTTCCCGGGGCAGGCGATGACGGCCGCGCCAAACACGTGGTCCCTATCCAGGGGGAGGAGAGCCTGCCTTTCGGTGGCCAGGAACTCCTCCGAAACCAGAGGAGGTTTGAAAAGTTTTTTACGGGAGAAGGTAATTTTCCTGATGCCGTCAAGATGCTCCTGGACTTGTTGAATGAGATTGCTGTCAGAAAATTTTTTGACTTCCGCGCCCGAGACCACAAACAGCAAATCTCGGGGGGCATCGAGAACAATCAGGGCCAGGTGGCCACAGCGCACCGTATCGCGAAGCCTGCCCAGGAGGATGCCTCCCATCTCTTGCAGGGTGCGCAGGCCGCTGATTTCCCGGACTACCTGACAGGCAGCCACGGTCTGGCTGTGGGCCCGCTCCAACTCTGAGGCCTGCTCTTCCAGGCGCCGGGTGTATTCCTCCTGCCGGCTGACCATGTGGTTAAAAGACGACGCCAAGGCGGTGATTTCATCATCCCCCTGGACGGCAACTCGAACGTTCGCCTCACCCCGGTCAATGGCTTGGGTCGCCTTGACCAGGGCAGCCAGGGGCCGGGTGATGCGGCGCACAAAAAACAGGCTCCCGATGGCAGCGATGAGCAGGATTCCCAGGGTGAATAAGCCGATCTCCGCCCATAACTGGTTCACCTGATGACGGTATTGGCTTTCGGAATAGCCCAGCCGCAAAACCCCGGCCTTGCCGCCGAAGATGGGCCAGGCGGCATCGAGATAGTATTCTCCCTTTTGGGAGACAATTTCCCGCAATCGGGGCCGTTCGCCGGCAATGGTGTCATTAGCGCCCAGCAACTCACCCGGCACCCCGTGTTCGAAGGTATGGGCCAGAACCCGGCCGTCCCTTACGATCAAGATATATCCGAAGGCCTTATTGCTCTGAATCTGCTGGTCCAACATTCTTTGCAAGGTCACCAGGTCGTTGACGAGGATCTTGTCCGCGGCGTCCAGGGCGATGGTCTGGGCGGCGTTCTCCACCTGCCCCACCATGGCTTTCCGCAGGGCGGCGCTGTATTGGCGGGTCACCAACAGGGCGATGATGATCCCGCTCATGATGACCAGGGCGCTGACCGCCAGGAGCAGCTTGGCCTTCAGACTCCTAAGGCGCATGAGGTGTATCCTTTCCTCCCGCCATCTGCCGATACATCTGTCTCAGGTTGTCATACCATTCTTCCTGAGGAGCGATAAAACGGTCAATCATCAATTCCGTCAAGATTCGTTTGCCATCCGGGTCCTGGTGCATGGAAAACAGTATCTGCCGGATCCGTTCCTTTGATTCATAGGCGAGAGCCTTGGAAGCTACCAAAGGTGGCATGCCGTAGGGCTCCGATTTTTTGATAACCCGGGTCTTGGAAGTAAAAGCAGGGTTTTTTTCCTGGTAAAATTCCCAGATGAGACCATCCACCGTGGCGCCATCCACCAGGTTTCTGGCCACCGCCATAATGGAATTATCATGGCTGTACGTATACACAATACGGCTGAAGAAAGTTTCCGGCCGTTCCTGCATTTGAGCCAGCCAATAGGTGGGCACCAGCTTGCCGGTGTTGGAGTCGGGGTCGGTAAAGGCAAAAGTATGCCCGCGTAAATCTTCCAGGCGATGATAAGGGCTGTTTTTATTGACGATCAGGTAGGATTGATAGAAATGGCTGCCATGGACTTCGGGTACGGCCAGGGACTCGAAGCCGGATCGCTCCCTTCCGGCCACGTAAGGCCCTGAGCAGATAAAGGCCAGGTCAATTTCGCCTCTCTTGAGAAGTTCATTGATCTCCCCATAAGTCTTGCGTTGTACAAATTCCAGGTCCTTGTCCAACTTGCGGCCGAGGTAGGCCAGGAGCTGCCGGTAGAGGTCGAAGGTTTCTTTGGGGGAGATCATGGCGGCGACGGCCACCCGCAGGGGAGGCGTCGGTGAGGCTCGTTCTCCCGGCCGGAGCGCGGGGACCGTCTTGCTGAAGTCAACCACTACCTTGTCGCTGTCGTTGCCGCAGCCGCCGACCCCTAGCAAAAGCGCCCAGAGGGCCACCAGAACTATTGGCTTAAAGATACACCGTGGGACCAAGGAGTTGACTCCCAGACTGCAAGATTGATTTCTGTATTTATTGTAATCATTTATAAGTCAGGTTACAAGCATCTATTCTTGAGTGGCGCCGGCGGCTCTTCCCTTTCAACTTAGGTGTTGAAGTATACGTATAAACGGTTATTAAGGCATTATGAAGAATGAAACCCGGCTGTTCAAATCCTTGGCCGATGAGACCCGTCTGAAAATCCTTTGGCTCCTCAAGGGCCAGGAGGAACTCTGCGTCTGCGACATCATGCGGGTTCTGAGCATCACCCAGTCCAAGGCTTCCCGCCATCTGCGCTATCTTTACCACCTGGGTTTGGTCAACGACCGTCGGGAGGGTCTGTGGAGGTATTACAGCCTCAGTGCCGCTCCCGGCAGCCAGGGCGATAACTGCTCCAGGTGCTGGATGACCTGTTGGCGCCGCCGCCCGAGGCGCAGGCCTTGCAAGAGCGGCTCAGCCAGTGGCTGGCGGGAAAAAAGGGGTTCGGATATCTGCAGGGCAATCGCGTGTAGCTTTGGTATGGAAAATGCTTTCATGGTCGTTTGCAGCGCTTAATATACTCGGGTCCAACCAACCGGGATGACCAGGAATTATTCCCATAAGAATAACTTATTGAAATA
>VGSW01000059.1 GCA_016874915.1 Deltaproteobacteria bacterium
CGGACAGGCTTCATCGCCCAGATGGTATTTGGGTTTTCTGCCGCGCTTGCCCATCCTGCTCACCTCCAGTTCGGTAACCAGGATAACATGCGGCAAATATATTATCAACCATTAAAGGGTCACTGCCTATAGTTAAGACCTCTACAAAAATACTGAAAGGCACATCCAATCTGAAAATTATAAAGGCACAGGCCCCTGGCCTGTGGACAGTCAGTTTTGCCCGTGACCTTCACAGCGGCTGGCAGCCCGTGCCACTCAGGCAGTGGCATTCCGGCCTTTCACAAAGTCAACAGGTTTTCCATATTGAGGCTGTTGCAAAAGTTTGCCAAGTGGGAATGGTAGGTTATTTTTTGTCATTCTGAGCCACCGTAGGTGGCGAAGAATCTAGCCCCTTCGCTTCGCTCAGGATGACAATTTGGGATTATTCGGGTAATTGCAACAGGCTCGTATTATTATTGCCACTATGCCGGCCGAAAATTATCTTCGGAATCTTGATAAGGGAGTGCGAGGCCTTTCTTCCCGGCGCAGCCTCCTCGCGCTGGCGGATCTGGCCGCGGCCCGGAGCCTGGAAATCTATCTGGTTGGCGGCACGGTGCGTGAATTGGTTCTGGGTCGTCCCTCTCCGGATCTGGACCTGGCAGTTTCCTCCCAGACCCTGGATTTGGCCCGGGACCTGGCCCAAACCCTGGGCGGCACCTTTGTCCTCCTGGATGAAAAAGAACGCACCGCCCGGGTGGTGTGGGGGAAAGAAATATTAGACCTGGCGGAATTCCGGGCGCCCACCCTGGAAGGAGACCTCCGGGGGCGGGACTTCACCCTTAACGCCCTGGCTTTGGACTTAAAAGCGGTGCTGGGCCGCCGCGCTTTGGAGCTTGTAGACCCTTTAGGCGGGCTGGCCGACCTGAAACAGGGCCTCATCCGGATGGTGGCCCCGGAAAATCTAGCTTATGACCCCTTACGGCTGCTGCGGGCTTATCGCTTTGCCGCGACCCATGGGTTGGTCATCAGCCCCGAGACCGCCAGGGCCATCGGGCAGTATGTCGCCCTGTTTCCCCGGGTGGCGGGGGAGCGGGTGCACCAGGAACTTTTTCTCCTCCTGGGCGCGCCCCGGGCCGCCCCGGTCCTACGGGAGATGGACCGGATAGGCCTGCTGAACCAGGTTCTCCCGGAGTTGGCGGACATGAAGGGCGTGGCCCAGGACGGCTTCCACCACCTGGATGTCTTCCATCATGCCCTGGAAACCGTGGCTCATCTGGAAGAAGTCTTGGCGCGGCCCCAGGATTTCTTTGGGGAACTGACCCCGGAGGTGGCGAGGTATGCCGCCGCGGCTCCCCGGCCGGTCCTCCTGAAGCTGGCGGCTTTGTTCCACGACGTGGGCAAGCCCCAGGTCCAGGAGCGGCGTCAGGACCCGGACCGATATACTTTTTACTATCACGAGAAGGTAGGGGTGGAGATTTTCACCGCCGCGGCCCTGCGCCTCAGGATGAGCAACGAGGAGAGCCGGGCGGTGGTCAAGCTGATTCAGTTGCACATGCGCCCCTTTTTGCTCATGCCCCTGTTTCGCCGGGGCCGGCTCAGCATCCGGGCCTTGGGCCGGCTGGTGCGGGCGGCCCGCCGCGATCTGCCCGGCCTTTTCACCCTGGCCATGGCGGACAGCCTGGCGGCCCAGGGTTCCCAGAAGCCTCCGGATTCGGAACAGACGCTGGCCGACCTAGCCGACGCGGCTTACCGTTTTTTAAAGGAACGCCTGGAGCCCCAAGAACTCCAGCCCCGGCTGCTCAGCGGCCACGACCTCATTAAAGTCCTGGGTTTGCAGCCGGGCCCCAGGTTCCGGCACCTCCTCACCGCGGTGGAGGAGGCCCAATGGGAAGGGGACGTAACGACCCGGGAAGAGGCCCTAAAACTGGTGCGCCGCCTCCTGTGAGGCTGGTCTTTGGTTCAAAGTTCGAGATTAAGGTAACTACCTTTAATTAATCAAATTTTTACTAACTAAAAACTGCATTACATACAAACCTCAACCACAAAGGCCGCGAAGGCGACACGAAGAAAATCAAAGCCCCATTCTTCTGGCGGGCATCCCGCCAGAAGATAGTGAATCTTGGGGTGCTCTTAGTGTTCTTAGTGGTTAATGGGAAAATTTAGATGAAAAGCCGCCTAAAGCATGAAATCGTCCGCGTCTGC
Source organism: Deltaproteobacteria bacterium (assembly GCA_016874915.1). Taxonomy (GTDB): domain Bacteria; phylum Desulfobacterota; class Desulfobaccia; order Desulfobaccales; family 0-14-0-80-60-11; genus VGSO01. The sequence continues at coordinate 2,182 of VGSW01000059.1, forward strand.
CGGCTGCTTCACAAAAAGAATTACCTGGCCGCCACCGACGGCAATGTCAGCGTGCGCCTTAAGGACCGGGTGCTGGTCACCCCCAGCGGGGTCCACAAGGGCCTCATGGAGGCGGACCAGATAATCACCGTGGACCTTACGGGCCGGATGCTGGAAGGGGAGGGGCGGCCCACTTCGGAAATCCGCCTGCACCTCCTGGCCTATGAGCTGCGCCCGGACGTGGGGGCCGTGGTGCACGCCCATCTGCCTTACGCCACGGCCTGCACCCTGGCGGGGATCGACTTGCTGGAACCCATCCTGCCCGAGGTAGTGATTACCCTGGGGGGGATACCCACTGCTCCTTATGCCACCCCCGGCAGCGCCGAAGTGCCGGCGGCCGTCCGGGAGTTTATCCGGGAATATGACGCCATCCTCTTATCCCGGCACGGCGCCATGACCATGGGGCGGGACGTAATGGACGCGTACAACAAAATGGAGAAGCTGGAACACACCGCCCGGGTGGTCCTGGCGGCGCGGCTCCAGGGACCCCTGCCGCCCCTGCCCGCCGCGGAGGTGGAGAAACTGCGGCGCCTGTGGAAAGAGTACAAGGGCACCGGTTGATATTGGTTATCATATTTGCTAACTTTTAAGCCGTGAACTATACCATCGAGTACTTTCACCCTCGCGTCCAGGCAGAGATCGAATCCTGGCCGGACGGCATCTTGGCCGACTATGCCCGGATGGTGGAGCTATTGATGGACTTCGGGCCAAATCTACGGATGCCTCACTCGCGGGCTATGGGAGGCGGTCTATTCGAGTTGTGGCCCCGCGGCAGGGAAGGCATCGGGCGGGTGTTTTACTGTTTCGTCGTCAGTCAGCGCGTCGTGATACTCCATGCGTTCGTGAAGAAAACCCAGGATACTCGGGAGCAAGAATTGAGAATTGCCCGGAAAAGGATGAAGGAGTTACAAAATGACTGAATTGAACTATAAGCCGGTTGCCTATGACCATGAAGCCTTCCTCAAGAAGGCCCTAAAGCGGAAGGAATTTAAAGAAGCATACAAGGGATTGGCAGAGGAGTACGCCCTGGCCCGAGAGATGCTGGCCGCCCGCTCCCGCGTCGGTCTTACCCAGGAAGCGGTGGCAGAGTTAATGGGGACCACCAAAAGTGCGGTTTCTCGTCTGGAAGCCGGTGGAAAACATGCTCCTTCCCTGACCACCCTCAAAAAATATGCTCACGCCGTCGGCTGCCGCCTGGAAATCAAGCTGGTCCCGGAGTCCTGCCCAACAAGCGAATGAACCCGGCGAGCCATAACGAAGATGGCGCGGCTTCAGGGACTGCTGCCTCCCCTGCCCGAGGCGGAAGTGGAAAAGCTGCGGCGTCTGGGAGAGAAGTATAAGGGAGGGGGTTGATATTCATCAGCCGACGCGGTAAATTACAAAAATTTCATATTAGGATATCGGGGTTCATTATGAGTACTAGTAAGAAGCATTTAATCTATCAGTTTAAAGTCACTCTTGACGGAATCTCACCTCCGATTTGGCGAAGAATCCAAGTGCCCGCCATATATAGCTTTTGGGATCTACACGTGGCGTTGCAGGATGCTATGGGATGGTTTGATTACCATCTTCATACGTTTCGGCTCTCCAATTCGCACAAAAGGCAGCAGGTTGAAATTGGCATTCCGGGTGATGAAATTGAGGATCAGCAAGTTTTTCCAGGGTGGGAAGTCCCTATCATTGAATATTTTACTCAGCCAGGTCAGACCGCACTGTATGAATACGACTTTGGTGACGGTTGGGAACATGAGATTCTTTTTGAGGGTATCCTCATTAAGGAAAAGGGAGCAAAGTATCCAAAGTGCACTGCCGGAGAGCGTGCTTGCCCTCCGGAAGACTGTGGAGGTACCCCAGGCTACTTTCGTCTTCTCGACATCATCAAAGATCCTAACCACGATGAATATGCGGAGATGATTGATTGGCTTAAAGGGCATGTGGTTAATTATTATCCATACAACCCGGACGAGTTCGACCCGGCAAAAGTTCGTTTTTGGAATCCGCAGAAGCGTTGGAAAATGGCGTTTTCTGAAAAGTCTGAGCATTAATCTGTGGCATCTGCTGCAAGAACATGTCTATCGACTATTGTTAACTGCCCTGGCCGTTTTTCGATACGTTCCACCGGACGCTGGGGCGGGATTTTGGGTATTGGCCCGCGTCCGAACTTCTCTTCACAATCGCGATTTTTCCGCAATTGCCATATGGTCTCCCGAAAAATTTGCGCCTCTTGCCTTATGTCTCAGAAAATGGTACTTATTAGATTAGAATAATGACATGGCAGGTGCGCCTCAGTAAAAGAGCAGTCAAAAATTACCAGAAACTGCCTCGGCTTATTCAGGAGCGCTTCAGGGCCCTGGCTCTGGAACTGCGCGCCACCGGCCCGGTGCAACGGCAGTGGCCTCATTACGGCAAAATCCAAGGCATGGAGAACTGTTATCATTGCCATATTAAGCCGGGCCGGCCCACCTATGTGGCTGTTTGGAAAGTCACCGGCGCGCACTGTTTGGAGGTAACTTATGTTGGAACCCACGAAGGAGCAGATTACCAAAGACTTTGCTGAAGTCTGTCGGCGCTATCGGCTCCCCGACGACAAAATCAGCAAAATTCAGGAGGCCGTCTCCGCCATCCTGGGGGCGGAGGACGAGTCCCTCCCCCTGGCGGAGGTCTTCCCTGACCTGCACCAGGGCAGCGCCATTCGCGGTTTGCGTCTGCGGGAGGGTCTCACCCAGGAGCACCTTGCCCGCCTGCTGGGGGTCAAGCGCACCAATCTCTCCGAAATGGAGAACGGCAAGCGCCCCATCGGCAAAAATATGGCCAAACGCCTGGCTCAGGTTTTAAAGACGGATTACAAGGTTTTTCTCTAACCCGTTTCTCGCTCCCAAGCTGTCATATTTCATTCAAGGAATTCTCGTGACGCAACCGCGGTTTCCATGGTCCATCGGGATATTTGCGTTTCTGCCGCCGGCCGTCCTCGCGATGGGGCTCGCCCTGGCAGGTTGTACGAACGACAAACCCGGCGACCTGGAGGCGGCCCAAACCCCTAAGAACGAAGTGGTCGCCCCAACGGCGCCGCCGCCTTCGCCGCCGGCGCCCGAGGTAGCCGAGACCAGCGCTACTCCGGCGCCCCCGCCGGCGACTCCCGGGGCGGACCAGGCCCCCGCCACCGGCAACGACGCCACAACCGCCGCGCCGCCGGGTGAAATAGAACAAGCGCCATCCCCTGAACCAGCGGCTCCCAAGGTCAAGTACCTCGCCGGCGAGGACCCCGAGTATGCCAAAAAGCGCGGCTGGCCGGTGAATGGCCCGCCGCCGCTACCGGGGTCCATCCTGCCGCAGAAGCGCATCGTCGCCTACTACGGCAACCCCCGTTCCAAGCGCATGGGGGCGCTGGGCGAGTACCCCAAGAACGAGATGCTGCGGCGGCTGCAGGGGGAAGTAGCCCAATGGGAGCAGGCGGACCCGTCGTTGCCGGTCCAGCCCGCCCTGCACCTGATCGCGGTGGTGGCGCAAGGGGAGCCGGGCAAGGCCGGCAAGTACCGGATGGTCATGCCGGACGCGGTCGTCAACGAGGTGTACGGCTGGGCCAAAGAGGCGGGCGCCCTCCTCTTCATCGACATCCAGACCGGCCATGACGACATCCGCACCCTCCTGCCGCGCTTCGAGTGGCTGCTGAAGAATCCCGACGTACATCTGGGAATCGACCCGGAGTTCAACATGAACAAGAGCGGCAAGAAGCCGGGGACCAAGATCGGCACCTATGACGCGGCGGATATCAACTATGCCTCCGGCTACCTGGCGGACCTGGTGAAACAGCACCAGCTCCCGCCCAAGGTGTTCATCGTGCACCGCTTCACCCGCAAGATGGTCACCAACTCCAAGAGTATCGTGCTCCGCCCCGAAGTGCAGATCGTCATGCACATGGACGGCTGGGGCGCCCCCTGGCTGAAGCGGGATTCGTACCGGGATTACATCGTCGCCGAGCCGGTGCAATTCACCGGCTTCAAGCTCTTTTACCACAACGACACCAAGAAAGGGGACCCCCTGCTGACCTCAGAGGAAGTGCTGAGGCTGAACCCGAAGCCGATTTATATTCAGTACCAGTAATACAGGGGGGAAAATAGGGACACATCCTTTTCTCCTAATCTTTACCCCCCGGATACGCAGGAGCAGGAGTTGAGAATTGCTCGTAAAAGGATGAGGGAGATGCAGAAGGCAGGTCTTAAACCGAAACTGAAAACTCGAAACTCGAAACTTTATTTCAACCATCATGATGGTCCAACTCCAAGAACAACACCAGCGCGTCTTCCTGGTTGTCCTGGTAATACTTAGAACGGGCGCCTACTTCCATAAACCCGAAGGATTCATACAGCGTCCGGGCCGCGGTATTGGAGGGCCGCACCTCCAGCCAGGCCACCCCGGCTCCCGCCTCCCGGGCCTGGCGCAAGGCCTCGGTAAGAAGAAACCGGGCCACTCCCCGCCGGCGGCGCCGGGGATGCACCGCCAGGTTAAGGATGTGCATCTCCTGGGCCGCCACCCAGAAAATAATATATCCCCAAACTTCCCGGGAGTCAGGGGTTTGGGGACCGGCTATCAGAAAATGGCTTAAAGGATTGCCCAGTTCTGTTACAAAGGCCCAGCGGGACCAGGGAGCGGGAAAGGAAAGCCGTTCAATTTCCCAGACTGCCTTCACATCCGCCAGGCCGGCCTTGCGGATGGTGAGCCGGACGGTCATGGATTTAATACCTGGGGAAAAGGGAAAAAGGATTAACAGGTTAGAGGTTAAAAGGGGAAAGGCAAAAAACCCGGTCTTTCCCTTTTCCCCTTTTAACCCTTTAACCTTTTCATCTCACTTCTTTTTAAGTACCTCGCTGGCCATGGCAATTCCCTTCTGGCCCCACTGTTTCAAGGCTGCGGCCACTTCCACCAGGTTCTTGTCCGTCCGGAGTTGAGCCAGCTTCATCAGCATGGGCAGATTGACCCCGGTAATCACCTCCACCTTCCCTTCCTGGAGGAAAGGCAGGGTGAGGTTGGAAGGGGTGCCCCCCAGCATATCGGTGAGGATGATCACGCCGCTGCCGTTGTTTACTTGGACCAAAGCCCGCTGTATCTGCTGCTGGGAGACCTCCGGGGGCGCGTCGGGGTCCAGGGATAGGGCCAGGATGCCTTCCTGGCGCCCCAGAATCAGGTCGCAGACATTCATCAGGGCCTCGGCCAGGTCTTTGTGAGTGACGATCAAAAATCCTATCATGTTTTCAAATCTCCAATGTCCTCCGTAAATCGCGATGGCTCAAAGTCAAAGAAAAATTTCCCTGGGCCAGATGTTCTCCCAGAGATTTGGAGATCACCACCGACCGGTGCTGGCCCCCGGTGCAGCCGATGGCCAGGGTCAGTTGGGCCTTGCCTTCCTCCTGAAACCGGGGCAACAGGTAATCCACGAACCGGTACAGGTGCTCCAGGAAGGCTCGGGTTTCCGGCTGGTCCAGAACATACGATTGGACCGGGGAATCCTCACCTGTGAGGGGCGCCAGGTCCTCCACAAAATAGGGATTGGGCAGGAATCTCACGTCCAGTACCAGGTCCGCTTCCGGCGGAATGCCGTTTTTGTAGGCGAAGGAAACCAGGTGCAGCCACATGCGCTGCTTAGGTTTCAGGTCGGAATACTCGGCTTTGATAAGCTCCCGCAGTTGATGCGGATTGTAAAGGGTGCTGTCAATGATGCGGTGGGCCAGGCGCCGCAGGCCCGCCAGGGATTCCCGCTCCTGGCGCAAAGCCTGAGGTATGGTCTCTTTGTCGGCCAGGGGGTGCTGGCGCCGGGTCTGGCTGAACCGGCGGATCAACGCGGCTTCATCGGCTTCCAAAAAAATCAGGTGGATGGCATATCCCTGACGGTCCAGGCGGCGAAAGACACGGTGGTAATTCTGCAAGAAACCCTCGGTGCGCACGTCCATGACCAGGGCGATCTTGCGCCCATCCTGATGGGAGCGGCTCTGCATCTGCAAAAAGGACGGGAGGAGTTCCAGGGGCAGGTTGTCCACGCAGAAATAGCCGATATCTTCCAAAGCCCTGAGCACCGTGCTCTTTCCGGAGCCGGAAAGCCCGGTGATGATCAGGACCGGTAGAGAAATTGACTTAGATGGGTTGGCTGATTGAGGCACTGCTGTTTAATCAGTTGTCAGTGATCAGTGGTCAGTGATCAGAATAAATTTGATTACTGGCCACTGATCACTGATCACTGGCCACTGCCTTTGCTAAAATTCCGCATCCCTGTCCTGGATGAGGCGGTAAATCTCCTGGGCCCCCACGGCCTTCATCAGGTTGTCCCGAAAGGTCTGGCTCATGAGCATCCGGGAAATCTTGGCCAGGGCCTTGAGGTGCCGACCGGCGGAATTCACCGGGGCCAGGAGCATGAAAAACAGGTGGGAGGGCTTGCCGTCCATGGAGTCGAAGTCCACCCCCTTGAGGCTGCGGCCGAAGGTCAGGAGCAGGTGGGACAGTTGGGGCAGCTTGCCGTGTGGAATGGCGATGTTGTCGCCGATGCCGGTGGAGCCCAGACGTTCCCGCTCCAGGAGCACTTCCACCACTTGCGGCAGGCTCAGCCCCTGGGGGCCGGATGCCAGGGGGGATGCCAGTTCCTCCAGCACCCCCTTTTTGGTAGTGGCTTGTAAATCCGACAGAATGCAGCTTGGGGCCAAAAGTTCGATGATCTTCATGGACTTCCTAAGGCTACTTACCCGAGGTCAGGCTCCACCAGCTGCAAGGCGCCATCCTGGCGGCGGTACAGGACCTTCAAACCGCCGGTGGCTACATCAGTGAAGACCAGCACCTCCTGGCCACCTTTTTGTAGCAACTCCACGGCATCATTCACCTGGAAAGCCGGGACTTCCACCCGCCGCCGCCGGACCTGGGGGGCCGGCGGGCCTTCCGCCGGAGGAATCGCGGCCGCGGGCCGGCTCCGGTCACCCTTATCCCGCAGCTTATCCCGGACCCTCTTAAGCTGCATATCAATTTTGTCCATTACCAGATCAATGGCCGCGTACATGTCGGTGTTCTCTTCCCGGCCCTTGATGATCCGGCCATTGCTGTTGATAGTGACATCGGCCAGATGCCGGAATTTCTCCAGTCCCAAAACTACATGGGCCTCCACCGGCCCATCCAGATAACGCTTGAATTTCTTCAGACGGTCGGTGATGTAATTCTTCAAGGCCTCGGAAGGCTCAATGTGTCTGAAAGTTACGGAAATCTGCATACTTCCTCCCCAACAGGGTTACCTCTAAGAGAAGCTGATTCATTAAGACGCAACGGTTTCGGGAAGACTCTTGCGGCGGTACCCCGGCCTCTTGCGTTTACTGGAAGAAAGCACTCCCAGCATACCCCGGTATTTGGCTACAGTGCGGCGGGCAATGATGACATCGTCTTTGCGCAGGATATCGGCAATTTCCTGGTCGCTTAAAGGTGAATCCGGATTTTCCGAGTGGACGATCTGGCGGATCTTCTCTTTGACGCTCTCCGAAGCAATCTGGTCCCCCAGGCTCATGTTGATGCCGCTGTTAAAGAAGTACTTCAAATCGAAGACTCCCTGGGGGGTGTAGATATACTTGTTGGTGGTCACCCGGCTGATGGTGGATTCGTGCATCTGCACATCTTCGGCCACCTGGCGCAGAGTCAGGGGCCTAAGGTAAGCCAGGCCGTTGTCCAGAAAATCCCGTTGAAACTGGATGATGCTTTCCGTGACCTTATACAGGGTCTTCTGACGTTGGTGAATGCTGCGGATAAACCACAAGGCGCTGTCCAAGTGCTTCTGGATATAACTTTTTACGGAGTCGGGAAGCTTTTCCGGCTCCCGCATGGCCTCCAGATAGAAGTTGCTGACCCGCAGTTTGGGCAAGCCGTCTTCATTGAGCCGGATGATGTAATCATTCCCCACCTTTTCCACGTGGACGTCCGGGTTGATATAGTCCGGCTCCTCGGTGTCGAACACCCGCCCGGGTTTGGGCTCCAGATTGGCGATGACTTCACCGGCCTGGATCACTTTTTCCAGGGGCGCCTTGATTTCCCTGGCAATGGCCTGGTAATTCCGGTTGCCTAAATTGGGAAGGTGGTTCTCCACGATGGCCCACACCACGGGGTCCTGGTTGCCGGCCACTTTGAGCTGGAGTTTCAGGCACTCTCGCAGGTCCCGGGCCGCGACCCCCGGGGGGTCGAAAATCTGGATCACCTGGAGGACTTCCTCCACCCTGGCCGGTTCGGTCCCCACCTCCCCGGCGATCTCTTCCACCGTGGTCCGCAGATAGCCGTCCTTGTCCAGGTTGCCGATGATGAGAATGCCGATGCGCTCCGTGTCTTCATCCAGACCGGCCATGCGCAATTGCCACATCAGGTGGGACTTGAGGGTGCTTTTTTGGGCATTGAGGCTTTCAAAGGGCAGAGCTTCCCGTTCCTCGTATTCTCCCATCGCCGGCGGCATGAGCCGGTCTTTCAGAAAGCCATCCCAATTCCATTCTTCCGGGGAAGACCGGTCTTCCCCGTTGGTCCCTTCACTGCTTTTTTCCGCGCCGGCGGCCTCCCCAGGAGTATAGGGGACCTCCGCCAGTTCCTCCCGGGGGACTTCCATCTCCTCGTACTGGGACTCTTCCAGCACCGGATTGGTCTCCAGGGCCTGGTGGATTTCCCCCAGCAGTTCCAGACGGGATAGCTGCAGCAGCTTGATGGCCTGCTGCAACTTCTGGGTCATGATGAGGGTTTGGGTGAGTCTTAGACTCTGGCGAATCTCTAATGCCATGGCTCCGCCTTACCGGTAACCTGCGCGCTTCTTAAGGATATTATAACTTGAAGGTATCCCCCAAGTAAATTCTTTTGGCCAGATCACTTTGCACCAGGCGCTCCGGGGTGCCTTCTTCCAGGATGGTGCCCTCATTAATGATATATGCCCGGTCGCAGACTCCTAGAGCTTCCCGGACATTGTGGTCGGAGATCAGGACCCCCAACTGCCGGTCCTTCAAGTGCCGGATGATGTTCTGAATATCCGTCACCGCCAGGGGGTCGATGCCGGCAAAAGGTTCGTCCAGGATGATGAAATGGGGCGAAGTCACCAGGGCCCGGGTGATTTCCAGGCGGCGGCGCTCCCCCCCGGAAAGGGCCGAGGCCTTCTGACGGGCCAGATGGGAGATGCGCAACTCCGCCAACAGCTTCTCCAGACGCTCCTGGCGAATGGCCGGGTCCGGCTCCAGGGTCTCCAGAATGGCCATAATATTTTCCGCCACCGTGAGCTTGCGAAACACCGAAGTCTCCTGGGGCAGATATTGGAGACCCAGCCGGGCCCGGCGGAAAATCGGGAGATGGGAGATGTCCTGGCCGTCCAGGAAAATTTCCCCCGCGTCGGGGTTCAATAATCCCAACACCATATAAAAAGTGCTGGTCTTGCCGGCGCCGTTGGGTCCCAGCAGTCCCACCACTTCGCCGCTGCGCACTTCCAGGGACACGCCGTTCACTACCTTGCGGCTGTCATAACTCTTGGTGAGGGAGTGAATCTTTAATATGTGCATTTTTATAAAACCAGGGGGAAAAGGGAAAAAAGAAAAAATATTTGGTTTTCCCCTTAAGTATCAGAGACCCTTGGGCTTTTCCCCTTTTATCCTTTTCCCCTTTTCCCCTTTGACGCCCACGCCTTTTCCCCCCACGCCCTTGGCCGTGGAGTAAAGATGGGCTTCCACTCGCTTCTGGGGCGAGCTTTCCACCTGCATGGTGTTGGTCTTGAGATTGAACACGATGCGTTCGCCTTTCAGGGTGTTCTCCCCCCGCCAGAGCTGGGGGTTGCCCAGGAGCACCACCTCTTCCTTGTCTTTATAATAAATCGCCTCCTGGCCGGTTGCCACCCGGTCTTCCTGAACGAACCGCACCTGCCCCCGGGCCACGATGCGGGTAATTTTCTCTCCTCCCAGTTCGGTCAGCGCCGAGGCCCCGGCGTCCTTGGCGGGAGGCGCCCCCCCCGGCGCCGGGGACGCAGGTTTAGACTCCGTCTGGAAATAAACCCACAGGTTGTCGGCGTAGAGGGTGGAGTCGCCGTAATGGGCTTTGACATTGCCGGTGAACAGGACCCACCCGGCATTTTGGTCGGCTTCCAGGCGGGCGGCGGTGATGTGCAGGGGGAACTCGCCTTCGGGCTTCTTCACCGGGGTGGGGCCAGCCAAGGCCGGGCTCTTCTTCTCCGGGCTCTTCTTCTTGGCGGCTTGCGCCGGGGCGGTTTGCGCCGGGGCTTGCGAACCCCCCCCGGCCAGGAAGATCAAGGATAATGCCAGAGAGAAAATCCTCAAAATTCTTAAGACCTGGGTTTCCACGCCACCGCCTTTACTTCCGTCAGTTGATGCCGGCCCAGGGTCATCTTCCGGGTCGCCAGCTCCACCCGCAGTTCCTTGCCTGTAACCCGCACTTTAGGGTTTTCCATGACCACTTCCTCCAGAGCCAGGAGCACTCTTTCCCCCGGCAGATAAGTGGCCACGCTGGTCTTGATAACGGTATCGCCGCTTTCCAGTTCCACCTGGCCTTTAAGGGTCATGACCTTGGTCTTGGTGTTGAGCAGCCCCTCCTGGGCCTTGACCCGCACGTGCTGGCCCTGCTGGCGGAAAAAGTCCACCTGGACTCCCTGGATGCTGACTTCCAGCCGGTCCTTATGAAAATCCGCCTTTTGCCCCGCCAGCACCCACCGTTTATCGCCCTCTTGAATCTCCGTAAGAGAGAGACTTTCCATGGTGGCAGTAGCCTGCTCCGCCTGAGGCGAAGGAGGCGGCGGTGGGGGCGGTTTCCGGCCCCACCAGGCCCAAGCCCCCCCTGCTAAAATCAAAACCACAGCCAGCAACCCCGGCCATCGGCGCCACCAGGGCCGCCCCTCTGCAAGATTCATACTAGCCATAATATTTTCAGCCGCCGAATTGATTATATTAGCCAACGGAGGGAGTGTAAAGGCTTATCTGAGGTTTGTAGGGGTGTGAGCAATGAGCAATGAGCCGTGAGCAGTGATCAGTAATCAGTGATCAGTAATCAGTGATCAGTTTTCAGTTCTTATTCTTGTTCCTAGCTCCTACCTTTCTAAAATTGGTGGGGCGGGCCTCCGTGCCCGCCAAACCTTGCGCCATGGGCTGACATGGAAGGCAGCCGCCGCTCCATTAGGGGTGGGTCTTTATCCGTTCCCAAGCTCCCGCTCGGGAACGCAAATGTCGGCCAAGTTCAGTTTGGCATCCACTGTCGTTCCCAAGTGCAACTTGGGAACGAGCCATTCATGAGCCCCGGCTCACCCAAAATCATGAAAAGTATTGGTGGCACAGGCTTTCCAGCCTGTGCAATCAGCACTTGCAGAGCAGAAGAAACGTTGTCGTCTTTTACCGAAAACCGGAAACCGAAAACCCCCTCAAACCACCCAGGGCTGGATGATCTCCTCCCATTTCCCCTGGGCTTTGAGGAGCAGGTCGCAGACCTCCCGCACCGCGCCCCGGCCTCCGGGCAGGGTGGTGATCCAGTGGGCCGCGGCCTTGACCTCCGGGGCGGCGTCGGCCACCGCCACGGCCAGGCCCACCCGAGACATCAAGGGCAGGTCCACCAGGTCGTCTCCCACCGCGGCCACCGCGTCCAGGGGCAAGCCCAATGCGGCCCGCATTTCCTCCAGCACCGCCACCTTGTCCCGCACCCCTTCGTGGAAACGGCTGATGCCCAATTCCTTGGCCCGGTGGTAAGCCGCGTCGGAGCGCCGCCCGGAGATAAAAGCCACCTCGATGCCGCCCCGCTGGGCCATCTTGATGCCGTGGCCGTCCCGGACGTGGAAGACTTTCTGGGTTTCCCCCGCCGGCCCGAAGTAAAGCCGGCCGTCCGTAAGCACCCCGTCCACGTCCAGGAGCAGCAGGCGAATCCTTTTAGCCCGCTCCCACACGTCCAGCGGATATTCACCGGAGGTCAATTCACCGCGGAACATTTTCTTATCCACAGATTACACAGATTACACAGATTGATGCAGATTATTGGCGCATGAAACGCACACGGCAGAATTCGTGCAACTCTTTGAGGTCGCGCCACAAGGGCAATATGTCCTTTAAAGAAAGCGAATTGGGGCCATCGCATCGGGCCTTCTCCGGGTCCGGATGGACTTCCATGAACAAGCCGTCCACCCCCACCGCCACCCCGGCCCGGGCGAGGTGGGGGATGAACTCCCGCTGGCCGCCGGAGCAGGTCCCCTGCCCTCCCGGAAGCTGGACGCTGTGGGTTACGTCCAGGATCACGGGGCAGCCCAGTCCCCGCATGATGGGCAGGCTGCGGAAATCCACCACGAGATTGTTGTAGCCCAGGGCCGCACCCCGTTCGGTGAGGATTACCTGGCGGTTCCCCGCGGACCAGGCTTTCTCCACCACCGCCTTCATGTCCCAGGGGGCCATGAACTGGCCCTTCTTGATATTCACCGGCTTGCCGGTGGCCGCCGCGGCCACCACCAGGTCCGTCTGGCGGCACAAAAACGCGGGGATCTGGAGGACGTCCAGCACCTCCGCGGCCGCCGCCACTTCGGAAACCTGGTGCACGTCGGAGAGCACCGGCAGACCCACTTCTTCCTTCACCCGGGCCAGAATCTTCAGGCCCTCCTTCAGGCCCGGCCCCCTAAAGGATTCGATGGAGGTGCGGTTGGCTTTATCGTAAGAGGCTTTGAAGATCAGAGGAAGGTCTAATTGCCCGGCAATTTCTTTCAAGGCCCGGGCGATTTCCAGGGTGGCCGCCGCGTCCTCAATAACGCACGGCCCGGCGATCATTACCAGCCCGCCGTCCCCTACCCAGAAATCGGCCACTTGCACTGGGGTCATGGGTTTCCCTAAGAGCGGTTTGGCGGGTCGGCGGGTTAGCGGTTTGGCCTAAATTAATAATCAGGTGAGCAGCGAGAATAAAATTTGATGATGGATTGCACTCATGACTGATGCCTAATTGCTAAAGTCAAATGCTAACCCGCTAACCCGCTAAACCGCCAAACCGTTCAACTTCAAATCTCGGTACCTTCCTTACCCAAGCCCCGCTTATAATCCAAACACGCCCTTATATAATCTCGGAACAGGGGGTGGGGCTTCATGGGCCGGGACTTGAATTCCGGATGGAACTGGCACCCCAGGAACCAGGGGTGGTCTTTTAATTCGACGATTTCAACCAGCTCGCCATTGGGAGAAGTGCCGGTGATCCACAGTCCCGCGGCGCTGAGGCGCTCCCGGTAGGCGTTGTTGAATTCGAAGCGGTGGCGGTGGCGCTCCATGATCTCCAGGGATTCGTAAGCCTGGGCCGCCACCGAGCCTTCTTTCAGCACGCAGGGATAAGCTCCCAGGCGCATGGTGCCGCCCTTGTCCGAGGCCCGGTCCCGGCGGACGATGGAATTCTGGCGAAAGTCGTACCATTCCCGCATGAGGTAAATGACCGGAGCCGCGGCTTCGGGGTCGAACTCTTCGCTTTGGGCCCCGGCGATCCCCGCCACGTTCCGGGCGAATTCCACTACCGCCAGTTGCATGCCGAAGCAGATGCCGAAGTAGGGGACCTTATTTTCCCGGGCGTAGCGGATGGCCTGCATCTTGCCCTCCGCGCCCCGCACCCCGAAGCCTCCGGGGACCAGGACGCCATGGAGGTGGCCCAGCAGCCCCTGGGGGCCTTCCCGCTCCACCCGCTCCGAGTCGATGTAGCTCAGGACCACCTGGGCCTCGTTGGCCAGGCCGCCGTGCACCAGGGCCTCGTGGAGGCTTTTGTAGGATTCCCTGAGGTCCACGTATTTGCCCACGATGCCGATTTCCACCCGGTCCTTGGGATGGTGAACCCGGGCCACCAGGTTTTCCCAATGCTCCAGCCGGGGCGCCCGGGTCCAGATATTCAACACTTCCACGATGCGGTCATCGAGACCCTCGTCATGGAGCTGCAAGGGAATTTCGTAAATATTGTCCACGTCCCGGGCGGTGATGACCGACTCCGGGCTGACGTTGCAGAACAGTCCGATCTTGGCCTTGATTTCCCGGCTCAACTGCTTTTCCGTGCGGCACAGCAGGATGTCGGGCTGAATCCCGATGGACAGCAATTCCCGGACGCTATGCTGGGTGGGCTTGGTCTTCACCTCCCCCGCGGTCTTGATGAAGGGGACCAGGGTGAGGTGAATATAGCAGACGTTTTCTTTGCCCAGGTCGCCTTTGAGTTGGCGGATGGCCTCCAGGAAGGGGAGACTCTCGATGTCCCCCACGGTGCCGCCGATTTCGATGATGGCCACGTCCGCGGTGGGGGCCACCTTCTGGATGGCCTCCTTGATTTCGTCAGTAATGTGGGGAATGACCTGGACCGTGCCCCCCAGGTAGTCGCCCCGGCGCTCCTTGGTGATGACGTTGTAATAGATGCGGCCCGAGGTGTAATTGTTCTCCTGGCCCAGGGTTACGGTGGTGTAGCGCTCGTAGTGGCCCAGGTCCAGGTCCGTTTCCGCCCCGTCTTCGGTGACGAAAACCTCGCCGTGCTGGAAGGGGTTCATGGTGCCGGGGTCCACGTTGATGTATGGATCCAGCTTCTGGAAGGTGACCCTTAAGCCCCGGGCCTCCAGGAGCGCGCCGCTGGCCGCCGCGGCCACGCCTTTGCCCAGGGAGGACAGCACTCCGCCGGTGATGAAGATGATTTTTGACTTCACAAGTCCTTAATATACCCACCCACCTTCATTGTCAAGCGGGGGGCGGAAGGATCGGGATTTTACCGGAAGGGGAAAACAAGGAAAAGGGCGGGAAGGGCTGAAGCCCAGGCTGGGGAGTGCCCCAGGGACCGACAATAAACTATTTAAATATTGCGCGGAACTCCTGGCGTCAGATCTGGTGTTTCAGGGTCACCAGAAAAAGGAACAGAGCCGCCATCAAAATATCCGGCAAGAACTTTCTGAGAGAACCCATCTTTCTTCCTCCAAGTTTGTTACTTGTGAGCCTCTTGCAAAAGTCCATTTTTAGGGGTGGTTTCTTAAAAATATAAGCTTCATAGGCGTTCTCGTGCTAAGGTGATTTTGGGAAAAAACACACCAAACATGAGGGGGCGCCGATGAAGCTTAAG
>VGSW01000060.1 GCA_016874915.1 Deltaproteobacteria bacterium
GGAGGGGGTAAGGGCCGTCGGCCCTTAGCCCCCTCCCCCAACAACAACTTTTAGGAACAGTCTGATGTTTTTCAAACCCGCCATCCTGTCCCTCTTCCTGGGCTCCCTGCTGATCAGCGGCATGCTGCTCTACGCCGCGTATTTCGGGGTGCAGATTCTGCGGAACTGGGACCTGAAGAGCGGCAGCGAGACCCAGTTGACCCTGGAGCGGCGGACTTACCTGGTTTCCACCATCCTGGTCTATGTCTTCGCGTTCCAGCTTATCTCCCTCATCCTGTTTGTCGCCACCGCGGACCGGCTCCATCCGTTTTTCACCGGGGCCATGTGCGCCGCGGGGTCCCTCAACGCCAACCCCTGGGGTTATCCCGCCGCCATCTTCAAAGTGGTCAACTTTCTCCTGGCGGGGTCTTGGCTGGTGGTCAATTACGTGGACAACCAGGGCTATGATTATCCCTTGATCAAAAAGAAGTACCTGTTGCTGCTGGCCATCGCGCCCTTGATCCTGGCCGAGACGGTGGTGCAGGGGAAGTATTTCCTGGGCCTCACCCCGGAGGTGATCACCTCCTGCTGCGGGTCTATGTTCGCGTCCGAGGGCAAAGGGGTGGCCGCCGGGGTCGCGGCCCTGCCCATGAAACCCCTGCAAGCCGCCCTCGCCGCGGCCATGGGCGGCACTTTTCTGCTGGGAGTCAGGTTTTATCGGAAAGGGAGAGGGGGATACGGGTTTGCCGGGGTGAGTTTATTGACCTTCCTAATATCCATGGCTTCCTTGATCTCTTTCATCTCCCTGTATATCTACGAACTGCCCACCCACCACTGCCCCTTTTGCATCCTGCAAGGGGAATACCGCTATATCGGCTATCCCCTCCACCTCAGCTTGCTGGTGGGAGCCCTGGCGGGCCTGGGGGTGGGAATCCTCATGCCCTTCCGCCACATCCCCAGCCTCCAAACCGCCCTGCCGATGGTGCAGAAGCGGCTGGTGCTGCTAACCCTGGGTCCCTATGCCTTTTTTGCGGCAATCGGGGTTTATTACCTGATTTTCTCCAATCTCAAAATGTAGTTCTGGAACTGGCCAAGACGACGTGAAGGGGACGCGGGTTAAAGACTGCGGGGTCCCTCGCCCAGTGTAGTCAGGTCCTGACATCTTTGATGGGATTAACTTGGTGTTATGATTTGGAATATAACTATGATGAATATATCGGGACACTAACTGCTACGTAGTTAATCTTGATATAGCAGATATCTGCTGACGGTATCAGATCCACTCAAAGAAACCTCGTCAATTATCTGCCCTTTCAGGTACCCCTGGGTGTCTCCTGACCGGACGCCTTAGCATAAAAAGCCATTTTGATATAAAATAAAGACACGCAAATTGGGAGAGAATGTCCGATATGAAATTAATCATCATTGATTCTGAAAGATGCGTGGGCTGCCAGAGTTGCATGTTTGCTTGTGCCAGGCGACATCACGAAGCCGGGCTGGCCAAAAGCTGCATCTTCGTGCATTCGAGCGGCGGCATGGAGCGGGGTTTTAATCTGGTTGTCTGCCGGGCCTGCGACGACCCCCCGTGCCCCAAGGTGTGCCCTACGGGTGCTTTGCGGCGCGCCAGACGGGGGGGCGGCGTGCGCCTGGACCTGGAAAAGTGTCATGGCTGCGGCAATTGTCGCACCACCTGCCTGTTGAAAGCCATTTTTTGGAACAGCGAGATCAATAAGCCCATGATCTGCAGCCACTGCGGTTATTGTGCCAAATTCTGCCCGCATGGGGTTATCGCGGCGTTAAAAGAAGAGGAGAAGCTGGAATATGCTCTGTGATGAAAGCCTGAGTACGGTTCTGCATATCGATTTATCCAAAAAATCCTTCCGGACCGAGAGGCGCCCTGAGCTTTTTGAAAAGTATTTGGGCGGCGCCGGGGTGGCTATCCAACTCCTTCACGAGAACTGTCCCAAGGATTGCGATCCCCTGGGGCCCGAAAATCCCATCATCCTGGCCGTGGGCCCCCTTACTGCGCTCTTTCCCCTGGGTTCCAAGACAGTGGCCATGTTCAAGTCACCGCACACCGGCAACCTGGGGGAGAGCCACTGCGGCGGCCGCAGCGCCGTGGCCCTCCGCATGGCGGGCTACGGCGGCATTGTTATAGAAGGCGTCAGCGAAACGCCCATCTATGTGGCGGTGCACGGCAACAAGGTGTATTTTCGCGACGCCTCTTCAATCTGGGGTCTGGGGGGCATTGTCACCGGACAGATCCTCCGGGAAGCGGAAGCCGGAACCGGCTTTCGGACCATCATGCGCATTGGCCCGGCCGGGGAGAGGCTCGTGTCCTATGCCTGCGTGACCACGGAAACCTACCGCCATTTCGGGCGCCTGGGGCTGGGAGCCGTTTTCGGCAGCAAGAAGCTCAAGAGCGTGGTGATCTCGGGGCAGCAATCCCTGCAGGTCACCGACCAGAAGCTATACCGGGAGATCTACGAAGAGATCTACGAGAACGCGGTGACCTCGCCCCTCATGAAGAAGTACCATGACTTGGGCACCGCGGAAAACATCCTGCCCTTAAACGAACTAGGGGGCCTGCCCACCCGGAATCTTCAGGAAGCGAGACTGGCTCAGGCCGCCAACATCTCCGGGGAGTACTTTGCCGAGCACTACCTGGGCCGGCGCCTGGCCTGCTCCCACTGTCCGGTGGGCTGTATTCACATCGCGGCGTTGCGGGAGCCGGACTCGGTGAAGCCCTACTTTTATAAAACTTCCATGATTTCCTATGATTACGAACCCATGTACGCCCTGGGGTCCATGCTCGGCGGCAGCGATGCCAAGGGCCTCATGCGGTTGATGGACCAGGTAGAGGCCCTGGGGCTGGACGCCATGAGCACCGGGGTGATCCTGGCGTGGGCCACCGAAGCCCAGGAAAAAGGTAATATCTCCGAGAAAGAAACCCTCGGGTTAGCCTTGGGCTGGGGCAATTACCATGCTTACCTCAAAGCGGTTCGCTTCATAGTGGAGCAGCCCAATCACTTCTATCGGGCCCTGGCCCAGGGAGTGGACCGGGCCTCCTCCCTCTATGGCGGCCGGGATTTTGCCCTGGCTATGGGCGGCAACGAGATGCCGGGCTACCACACTGGACCGGCTTCGCACTTGGGGGTCTTAATCGGCGCCAGGCACAGTCATCTGGATAACGCCGGCTATAGCGTAGACCAGAAGATACTGGCCAAGAACCTGGTCAGCCCCCGGGAACTGGCCGAGGCCCTCTTGATGGAAGAGCATTGGCGGCAGATTCTTTCCAGCCTGGTGGTCTGCTTCTTTGCCAGGGAGATCTATAAAAAAGATGTGGTGGCGAGAGCCCTCCAGTTATCGGGATTTTCCCTCGATCCGGAGGAACTTATAGGCATCGGGAAAGAGATTCATCGGGAAAAATACCGGTTTAAGGAGAGGGAAGGCTTTAGTCTCGGCCAGCTTCGCATCCCCAAACGCATTCTGGAAACGCCAACACTGGTGGAAGGTTGGGATGAAAACTACCTCATAAAAGTGATGGAAAGTGTCAAAGAAATGATGGCTTCATGAGGAGCAACTAATTGAGTGCATTAAAAATATGAGTTTTTGATCTTTCCATGAGAATTAGCGATGAAAGCCAAAACCAAGGGTAAGGTTAATCAAACTCAGGCTGCGATCGAGGCGTTTTTGAGTAACGAGACCCCGATGCGGGCACAAAGGAGGTCCTACCAGCCTCCCTTGTGCGCGGTGCTCAAGGGCGGCGCCGGCGCCACCCGCCCCATGCCGGGGATGGAGTTGGAGGTCCTTAAGGCCGCCCGGGACCAGCTGCCCTTCGTAAGCCAGAACCGGTTATTAGAGATTGTGCCGAGACAGGAAAAGCGCCCTGACCGCCCCCGGCGCATCGGTGTGGTCCTCTCCGGTGGCCCGGCCCCCGGCGGCCACAACGTCATCGCCGGCATCTTCGCGGCCGCCAAAAGGGCTCACCCGGAGCACCGGGTTATCGGCTTCCTGGGCGGGCCCAAGAGCATCATCACCAACAAACACCTGGAAATCACCGCCGAGATGGTGGCACACTTTAAAAACTCCGGCGGCTTCCACATGCTGGGCACGGGCCGGGACAAGATCGACACCCCCGAGAAGATGGAGCAGTGCCGCCAGACTTGCACCGCCCTGGGACTGTCCGGCCTGGTGGTGGTGGGAGGCGACGACTCCAACACCAACGCCGCGTTTTTGGCCGAGAACTTGCGGGATATCGGCACCCAGGTCATCGGCATCCCCAAGACCATCGACGGCGACCTCCAGGTGCCGGGGCTACTGCAGATTCCCTTCGGCTACCACTCCGCCTGCATGGCTTTCGCCACAGAGGTCGGCAACCTCAACTCCGATTGCAAGTCGGACCGAAAATACTGGCACTTCAACCGCCTTATGGGCCGCAGCGCCTCCCACATCGTTCTGGAGGTGGCCTTCCAGACCCACCCCAACGTCATCCTCATCGGCGAGGAGATCGAAGAAAAGGAACTGACCATCCACAACGTGGTGCGTCTCATCGCCGATGTAGTGGTAGAAAGGGCCCGGATGGGCAAAGACTACGGCACCATCCTGATCCCCGAGGGCATCCTGGAATTCAATCAGGAAATCAACGTCCTCATCATCAAGATCAGCCATATCATCGCCGCCTACAACCGGGAGGCCTTGGAGGAGGAATCTTTCCATAAGCTCTCTTTTGAGGACCAGGTGCAGTTCATCGACAACAACGACATCTGGCGGGACTACGACAGCCGGGTTTTTTTGGGGCTGCCGCCCGAACTCCAGCGGGGCCTGCTCCTGCCCCGGGACAGCCACGGCAACTTCCAGTACGCCCTGGTGAACACGGAAAGAATCCTCCTGGGGATGGTGGCCACTTACCTCCGTAAACAGCGGGGTAAAGGGATCTACAAGGGGACTTTCCGGACCCAGAACCACTATTACGGCTATGACGGCCGGGGCACCTTTCCTACCAACTTTGACTGCGACTACGCCTATAATCTGGGACATGCCGCCTTCAGCTTGCTTAATGCCGGGGCCACCGGTTACATGGCGGCCATCAAGGAGCTGCACAAGCCCATGGAGGACTGGCAGCCCATCGGCATTCCCCTGGCCCCGTTGATGCACCTGGAAGAGCGCTTCGGCCGCCTGGAGCTGGTGATCCAGAAACAGAAGGTGGATCTCAACAGCCCGGCCTTCAAGATTCTGGCCCACGAACGGGAGAAGTGGGCCGTAGAGGACCACTACCGCTTCCCCGGCCCCATCCAGTTTCACGGCCCGGGCGCAGACGACAAGCCCATCACTCTCATGCTCAATGCTTTGGGGGGGTAGGGGGAAGAGATTTGGTGGGATGGCCAGAGAGCTGACCCCATGCATCCCCCTAACCTGCAGTTCGCAGTAGGTGGTGAGCAGGCGTCAACGAGGTGAGGCTGGGAAAGGGCTAAAAAACCGCAGAAAAAGGGAAGCAAAGCTTGCTGATATCTTGCCATCCCAGAAACTTAGCGAATTTCCTCGTTAAATTGCGCTATGCTCTGCCTAGCAGCACCAGTCTGGTGGCATCAAAGAATAGAGGCCGTTGAATTCTGGACTTTTGGGTCGGGAAGATGCTATCTACGGATGCATATCGTCGCTCGTCTTTGCATCGACGCGATACTGCGGGATTTTTTGCAGAGCATCGCCTATTTCCTGCGCCGCTAACCGCAGCTCGTAGTTTTTTTGCAGGTTCATCCAAATATCCGGTCCCGTGCCAAACCACCGGCCGAGGCGTAAAGCCGTATCGCCCGAGATTCCACGCTTGCCTCGGATGATCTCGGTGATCCGCTTCGTCGGCACGCCCAATTGTTTGGCCAGTTCGTTCGCGCTCATGCCGAGGGCTTTCAGTTCGTCGGCCAGATGCTCTCCTGGATGAATAAGAAGCCGTGCCATAAGTCACCTCCTAATCCACTCTATTCATGAATATTTCGAAGTATATACTGCAACCTATTGAAATAATAGACTAAATATCAATTCTTGAAAAAGCAGAGTGTTTTTTACACAGGCTGGAAAGCCTGTGCTACTGATCTTCAATTTCTTGTTTTTTGACAAAGATTTTACATGTATCCAGTTGATCTGATTAAGTAATAAGTTTATTTTTTGAGTTTGGTTGCGGCATCAGGTCGCGATGTGCCACCAAGTTCTTTGCAGCCTGTCGAATTATCCGGGCTAGTGGTAATCCGCGATTTCCATGTTAAGCGGCCCGGGAAAATCTCCCGGCCATTCAAAGCAAATCCACCGGCAATCACTTCCCGATGCAAAACTCCCCGAAGATGCGGTCCAGGATGGCGTCGCCCACTTCTTCGCCGGTGATTTCCCCCAGTTCCCGGATGGCTTCCTGGAGTTCCAGGGCCGTCAGCTCCCAGGGGACCGGGGTTTGTTCCAGGAGGGCCAGGGCCTGCTTCAGGCAGTCCCGGCCGCGGCCCAGGTGCTGGTAATGGCGGGCCTGGGTGATGATTTCCCCTGCGGTTTTCACCCCGCCGCCCAGGGCCAGGTCCACGATGCGGCTCTTGAGTTCCTCGATGCCGGCGCCGGTGAGCGCGGAAATTGCGGCGATGGGGAAAGGGGATATTTGCTGGAGTTGAGCTTCGGAGAGCCTCAGGGGCAAGTCAATCTTGTTGATCACCGTTAGGGCCGCGCGGCCCGCGAGTTCCATTAAAGCCTGGCAATCGGCCTCCTCCAGGAGGGTGCTGCCGTCCACCAGGTACAATACCAAATCCGCCTGGGCCAGGCGCTCCCGGGTGCGCTCCACCCCCATCTCCTCCACCCGGTCCTGGGCCTCCCGCAACCCCGCGGTGTCCATGAGACGCACCCTTACTCCCCCCAGGGTGATGGACTCCTCGATGAAATCCCGGGTGGTGCCGGGAATCTCCGAGACAATGGCCCGCTCCAGGTTCAGCAGGCAGTTGAGCAGGCTGGATTTCCCCACGTTGGGCCGCCCGGCGATGACCACCAGCAGCCCTTCCCGTAACAGGCGGCCTTCCTGGTAAGTGGCCAACAGGTCGTGCAGGCGCCGGACTTGTTCTTCTATCCCCGGGGCTAAGGCTTCCGGGGCCAGTTCCTCGGCCTCTTCGGGAAAGTCCAGGGCGGCTTCCACCCGGGCCAAAAGGTCCAGGAGGGCATCCCGGGCCTGGCGCAAGCTGCGCCCCAGGCGGCCCTCCAGGTGGGCCGCGGCCACTTTCAAGGACGCGGCGGTGCGGGCCTGGATCACCTCCAGCACCGCCTCAGCCTGGGTCAGGTCGAGTCGACCGGAAAGAAAGGCCCGGAGGGTGAATTCTCCGGGGCGGGCCAAACGGGCGCCGTGCTCCAGGGCCAGCTGCAGGATGCGGTGTAACACCCCATAGCCCGAATGGCAGTTGATCTCCACCACGTCTTCCCGGGTGTAGGTATGGGGCGCCCGCATGAGGGTGAGAAGGACTTCGTCTACCACCGCGCCTTGAGAGTCGATGATGCGGCCCAGGTAAAGCTGGTGGGAATGCCAGGGACAGTCAGGATTCCGGGGGCGGAAGATGCTCCGGGCGATGGCTTCGGCTTGGGGGCCGCTCAGGCGCACGATGCCGATGCCCGCTTCCCCCAGGGGGGTGGAGATGGCTACGATGGTGTCGTTATAAAAGGGGTCAGTGGTCAGTGGTCAGTTCTCAGTTCTCAGTTGACAGTTAACAGTTAACAGTCGACATTCGACATTCGACAAATCAAAAATGGCGCGCCGAGCGCACCCTAATTTTTCGTATATCTGCTATTTATCTTTTTTAACAGAAAACAGAAAACAGAAAACAGAAAACTGTGAACTGAGAACTGTATCTATTTTTCTTCCCGCTTCTTGGCGGGAGAAATGACCACTTTTTTGTAAAGCCCTTCTCCCCGGCTCATGGTCTTCAGGTCCTTATCTCCCTGGAGGGCCAGGTGGATGATGCGGCGGTCGTAAGGGTTCATGGGGCTTAAGGCGATGGACTTGCCGCTCTTCTTCACCTTCTCCCCGTACTTCAAGGCCATCTGGGTCAGGGCGTCATTGTGCCTGGCCCGGTAGGCCTCCACGTCCAGGGTGACCCGGACCTTTTTCTTGGTCTTCTTGGCCAGGATCTTGGTCACTAGGTACTGCAGGGCGTCCAGGGTTTGGCCCTGCTTGCCGATGAGGTGGCCGGCGTCTTCGGTTTCAACCCGCAGCACGACGCGGTCCTCCACCTGTTCCGCCGTGACCCGGCCCGGCTCCTGCATCTTTTCCAGGAACTCCTGCAAAATCTCCTGGGCCTGGGCCACCACGGATTCTTCGATATCCCCTTCATCCCGCCGGGCGGCGCGAATCCGGGCTTTGCGGCTGCCGATGCCGAACAATCCCGGGGACCCTACGGACAGGATTTCAATTTCCAATTGCTCCGCCGGGACCTGGAAGTGGGCGCAAGCGCTCTCTATGGCCTCTTCGGTGGATTTGCCGTCAAATTCCTGAAACTCCATTAACTTTCCCCCAGGACTTATGCGAGGTACTTGTTGGTGTAATGCTGCTGGATGATGGACAACACGTTGTTGACCAGCCAGTAGAGAACCAGGCCCGAGGCGAAGTTGAGAAAGAGGAAGGTGAAGACTATGGGCAAAAACATCATCATCTTGGCCTGGGTGGGATCTCCCGGGGAGGGGGTCATCCTTTGTTGGATCACCATGGAAGCCCCCATGATCAGGGGGGTGATGAGCAGGGGATCCTTGGCGGACAGGTCTATGAGCCAAACGATGTTGGTAAAGGGAATGGTGGGCAGAAAGGGCGCGTGGCGCAGTTCGATGGCGTAGCCTAAGACGTTGTAAAGGGCGACGAATACGGGAAGTTGCAGGACCATGGGGAGACATCCGCCCAGGGGATTGACCTTGAAGGTGCGGTACAGGCCCATGAGCTCCTTGTTCATGGTCTCCCGGTCGTCCTTGTATTTCTCCCGGAGCTTGGCCACCTTGGGCTGGAGCTTCTGCATCTCCTTCATGGACTTATAGCTCTTATGGTTGGGATAGAAGAAGAGCACCCGGATGAGGATGGTGAGGATAATGATGGACCAGCCGTAGTTGTGGAGATAACGGTTAAAAAAATTCAAGGTATAGAGGAAAGGCTTGCCCAGGATATCGAACCAGCCGAAGTTGACGGTGCGTTCCAGACCGACGTTGAGGATCTTAAGGTCGTCCAGGTCCTTGGGGCCGTAATACAAGGTATAGGCCAGTTGGGCAGCCTGCCCCGGGGCCAGGCCCTCCACCGGGGCCCGCAGAGTGGCCACCATGGGGCCGGGAAGCGTTTCGCTCACGGTGAGGATGGCTTTGGGCGCGGCCGTGGGCACCAGCGCGGTGAGGAAATAGCCCTCATCCAGGGTGGCCCAATCGATTTTGCCGGTGAAGGTCTTGAGCTCCTTGAGGCCGCCGGATTTCAGTTCCTCCAGGCGGTTGTTGATGGAGCCGTTGAATCCCAGGAAGAGGTACTTGCTGGCGTCTTCTCCGGTATAATTTTCCGACAGGTCCAGGTCCAGGTGGCCGTCCAGGACGCCGCCGGTTTGGTTGGTGACGTTGACGGCCAAGTCAAAGGCGTAGCTGTCGGCCCGGAAGGTGAAGGTCTTGGTGAACGCCACCCCTTCGGGGCTTACTCCGGTGAATTTCAGGGTGCCCGTCTCTCCGGGCTTGACGGTGACTTCGGTCTGGGAGGCTTCATAAGGCAGAAGAGGCGGGACGGTCAGGTTTTTCCCGGACCAACCCAGACTCAGGGGCAGCTCCTGGTTCTTGCCCGGCCGCACCAGCTCTTTTAATTTGGCCCCCTTGCTGTTGTCCTGGTAGCGGTTGACGTCCAACTCCACCGCCCACAGTTTGAAGCTGTAAATGGAGCTGAATTGCAGCTCCTGGCGGTACTTCTTCAACTGGAAGCTCTTGAGGCGCCCGCCCAGTTCGGTGAAGACCGCCCGGAACAGGGGGGTGTCCACCACCACGTCTTTGGCGGGACGAGCCGGGGCCGGGGCCGGCGGCGGAGTCGGCAAAGCGGGTTTGGCGGCCCCCGGAGGCGGCGGCGCGGGGGCTTCTGGTTTTGCCGGGGCTTTATCCGCGGTGGTCGCCGGCGGCGCCGGGGGGCGCTGCTTCTCCCCGAAGTACATGAATGCAATGAAAATTAAAAAGCTTAAAGCCAGGGCGATAATAGCCCGTTTTTCCATGTTAACACCTCAAGGTACGGGGTCCCAGCCCCCGGGGTGAAAGGGATGGCAGCGGGCCAGGCGGCGGAGGCTCAGCCCCAGGCCCCGTCGGAAGCCATGGCGCTGCAAAGCTTCCCGGGCATAGTGCGAGCAGGTGGGAGCAAACCGGCAGTAAGGGGGTGTCAGAGGGGACACCAACACCTGATAAGCCCGGATTAACCACAGGGCCGCGTTATTCACGGGGTTTTTCCTTCCCGGTGACCAAAAGGCGGCCCAACTCCTCTTGCACCTGTTGATAGCTCAGGGCGCTGGCCCCCTTTTTGGCCATGATGACCAGGTCCGCGGGGGGCAACTGGGTTTTATGGCGGCGAAAGAATTCTCTCAGCAAACGTTTGATCCGATTGCGCCGGACGGCCTTGCCCAAACGTCGGGTCACCACCAGCCCCAGGCGAGGAAAACCCAGGTCGTTGGGGGCCAGGGTGATGCCGAAATGACGAGTGTGGAGCCGGGTTCCCTGGGCCTGGGCCCGGAGGAATTCGGCGCGGCGGCGGAGCCGCTCCGCCTTGGTGAAACGGGCGGTCCCTTTAACGGAGGGATGGGAGACGGGAGCAGGGCTACCGCCTGGGGCTTCCGGCCGGCTCAGGGAGGCTCCCCAACCTTTAGACCGAAAGGCGCTTCCGACCTTTGGCCCGACGGCGCTTCAAAATCTGGCGGCCGGCCCGGGTGCTCATGCGGGTCAAAAACCCATGAGTCCGGGATCGGCGCAGATTATGGGGTTGATAAGTGCGTTTCATTTAAATCCTCGAAGGCGATATGAATTCCAAATCTATTTATAAACCATTTATGACCGGTTTTGTCAAGGAAGTCTGGGAGATTTTGTCAATGACCCTGAAAACTATTGCACCCATAGGAACTGAAGCCTACCACTCAATCCCCCGGCGGGCCAGGACTCCGGCCTGGTAGTAGTGTTTAACCAGGCGCATCTCCGTCACCAAATCCGCCAGTTCGACGAGCTCCGGGGGCGCGGCCCGTCCCGTCAGCACCACCTCCACCCAGGGGGGGCGGCGCCGGAGCAGCTCCAGGACCTCGTCCAGGGGGAGGAGCCCGTAGGTCAGGGTCAGATTGATTTCATCCAGGATCACCAGGTCGTGGTTCCCGGCCATGATGATCCCCCGAGCCAGATTAAAGCCCTCCCGGACCAGATCCAAATCCTCCGGCGCGGGAGACCTAAGGTTCACTAGGCCTGGGCGGCCGAAGGCCCGGATGGTGAAGTCCGGAGCCAAACGGGCGGCGGCCGCGGCTTCCCCGGTGGGCCGGCCTTTCATGAACTGGATCATGTACGCCTTAAGCTCCTGGCCCACGGCCCGGAGGGCCAGCCCCAGGGCGCAGGTGGTCTTGCCCTTGCCGTCCCCGGTGTAAACCTGGATTAAGCCCTGTTCCAGCCGTTCATGGGTCATAACCGTATCTCTTTTCAAATAGGCCGAAAAGTCGGCCCCTTAGCCCCGCAGCAGTTCCCGGGCAATGATGAGGCGCATGATTTCGTTGGCGCCTTCGTAAATCTGCCCTGCCTTGGCGTCCCGGAAGAGCCGCTCCATGGGGTAATCCTTCAGATAGCCGTAGCCCCCCAAAATCTGCACCCCCTCCATCGCCGCGGCCATGGCCGCGTCAGTGGCGAATTTTTTGGCCATGGCCGCGGCCTGGGTGTATGGGAGCTTCTGGTCCTTGAGCCAGGCGGCTTTTAAGGTGAGCAAAGCCGCGGCTTCCAAGTCCGTGGCCATGTCCGCCAGCTTGAACTGGATGGCCTGGAACTGGGCGATGGGTTGGCCGAATTGCCGGCGCTGGCGGGCATAGGCCGCGGCTTCGGCCAGAACTGCCCGGCCCAGGCCCACGGCAATGGCTGCAGACCCCACCCGGGCCGCGTCCAGGGCCGCCAGCATCACCTTGAGGCCCTGGTTCTCCGCTCCTAGGAGGTTTTCCGCGGGTACGAGGACCTCTTCAAAGCGCAGGGATACGGAGACAGCCCCTTCCAGGCCCATTTTCTCTTCTAGGCGATCCAGGATAATGCTGGCGTCAGCCAGGTCCACAATTAAGGCGCTGATACCCTTGGCGCCTTTATCCGGCTCGGTGAGCGCCGCCACCAATGCGTACCGGGCAATATGCCCGGAGGTGACGAAATTTTTCTGGCCGGTGAGGACCCATCCCTCTCCCTGCTTCCGGGCCACGGTCTTAAGACTACCGGGGTCGGAGCCGGCCTCGGGTTCGGTGAGGGCGAACGCGGCATACACCTGGCCCCGGGCCACGGGGATTAGATATTTTTCCTTCTGCTCCGGGGTCCCGAATTGAGCCACCGCGCCCCCGAACAGGGTGTGGTTGACATGCAAGATTAGGGCCGCGGCGGGGGAGATTTGGGCCAGCTCCATTTGGGCCAGGACATAAGAAATGTAATCCCCTCCGGCCCCGCCGTATTCCTTAGGTAGGGCCGTTCCGGAAAAACCTTTTTTGGCCCAGGACTCCAGGATTTTTCGAGGGAACTGGCCTTTCCGGGCCAGTTGCGCGGCCAGGTCTTGTTGTTTCTGGGCCAAGGCCCGGGCCTTTCCCTGGACGGCTTGCTGTTCCGGTGATAAATTAAAGTCCATAAGTTTTTCCCCCAGTGGCCCAGGGCCTGGCCTGGGGCCGGGTCCCGGCGGTCATGAAATAATCACAGAGCCTGCGACACTAAGTTTTGGAGTTTCTTGGACCCTTTCATGCTAATAATAATAGAGTTCCGGGTCAATGAAAAACCATGCCCGGGGCGTAACCCCGGTAAAAGGTAGAAAACCTTGTCCTTACGGAAAACGGAAAACGGAAAACGGCAAACCGTTTCAGGAGACTTCCGACGCGCCCTGATCCTGGGAGGCGCCAAAAGCGGCAAAAGCCGCTATGGCCTCAACCTGGCCCAGAACTTCCCCCCGCCCCGGCTATTTGTGGCCACCGGCCAGGCCGGCGACGAAGAGATGGCGGCCCGCATCGCCCGGCACCGCCAGGAGCGGGGGCCGGAGTGGCACACCCGGGAAGAGCCATTGGATCTGGCCGCGGCCCTGACCGAGTCCCAGGGCCGCTACGGGGTCATCCTGGTGGACTGCCTCACCCTGTGGCTCTCCAACCTGATGCTCTGGGACGGACAGACGGAGGCCGGCATCGATCATGGCATCCAGCAGCTTTTCACCGCTTTTGAAAAGACTGCCACTCCGGTGATTCTCATCAGCAATGAAGTGGGCTTAGGCATCGTGCCGGAAAACGCCCTGGCCCGGGCTTTCCGGGACCGCGCCGGCTGGCTTCACCAAAAGCTGGCCGCCGCCGCCGACCTGGTGGTCCTGGTGGTGGCGGGGCTGCCTTTGACCATCAAAGGAATATGACCGGGAGGGGTAAAAATTGAAGGGCCTGGAGGCCCGAGTTCAATGTTTTTAAGAGAAAATTAATCGCCTTAGATTTTTTTAGTTATTTACATAATATTATATGGACATTAATATGTTGACATTGAGGAGTGTTTACCTTACATTTTTCCCCAACCCGCAGTCTAACCGAGAAGATGATTAATTATCTTTCCGGAAGGGAGATTCCAATGAAGTGGTGCAAGCTGGGAGCCATGACGTTAGCGGCGGCATGGGGATTGTTCATGGCCCATAGCCCTTTGGGGGCGCAAAACTACAGCCCCGGCGATGCCTTCAAATATCGAGGCATGGGAGCGCAAACCCAACGGGCCTTGGAAGACAGGGAGCGATGGCTTCGGGAGAAAAAGGCCGGGGGCGCCAGCCAATCCGGGAAGAAGCCGTCAACTTTCTCATCCAAGCAACCCAAAACGCCAACCAAGCCGCCGGCGTCAGCAATGAAACCGGTGCAACAACCCAAGGCGCAAGCCAAACCGCCGGTTTCATCCTCCAAATCCTCGGTTTCAGCCTCTAAACCGATACCAAAGCCCACGGCTCAAGCTAAACCGCCAACTTCATCATCCAACCCGGGCCGGCAACTTAATTTTAAATACACCCCGAACCAGCCCCAGGCGTCAAAATCAATGCCGCAACCCCAAGGCAAGCAAACCAAATCCCCACCCCGGTAAGACAAAAAGGCGGGAGGCATGCAACCTCCCGCCTTTTATTTCACAGTTATCAGCAGTAATCAGCGCGCTGCGGCCTTGGCCAGTTTTTCCCGTTGGGACATGCAGCCGCGGCACAACGGAGTCTCCGGCATGATTTCCAGACGCCGGGGCTCAATGGTCTGGCCGCAGACCTCGCACTCCCCATAGGCGCCGGTTTCCAGACGGTTCAATGCTTCTTCGATGGCCTCCAGCTCCTGGCGCTTGGGGCCCAAGAGAGCCAGGTGGGTTTCCGCCAGCAGGCTGACGGATGCCTGGTCCTCTTCGTCCCGGGCCGTGGCCAGCATCTCCTGGTAGCCGTTGCCCACGTTGGTTTTAAGCTGCTGTTTGACTTCCTGCCAGAGCCGCCGCTTTCTTTCCAACAGCCGATCTTTAACTTCCGCCAGTCTCTCCGGGCTCAGTCCCGCCATCCTTCCTCCTCCCCCAATCCTTTCAGGGTCACAGGGCTGGGCTAGGTCTGGGTTTATTCCAGAAAATCCTCCAGCGCCGCTTTGCGGGTGGGGTGTTTAAGACGTTTCAGCGCCTTTTTTTCAATTTGCCGGATGCGCTCTCGGGACACTTTGAAAGTCCGTCCGATTTCTTCCAAGGTGTGTTCCACTTCCTCGCCGATGCCGAACCGCATCTTCATGATCTTCTCTTCCCGGCCGGTAAGGGTGGTCAAAATGCCCCCGGTCTTTTCCTCCAATTGGGACTCCAGGATGGCCTCATAGGGAGACATGGCCTTATCGTTGCGGATAAAGTCTCCCAGCCGGTCACCTTCGTCCCCCACCGGAGTTTCCAGGGAGATGAGTTCATCCGCCAGATTGGTGACCATGAGGATCTTGTCCTCCGCCACTCCGGAGCGCTCGGAAATCTCATTTAAGGTAGGTTCCCGGCCCAGTTCTTTCAAGAGGTCGTAGAAGGCCCGGTAGCAACGATTGCGGATTTCCTGGAGATGCACCGGAATCCGGATAGTCCGGGTCTTGTCGTAAATGGCCCGGGTGATGGTCTGGCGGATCCACCAGGACGCAAAAGTGCTCAGCCGGTAGCCGGTGGTATAATCATACCGGGTGACCGCCTTCATTAGTCCCAGATTGCCTTCCTGGATCAGGTCCGAGAAGGTCAACCCCCGGTGGAGATATTTTTTGGCGATGCTCACCACCAGGCGCAGGTTAGCCTTGATCATCTGGTCCCGGGCCAGGTTGACTTCGTCTTCCGTGTCCTTGATGCGGGCCGCCAGATTCCAGACCTCCAGGGCCTCGGGGTGATGCTTCATAATCTGGTGCAGTTTCTGGCGAATAATTTTGAAAAGCTTTTCCTTGGCCTGGGCGCTCTTCTCCGCCGTCTGGAACCAGGTATAGATTTTCTTCTGAAGGTATTGCATCTCCTCTAAGGGTGAATCCACTATGGAGACCAGCTTCAAGATGTTTTCCTGGCCTTCTTTGATGATGCGGCCCAGGTTGCGTTCTTCTTCCGGGGAGAGGATGGAATACCGGAGCATTTCCCGGAAATACGCGGCCACCAGGCCTTCGTGCTCCGGAATTTCCTCGGCTTCCAGACCCTCTTCCATCTCATCTTCCGCCGGTTCCAAACCACCGCCATAGGCGGTGCCTTCCAAATGCTCCGTGACCTCCAGTTCCTCTTCCGAGCCCAGGTCATAATTACCCCGACCCAGGGGTTCGGCTTCCTCCTCGGGCAGCGAGAAAGGATATTTTTCATAAGCGGCCAAAGATTCGCCCAAGCCGCCCAGATTCAAAAACTTCTTAAGATACTCTTTTTCCATATATTTTTAACCCTGTAGCTTTCATCGCCAGCAATGTAGAATTAAAAAGATAATTCTACTTATATTTGGATTTCCGTCAAGATAAAAATGTTAAGTTTTTTCTTGGAGGAAGTTCATATTTTTCATATCGGCAATTTTTTCAATGATTTAAATATAATTATGAAAATTATTTTGTCAAGGGACACCTCCTTGACCCGGAACCCTCGTCCGAGTATGATAAGGCATTAATTCTTCGGGGGAATTCCTTGGAGCACCGATTCATCGCGGACTTGCAGGAAGGCAGCCAGGTGGCGCAGTATTTCCTCTTGCGCCGGGTGGAGAACCGCACCGATAAAACCGGCAAACCCTACCTGGCCCTGGAATTGGGAGATAAGACCGGGATCATCGAGGCCAGGCTGTGGAGCGAGGCCCTGGCCCGGCACCCGGGGGCCTTCACCGCCGGAGAATTTGTGGGCATCCGGGCTTCGGTGGAAAGCTACCAGGGCAAACGCCAGCTAAATGTGCGGAAAATCGTCAAAGTGGCGGAGCTCCAGGCCCAAGGGAAGGAGGTCCCGGGGTTCGACCCCGAGATCCTCATCCTGGCCACCCCCCATGACCGTCAGGAGCTGTGGCGGGACCTGTGGGAACTGGCGGACGCCAATCTTAGGCCCCCCCTCAAGGGCCTGGTATTGCGCCTGCTGGAAAAATACCAGGTGGAATTTTTCGATGCCCCCGCGGCCCGGTCCTACCACCACCCCTACCTGGGGGGCCTCCTGGAGCACACCTGCTTCGTGGCCCGCCATGCCCTGGCCTCCCTGGCGGTCTATCCCGACCTCAATCCGGACCTGGTGGTGGCCGGGGCCATTCTCCACGACCTGGGAAAACTTAAGGAACTGGCCAACCCCTACGCCCCGGAGAGAACCGTGTCCGGCGAACTCCTGGGCCACATCGTCCTGGGCTGGAAAATGGTGCGGGAAGAGGCCCGGGCCTTGGATTTTCCCGACCCCGACCTCCTGCTCCAACTGGAGCACATCATCCTTTCCCATCACGGGTCCCTGGAATTCGGCTCCCCCGTCCCCCCCAAGACCCGGGAAGCCCTCCTGGTTTATTGCCTGGACGATCTCGACGCCAAATTGAAGATGATGGCCCACCATCTGGAAAGCGACGCCTCCGAGGGATATTTTACCAGTT